>CAYTLQ010000001.1:0-4161 GCA_964438715.1 uncultured Ignavibacteriaceae bacterium
ATAACCTTCATAAAAATGGATTCTACCCTGAAATAGCATTATGCGCCTGTTTGAATATTCTAAAAAATGAATTTTGCCGATATGACCCTGTACTGTAGAAAGAGGATAGTTCGTAATTTCAGAAACAAGGAGCGATATAGTGCTTTCAAAACTTTCGGCAAAATCTCCTAATCCACTACCAAGTATAACGGCTGTATCAACCTTAAATGGCAATTTGGAAATAAATGAGTTAACAGTAATTTTATAGATATTATTGAGATTTACCATAATTCAACTAAAATAAAATTCCACCAAATGTAGCGGTTAGCAGAGTAGCAAGTGAGCCACCAATAACTGCTTTTATTCCGAGTGAGGCGATATCACTCTTGCGCTCAGGAGCTAATGGTGAAATTCCCCCGATCTGAATTGCAATTGAACTGAAATTTGCAAAACCACAAAGTGCATAAGTAGCCATAAAAATCGCCTTTGGTTCGACCATCTTCTCTAGTTCTATCATTTTGCCTAATTCGATGTAAGCGACGAACTCGTTAAGTGCAATCTTCGAGCCAATTAACGACCCGAAATTAAGTGCTTCATTCCAGGGCACACCTATTGCAAATGCCACCCATTGCAAAGACCAGCCAATTAAAAATTGAAAATTAAGCGGCACACCATAAATACTATTTAGAAAATCATTAATACCCCAGAAACTACCCAGAAAAGTGAGGCAATAGTTTAACAGCGCGATAAGTGCGATAAAGGCTATAAGCATTCCACCGACATTAAGAGCGAGAGTCAAGCCATCAGATGCCCCATTTGCTGCAGCTTCAACAATATTTGATCCATTCTTCTCTACTTGTACTTTTACTACTCCCTTCGTTACAGGTATTTCAGTTTCCGGGAAAATAATTTTAGCAATTACTAGGGCGGCAGGAGCTGCCATGCAGCTTGCACCGAGCAAATGTGTCGCGAACTGTAACTGTGCTTGTTCGATTGGCAGATTATAAGTTTTTGCCCAGGATGATCCTAATATTTGAATGTATGCCGCCATGACACCTCCCGCAATTGTAGCCATACCTCCAATCATAACAGCTAATAATTCACTTTTCGTCATGCTCTTTAGATAGGGTTTCACCATAAGTGGGGCTTCAGTCTGACCAACAAAAATATTTGCCGTACAAGAGAGCGATTCTGCACCGCTTGTACCCATAATCTTTGCCATTACCCAGGCCATTGCCTGCACAACTTTTTGCATTATTCCGAGGTAATAAAGTACGGACATAAGACTCGCAAAGAATATTATTGTCGGAAGTACCTGAAAAGCAAAAAAGAATCCAAGGCTATCCTGAAATCCGGGAGCAATTGAAAGATTACCAAACACAAATTTCGCGCCCTCGGAAGTAAAGTTAAGTAGAAGAACAAATAATCCACTTACCCATTCAAAAAACATTTTCGGAAGACCAAGGGGATAAAATAACCTTTTCAGCTCTTCGCCTTTAATAATGAAAATCGCAAAAATCAACTGTATTGCAAGACCGGAAAGTACTAGTCGCCAATTAATATTTTTTTTGTTATTCGAAAGGAGGAAGGCTATTCCAAGAATTACTAATACACCTAAAAGACCACGAAGAATATTAATATAATCCATCCTACGATATTTCCTTATTCAGTTGGTATATAATGGCATTTTCTGCAACGCGCCTCATAGAGTCCAGCAGCTCCAATGATAACTCGCTCATTTGATGCAACCTTTCTTTGAGTTCTATCAGCCGGATTGCCACAGTGAACACATATAGCAAGAGTTTTTGTGATATATTCAGCAATTGCAAGTAATTGTGGCATTGGTTCAAATGGAACACCTTTATAATCCATATCCAACCCTGCGATAATAACTCTTTTACCGTTGTCAGCAAGGTCGTTAACAATCTTAACTATATCATTATCAAAGAACTGTGCCTCATCAATTCCAATAACATGAGCATCATTGCTTAAAGGCGGTATTTCAGAAGCGTTTTTGATTGAGAAGGATTCAAGAGATTGTTCGTTATGAGAGACGATACTGGATGCAGAGTAGCGGTCATCAATTGTTGGTTTAAAGACTATTACTTTTTGTTGAGCAATGCGGGCGCGGCGAAGTCTTCTGATGAGTTCTTCTGTTTTACCACTAAACATACATCCGGCAATCACTTCAATCCACCCGGTTTCCGCAGGGCGCTGATGATGAAAATGCTCAATCATTATTTTTATCCTCGTTTAATGCTTTATCATCAAAGGCAAATGGAATTAATTCACTTTCTTTAAATATTTTCATATCACCTTTTCCATTTGTTAAAATAATATCAATGCCTTTACAAAAATCGTGGATTATTTGCCGACAGGCGCCGCAAGGTGAAATAAAACCCGAATAATCGCTTGAAATAGCGATTGCGCGGAAATTTCTATATCCTTCAGAGAGGGCTTTGAAAATTGCTGTTCTTTCTGCACAAATTGTTAAGCCATAACTTGAGCTTTCAATGTTTACTCCGGTAATTATGGTATTATCCGTAGTTAGTAAAGCCGCACCAACATGGAAATTGGAGTAAACAGGTAATGCTTTCTCCCGCGTTGTGATTGCAATTTGTGCGAGTGTTTCGTAGGAAGTCATAAAGTATTTCAGAAAAATTAAAGTGAAATATAATTAATTGTTATTGTTTTGTTAAAGTTAAATGAATATCGGGTGTACGACAAAATGGTTGAAAATTAACTGAGCTAATCACAAATCGAAGATCCTCCGGATTGTAAATCCTCTGGATAGTATAATAATAACACAAACAAAACAAACATTGACAAGGTGACATTATAATTTTTCTTCACTCCGTCAGGGGATCCGTTGGCTAATCCGTAGCTAACGGACTAACGGACAATGCCACTATTATATCACCCTTTCAGGGTTTTCAGAATATGAAGGATAGCTGTTGTTACAAAAATATCACCCTTTCAGGGTTGAGTGTATGATAAAATTTTAAATCCTCCGGATGGAACATCCTCTGGATTATTAAATCCGTTCTCTGACGGATGAGAAAAATTATCTGATTCTAATCGCAAATTGAAAATAAATCTAAGCTCAAAATGTCGTACACCCTGAATAACAAGTGTCATACTTTCCATTTTACCTTAAATAAGAGCGAGTTAATAAAATTGATCGGGGTCAGTATTTCCATTACCATTGAAGCTCGCAGAATGAAGAATGAAGAAAAATTATGTCCAAAGTACCGCATGTATTTTTTCGTAAAAAGAAATTCAGAGACAATTTTTATAATGAATGGGAGCAAAAACAGGGGAGTTATACCAGCCAGAATAAACGAAAATTGTGAGAAAAATCCCGATAAATGAAAAGTTCCTAAATATAACTGTGCCGATGGAATATAATAGTGAGATGATTTAATATGTCTTAGCTTCTGATGGAAATATTGCCGAAGATACTTGGGCGGTTCAGTAATTACAGCACTCTTTCCGGAATAAACGGTAGTAATTTTTAATTTCCTTTTAATTGCCTCTCGCAATAATAAATCATCATCTCCACTGAGTGTATCAAGGGTATTAGTATATCCATTTAATAATGAAAAAGTTTTTCGGGTATATCCGAAACTGCAACCTATCGCAGTATAATGGAAATTTAATCGTGATAATGCAAATACAGCGGAATAATCTTTAAAGCGCTCGTAGGCGGCGATTTGACTTACAAAGGAATCTCTCCACCTATAGGCAACCAATCCTATCACCACATCGCTACCAGAGGCAAGTTGCGAAACCATTTCTCTTATCCAATTTTCATCAGGCAGGCAATCAGCATCAGTGAATAAGATAAAATTATTTGAAGATTCCTGCACTCCAATCTGCAAGGCACCTTTCTTAGCAGGGAATGGTTTTTCCACGGCATCTACAATTTTTACATTTGGAAAAGAATGTGCCGCCTTCAACATCACTTCTTTGGTTTTGTCAGTCGAATGATCATTTACCAGTACGAGTTCAATAAGTTCAGGAGGATAATTTTGATTAGATAAAGCATTAAATAGATTTGGAAGCAATGATTCTTCGTTTAGGGCGGCTATACAAATCGTCACAGGCACGACGGAGATATTTTGACTGCTTAGCATCTTTTCATTAATCCCTGTCTCTTATACAGCTCTGACGGTTCCGACG
>CAYTLQ010000002.1:0-41030 GCA_964438715.1 uncultured Ignavibacteriaceae bacterium
GGTACCAGTGGTAAGGAAAGTCAAGGCTTAGGACTGATACTAGGTAAAGAGTTTGTCGAATAAAATGGTGGTTCCAGTCGATTTTCAAGTGAAGTTGGTAAATGTACAACATTTTAATTTACAGTACCCATCGTAAAAGAATAAAATCATTTTAGTTGGATTGAAAATTATTAAACCAGCTATTGGTTTTTTAATATTAGATGCAACCTGTTTTAGAAAATTAAAAAGTAAAAAAGCTCCTCAGTTAATTGAATATTTCTTGCGAAACTGTTTATGGCGATTGATGAAGGGGATTTTCATGTATAAAAAAATCAAATGTAATTACGAACTATTGCGAAATTCTTTTGATTATACAGTATCAAAAGGGTGTAAGACATTTTGAGCTTAAATTTATTTTAAGAACTAAAATTGAAAATCCTCTGGATTGAAAATCCTCTGGATTGAAAATCCTCCGGATTAAAATTCCTCTGGATTGAAAATCCTCTGGATTGAAAATCCACTTTATCATACACCCAACCCCGAAAGGGTGATATTATCAATCAACATGAAAATATTTAGTTACACCAAAAAATCACACAAAATAATATCACTCCTTCGGAGTTTGGGTTTATCGTTTCAATTTTTTTCTATAATAATGTCACCACTTCGTGGTTATTAATTTCAACATCCGGAAAACAGATTGTCTCCGGATTCCCGTTTCGAGATCAAATCCCGTAGGGATGGAATGATTGTAGAAATATATTAACCATTAAGCACAAGAACCCTGAAAGGGTGATATAATTGTGGCTTTGATCCGTTTCGGTTATGCCACTCCCAAATACTACTTTAATATTATTAGCTTTTTGGTTGCAGTAAATTCTTTTGTACTCATAGTGTAAAAATACACGCCATTAGGAATACCGCTCGCATTAAAGTTAACTTTATAAGATCCGGGGGAATGTTCTGCATCGACCAGTAAAGATATTTCATTACCCAATATGTCGAATACCCGTATGGTGACTTTGCTCCGAACAGGTACTGAGTATTCGATGGTGGTCGAGGGATTAAACGGATTAGGATAATTCTGCATAAGAGAAAATTCTGTGGGAATGCTCTTCCCATCAGTAATGTCGGTCAGTGAAACGCCAATTACAGCACTTTCATTTCTTAATCGATCTAACGATGATATAGCATAATGAAATGAATCGACAGAACTACTGACAGTTTCTGTAAATTTAGTGGAGTCACCTGATATGATAGCCCTGATAAAAACAGGGGAGTTACTGTTAAATGTTTCACCTGTTTTGTAGCGATAAATTACATAAAAATAAGGAAGATTATTATCGGAGGCAGGGAATGGATGCGTCCACTGCAATGTTACCTGTTGCCCATTAACCTGCATGGTTGGACTTACGGGAGGTTCTGCCGGTATTGAATCAATCCATTTCATTGGAGGAATAATTGCCGGATATTTATAAAAATCGCGTCTTAAAGAATCCTGAAATCCGCCAAGATTATTTGTTATTGATTTTGAGCTGAAGAAAATACTGCCTTTTACCTGACTAATACTTCTGTTAAAACGGATCTGTCTGGGCATTTGGGTTAAATTCTTCCAGGCTGTATCACTACCGGAAGGATTAATTCTATATGCCGCCTGTCCAATGTATAAATGACGCTGCATTGCCGAGGAGTTTGCCGCCCACCAGGGTACAAGCACTTCATACTTTGCGGCAGAATAGCCAAAACTCCAATATACCTGCGGAGCTATGTAGTCAATCCATCCGGATTGAACCCACTTTTTCGAATCAGCAAAAATTTCGTCATACGATTGTAATCCTGAAGTAGCCGAACCGCCGGGATCGGTGGATTGATTTCTCCATATTCCGAACGGGCTTATTCCAAACTTTACCCAGGGTTTAACTGATTTAATACTATCATTTACCATTTTAATGAGAAGATTGATATTGTCTCTGCGCCAATCATTTTTATTGGTAAAACCTCTGTTATGGTTCGCAAAGGTAGCACTATCGGGTATTGAAATTCCGCTTTGCGGGTATGGATAAAAATAGTCATCAAAATGGACTCCGTCGATATCATATCTTCTTACAACATCCATTATTACCGAAGTAACATAATTACGAACCTGTGGAAGACCGGGATCGAGCATTTTGAGATTTCCATAAGTAAACACCCATGAGGGTTGTCTTACGGATATATGATTTGCTGTTATACTGCTTGTATTTTTGTTCACAACAGCCCGATACGGATTAAACCACGCATGAAATTCCATACCTCTCTTATGTGCTTCAGAAATCATAAAAGAAAGAGGATCGTAAAATGGATTAGGCGCCTGTCCCTGCATTCCATTTAGCCACTCTGACCATGGTTCAATATTACTGTCATAGAATGCATCGCAACTGGGTCTTATTTGAACGACAACAGCATTTATACCGTTAAGTTTATGTTTGTCTAAAATACTAATGTATTCAGCTCGTTGTTGAGAAGGTGAGAGCGTTTTCGAAGAGGGCCAGTCAATATTTGTAACACTAGCTATCCACACTGCACGAAATTCGTGTTTGGGAGGCTGAGCAGAAATTAATGTACTGAAAAGAATAAGTAATAGTGTAAATTTTAGTAGAGGTTTTAGCATGAAGATTTTTCTTTTTATGAGATTGTAATTTAGTACAGCAGTTATGTTATTACAATACAAAAAGTGGTAAGCACGATTTGTAAAAAAATTACTATCAAATCAAAAATTGAGTAATCTT
This sequence comes from uncultured Ignavibacteriaceae bacterium, assembly GCA_964438715.1. Classification (GTDB taxonomy): domain Bacteria; phylum Bacteroidota; class Ignavibacteria; order Ignavibacteriales; family Ignavibacteriaceae; genus CAYTLQ01. The sequence goes on from CAYTLQ010000002.1 coordinate 2,748, forward strand.
GAATGTGCGCTATCAGCTTAATTTTATAGTTATTTCCCATTATATTCGGTTTATGTGTATTAATACTACGGATGATATGGAAAGCACCGGTGTTATCAAGAGTACTTTATCATCAGATATTTCCACTGAATCACTGACTTATTACTACTCGTAATATTGCTACTAAAAAGTCTGTGAATTTTGAAAAGGTGAGTTTTTAACCAAATATTCAGGTTGCTTTGTCAAACAGCTTATAACGCAAATAAGCCTTCTATAAATTTTATATTCCTCATATACTATAATAATTTTATTGCCTTCAATTCCTTAGCAAATTTCGCCTGTAAATTTTAATTAAATGATTGGATGGTACTATGAAAAAGATTTTCTTATTTGTATTTCTTACTGCGACTATGCTATTTACAAGTCAGCCGAATTATGCTAAAGAATTTCCTAAAAAAGCGAAATCGAATGCGATAATTGAAACAAACCTGCTGAACGGACTTTCATCGGAGAATGAGGGTCTGCAAAACAGTAGTGCTTATTTTCTGGGTGAAATGAAGTCAACAAAGGCAGTGATTCCTCTTCTTTCAATCTTGCACAATAGTATTGATGAAGCAAAAAGAATTAATGCAGCTTTGTCATTATTAAAAATTGGTGATGCTCGTGGTATTTATGCAATTAAACAAAGTATAAAGTTTGATGAAAGTCCGCGAGTCCGAAAAATGTGTCAAAATTTCTACCTCTCCTATCTGCAAAGTTTAAAGAAGTAGATTCATAGAAGCCACCTCAGCCGGTATGGCAGCTCACTCCGCTGTACCGGCTCTATTATTTAACTCCTTCCCGGTCAATTATGTACATCATTGTTGCTATTGCGGCTGAGCCCAAAGAAAATTCTCGTGGGTTTACCGCATCGACAACATCATTTGCAGAATGATGAAAATCAAAATATCGTTGTGGATCGGTCGCAAAACCCATCAGCAAAGGAACCCCTTTTAATTTGGAAACATCTGCGCCACTGCCGCCGGCATCAACAAAGTGGATATTTACCTTTTTTAATACCGGAAGCCACGATTGCAATTCAATCAGACGGGTGGAGTCAGATTCAACATAAAAACCAATTGGTACCGATGCGCCCCGATCAGCTTCGATTGCACAAATATGCTTACGGTGTGACTTTGCGCTATTTGCCGCGTATTCAATTGCACCTCTTGAACCGTTTTCTTCATTTATATAAAAAACCACCCGTTGCGTTCTTAAAGGTTTAAGGTTGAGTTTCTTAAAAGCATAGACCGCCTCCATTGCCTGTACGCAACCTGCCGCATCATCGTGTGCTCCATCACCTTTATCCCAACTATCAAAATGCCCACTGCTCATAACAATTTGATCAGGATATAAACTTCCCCGTATTTCACCGATAACATTATATGACAGAGCATCGGGTAAAGTTCTACAGTTAAGTTGTAATTGCAATTTCACTTTTTTACCATCGTTTAGTAGTCCGGCAAGCAAATCTGCATCCTGTATTCCTATTGCTACACCGGGAATTTTTGGTATTGAATCGTTGTAATACATCACTCCTACATGAGGGGTATTATCGTTTCGGGTTGTTATTGAGCGAAGTATAGTTGCCACTGCACCATAACGGGCAGCCTCAATACTTCCATTCACTCTGTATCGGACATTTTTTCCATAGCCTGCGAAAGGTTGCTCAAGAGACTCATCAAAAGGAATATCGTAGAACACGATTTTTCCTTTAACGAGTTCCTTTTTCTCCGATAAATCCTGAAAAGAAGTTATCCGAATTACTTCAGCAATGATACCTTTTGTGCCATTTGTTGAAACTGACCCACCTAAAGCGGCAATAGCAAGTTGACGATTTTTATATTTCCCACCCTCAACTATTTTCATAGTCTCAATATCCCCCCGCTCCCAGTGGGGAACCATAACAGGTTCTAACCACACAGAATCGAATCCAAGTTGTTTCATTTTATTTTCTGCCCATTTTATTGCCTTAAGGGAAAGAGCCGAACCACTTAAACGAGGACCAATTTCACAAACTTCTTTAAGCCATTGATATCCCTCTTTATTAGTCAATATGTAGCGGCGAAGTGAGTCGGCGATTAATGAATATTCTTTAATTTTTTCCGGATTTGAATTTACACTCCGATTTCCGGTGAATAAAAAACCTAATGAAATTGTTATTGCAAGAATAAAAGAAAGTTGCTTCAGGGGTGCCTCCGCATTATATTTATTTAACTGTATTGTTATACATTTCAATTTAGCAAATTTTAACTTTTTTTTAATTAGGGCAAAATGTTTTCAATACAAGAACTCGTTGACCGGTTTCAATTGCTTCCCCATCCTGAAGGCGGCTACTACAGAGAAACCTACCGGAGCGGGGGAATATTCAATGAATTGTCTTCTGATGGGGTTTTCCCGAACGGACGGAATTATTGTACATTGATTTACTTTATGCTGACAAGTGAATCCTTTTCAGCATTTCACAGAATTAAGTCGGATGAGATATGGCATTTTTATTATGGTTCTCCGGTGGAAATTTTCTTTTTTGAGAATGGAAAACTGCAAACTTTTACTCTTGGGAGTGATATAAATAATGGTCAGGAATTTCAATGTGTTGTTCCTGCCGGAAGCTGGTTTGCTGCGAGAGTAAAAGATGAAGATGCTTTTTCATTAGTGGGATGTTCGGTTTCTCCGGGTTTTTCGTTTGAGGATTTTGAATTAGCCAATCGGGACGACTTGCTGAAGCAGTACCCTGAATATGAGGCAATTATTAGAAAATTCACAAGAAATTAAATATCGCGGCTTACCTCTCTTTTCGCAATTAAATAAAATACAATTGTCAAAAAAACGGAGATAAGAGCAATAATACTAATTGGCTTAACAAAATGTGAAAAACCGATAATTTGCAGTTGGTTTTGCGTAAGAAAAAAATACTGGTAAACAGGCAGAAAAAGAAGAGCAATAATTACACCCAGATAAAGAAGGCAAATAAGAAACGCTGTTGAAGCACCCTGTGACGAGGCAATACGAATAGCGTTTTTCTCTTTATAATTTACATAGTAACTGCCCATGCCAAAATTCACCGAAACGATGGTTATTGTCATAAATCCTGTAATTACCGCAGAGGCTAATGTAAGTGTTGATGAAAAATTTCGATGTGTGAGAAGATTGATACTTTCTCCAATCAGAAGTAAAATTACAACATAAGAAATGTATTTCAATTTTGTGATTTTTGCGAGATCCACCGGAGAAGAGCGTAGCTTCCAATATGCCTGTCCCTCAAGACTTTGATGAGGGAAGATAAATCGTAGCGCAAGCGAATTGACCAGAAATGAACTAAACAGAAAAAAGACAAGATAAAGGACTGTTTGTAGCTGAGGATTTACTGAGAAGAATAGTTTAGCGGGTTTACCGCCTATACTCACTACAAATAATAAGAGTAGCACCGCCATTAACAAAGCATGCAGAATCTGAACAGGATCGCGAAGAAAGAGAATAATTTCTTTTTTTAGATACGACAGATATTGTGTGTTACCTTTAAATGGGGAATCCAGCCTGAGAAAATTTGAACCATATCCTTCGGGCTTTTCTTTTCGTAAGCGTATTCCACCGATAAGGATATAACTTTTGTAGTAAAATTTTTCTGCGATAATAAGACAGCAAATGAATAACACTGCGGAAAGGGCAATCAGCAGTACAGCATTTCCAACTGACAACCACGATGAGCCATAAACGCTCCAATACAATCCGTTAATGACAAAAGAGGAGGGGAGTAGCTTTCGCCAGACAGTATCATATTGCATAAAAATATTAAGAATGGATGCGTCGGTAAACTCTGCTTTTGCTACAAGATTAATGGGATTAGCAAATATGAAGAAGCTGATAAGAACAGTGAGGTAAAATAAAATGATTAATGCAATCGTAATACGGGGACCAATCACCGATGCTATTTTAATTATCAAAAACAACAGCATCACTCCCAGCAATGCGGCAGTGATACTGAGAGGAACAAATAGTGCAATAAGAGCATAGAGAAAAAACCAGAAATTCAGTCCGAAATATTGTGTATATGCAAAAAGCACTACTGAGAGAAGCAGAAACAAAGTACCTGAGCTGTATAAAAAATTATCGAAGAATTTGATAACAAATACTTCCTTATAACCTATTGGGCGTGTCATAAGAAAATCGACTTCTTTCGATTTATACAATGTGCTCAATGAGACAAAAATATTACCAATGTTTACCATGGTAAAGAAAAGAAAAAGTATTGCCTCCGCAAATCTGTGGAATAAATAAACGGGGATTTTATTCACAGTAATAGCATTATACAGCGAAGCATAGGATACTTTATACATTCCATAAGCGAAAGCAGAATACACTATGAAGGCGCTGATATTCTTAATGACATTCTTGCTCCTGAAATCGAGATCTGCTTTCATGAAAGCAAGTAATTTGTACCAAAGTATTATGAAGAGTACTTTCATAAAACCTGATACTATATTGTAGGAGAAAAGAAAAAATTAAACTGCACGGCGCAAAACAATTTATTTCATAAGTTCAAGAAAGAACGATTCAAGATTGTGCGATTCCCGTTCCCAGAATGATTTTAATGCTGAAAGGTCATCATTAAATATAATTTCCCCATCGCGGATTACACCGATACGGGAACATATCTCTTCCGCAATGTGCAAACTATGTGTGGACATCAAAATTGCTGTACCATTCGAAGACAGTTTTTGAAAAAGTTCTTTTACAAGTTTTGCACTTTGAGGGTCTAATCCTACCATTGGCTCATCGACAAGTATCAATGGCGGGTTATGAATAAGACCGGAAGCAATAGCTATACGCTGTCGCATTCCCTGAGAATACTCTTCGGTACGGCGGTCAACCCATGAACCTATCTGAAGTAATTCACAGAGTTCCTCAGTCTTTTCTTTTATCCGGTTATAAGGCATGTGGTATAAGCCACCGGAAAAATGGAGAAACTCCCTGCCGGTTAAACGGTCATAGAGAAAAGGCTGGTCGGGTATATATCCGATGGAAGACTTTGCAGGAATAGGACTTTTGTTCATACTGAAATTATTGATCAGAATTTCTCCCGTATCTGGTTTTAGTAACCCCGCAACCATTTTAATTGTAGTGGTTTTGCCGGCTCCGTTGGGGCCGAGAAAGCCAAAAAAATCACCGGGTTTAACTACCAATGAGAGATTATTAACAGCACGGAATGACCCAAACGATTTAGAAATATTTTTGATTTCGAGCATAAAATTTTTATTAATGAAGCAAATGAAGGTTAATTATCTATACCTTCGACATCTTCGTAGGTAATGGTAATAAGATCCTGATCGGTAGGATTAAGCACTGTAAGTATTCGCTCTTCCTGATTACTGATAGCTTTAAAGAGTATGTTCCTGACAGTTCGGGCATTACCGAAATTGGCATCGCGGTTTTGATAAAGGTAATTGAATTTCTCTAATAACAATTGTAAAGCGCCTTCATCCAATTGATAACCATTTTTCTCTGCAATAACTGTTGCAATCTCGAGCATTTGCCGCGGGGTATAATCCTCAAAGTCAAAGAAGTTTGTGAAACGGGACTGCATTCCGGGGTTTGCATCAAGGAACATCTGCATTTCTTCAGGATAACCTGCTACAATTACAATAAGTTCCTCTTTATAGTCTTCCATTCGTTTTAGTAGTGTATCAATTGCTTCCTGACCAAAATCATTCCCGCCGCGCGCGAGGGTATAAGCTTCGTCAATAAAAAGCGTTCCGCCAAGAGCTTTTTTAATAACTTCATCAGTCTTCTGTGCTGTTTGACCCTGATAACCAGCAACAAGACCCGACCGGTCAACTTCAACAAGATGACCTTTATCTATCAAACCAAGTTCCTTATAAATTTTGCTCATTAACCTTGCAACAGTAGTTTTTCCTGTTCCGGGATTACCAAGGAATACAGCATGCAGATTTTTGCGAACCGTCTTAAAACCACGGGCTTCGCGGAGTTTAGCAACTTTAAGACTACCTATTAATCTTTCAACCGAGCGTTTTACCGAATCCAGTCCGGTAAGTTCATTAAGTTCTTTAAGATATTTGTCTAATTGCTCCTGATTACCTTCAATCTGTACCTGCTTCTTTTCAGATTTAGTGCTGATTATCGACTTAAGATCATCAAGAATAATTGTTTGAGTTATTTCAGGGGTACGCTCTTCTTTGGGTAAATCAACAAGTCGTAATAACTGATTTTTTACAGCCGCATCGACCACATTTCGTACAAGGCGGGCATTACCAAAGTTTTTATCCCGTGTCCTGTAAAGTTCCATATAATGTTTCCTGAGTTCGTCTTCTGCGGCTTTTTCCAGTTTAAGATTCCGGCTTTTCAATATGCTTCGCGTAATTATGAGTAGTTCATCCGGTGTATAATCCTCGAACATAAAAGTTTTTGTAAAGCGCGACATAAGTCCGGGATTGCTTTCAAGAAACTGCTGCATGTTTTCTGTATATCCGGCGGCGATAACAATAAATTTGCCACGGTCGTCCTCCATACGCTTTAGAAGAGTGTCGATAGCCTCTTTACCGAAGTCGTTAGAGTCGCCTTGCTTTACAAGGGTATAAGCCTCATCAATAAAAAGAGTGCCGCCCATTGCCTGATTAATGAGCTCGGTGGTTTTTTCAGCAGTTTTACCAACAAACGGAGCCACGAGCATTTGCCTGTCAGCTTCCACCAACTGTCCTTTCGGAATAATGCCAAGTGCGGCATAGATCTGACTTAGCAAACGAGCAACTGTAGTTTTTCCCGTTCCCGGATTTCCTAAAAACAAAACATGGTCGTTAAATTTATTCTGAACGGTATCGCCTTGTTCAATATAAAATTTTGCAAGTTTTACCAGTTCATTCACTTCCTTTTTTACGGAGTACAGCCCGGTGAGACTGTTAATTTTCTCAAGAGCTTTATAGAGATTTTCTTCATCTATACCAACTTTGTATGCATCTCCGACAGATTTTTTGAAGAGGGGAGCGACATCTTCGGCAGAAATGGTTGTAAGCGCTTTTTTATCTCTCAGATTTTCGGGAAGTTTAAGGTAGCGTTTACTTAATTGCATTTTTGCATCGTTGAATACATTCCGGACAAAACGGGCATTGCCAAAGGTTTTATCGCGTTTACGATAAATAGCGGTAAACTCTTTTTTCAGTAACTCTATTGCCGCCTCATCAATGGAAAAATCTTCTTTTTTCGCAAGTCCCCGGAATATCTCAATTAACTCATCAGGGTTATAATCCTCAAAATTGAAGAAGTGTGTAAAGCGGGATTTCATTCCGGGATTTGAAGTAAGGAAGTCATTCATCTCATCCGGGTAACCTGCTACGATAACAGCAAACTGACCGGCTTTATCTTCCATTCGTTTTAGTAATGTATCAATAGCCTCCTGCCCAAAGTCCTGCCCACTACCGCCTTTTTTTACGAGCGTGTAGGCTTCGTCGATAAACAAGAGACCTCCCATTGCATCTTCAATAACTTTTTCAGTTTTTTGTGCCGTTTCACCAATGTACTGACCAACAAGAGCGCCTCTATCCACCTCAATAATATGTCCCTTTTCAAGTATTCCCATAGCCTTAAATATTGCACCAAGCACCCGTGCGACGGAGGTTTTTCCGGTACCGGGATTCCCGAGAAATACACTGTTTACTGAAATGCCTTCCTGAGTTTTTAGTCCTTGTTTTTTCCGTTCATTAATAAATTCAAGGTAATCAACAAAGTCGCGCATTGACTGCTTGACTGAAGTAAGTCCAACAAATTTATCAAGTTCCGAAAGTAAAGAGACAACTGATTTTGGCTCACCGGATTCTAAAGGTGATTGTTTATTGAGCTGAGAGGGAGGCACGCCCTGGGTAGGAAGTTTCCTTGAAAGTTCATTCTCAAGTGCCGCCATATCAACTTCTTCGCTGTTCACTATGGAAGAATTTCCAACTAGGAACCAACGCTCGCAGATTTTCTGGTCGTAAATGTAGAGTTCAACTCGTCCCTGACCTCTTTTCCAAAATCCCGGTGTATCTGTTCCCCAACTTTGCGTAAAGATAATATTTTTCCATTCACGATCGGTTGGTATTTCAAAATTATGTCTGCCGACTTCCTGATTATTAATAAACCATGCAACTGTACCGGGGAGATTTTCTTCCTTCAGTTTATAGTAAGGATTGCTGACAATAACCTCAACCCCAATATATCGTGTAGTAGCCTCAGCAAATTGTAATAAATATAATCGCTCACCTCCGCCTAATTCAGCGCCGACATCGAATGTTTTGGCGTAATAGGCAACAACATTCGGATTTTCATATCGATGGAAATCAGTTCGTTTTTTGAGAGTGATAATCTGTTTTTCCAGCGGTTGATATAAATTTCTTTCTGCAGTAGCCGTTTTTTCTTCTTCTTTTGATTCTGCCGTTTCGTGAGCAACAGATTTTTCAGTCTGGGTATCAGACAAAATGGAGTCTAAAGTTACTCCCTTTATTGGGGCATCCTGTTTTTTCTTTTCGAAGTTCTGAAGTTTAGCATAAATGTGCTTAAAGCGCTCATCATCCCCATACTCTGCGGCGATGGCTTTTGCTTTCATCAGCGCCGGACGCAACTGGAACAGAGCATATAGGGTTTCAAGTTCCAGCAGTTTCGCTCTTTTGTAATACTCTTTCTGGTTGGGATCGTTTAGAATTCGTCGTATTGCCCAGATAGCATACCAGAATTCTTTCATTTTGAATGCTTCTTCGGCTTCTTCAATAAGTGGTTTTTCGGGTTTTTTAAGTTTTGAAAGGAATGTTGTGCCCTGACCCGCAGCGTTTTTATACCACTCCCGTAACTTGGGGAATAATTTATTAGCGCCTTTATCAGCTTTAATAGCAAGTTCAAATTCCTCATACGCTTCCTGATACTCAGCCCTGCCGGCGTGTGCTTTTGCTTTAAGATGGTGCGCCCATGAAAGCGGCTCCGATTTGCTTTTTATAACTGACTCAAGATCGGTTATTGCTCCATCGAAGATACCGAGACGCATAAGGATAAAACCGCGGTAGAGTTTTGTTTGCGGTATTTCTTTCCCGATGTTTACGGCAAGATCAGCATATTCCAATGCTAGGTCAGCATCACCGTTTTCAAGGTACGCCCATGCCAAGCAAATTGCGATACGAAAATCGTTTGGGCGTTGTTCAAATGCCGCAAGAGCTCGTGTTAGTGCAATACGGTAACGACCTTCAGTAAGATGATCAAACGCTTCTTTGAGCAATTCATCAACTTCTTCCGCTGTCATCGTTTTATTTGCAGCTTTGAGCATTAAGTGTCAGTATAGGTTTTAAGTATGTTATAAAGTAACTTGAAAGATATTTAATAATAAGCTAAAATAAAAGAAGTTATCGTGTGATTTTTCTCTCCGTATTTTTGGTGAGTGACGGGAAAGACAGGGGAGAGATCGGATTTATGAAATGGGGTTTGATCACATTGGGGAAGAGGTAAATTGTGGCGATTGTTGCGTTATAAAGATGTTAGTCCTTCGTATTCAATTGTTTTTATCTTTTGGGGATGAAATGTTTATAAAAAACCGTTTTATGTTATATGTTTTACCGTTGGGGACGGATTAATTTTGTGGGGTATTAATTGTTATAAACATTAGAACACTTCGGGTTCGTTTTTCTTTATACCGAAGTAGGGATTATATGTTAATAGAACGATGATAATAAAAAAGGTGCGACCCCTCGTCCTTTGCGGTTTCACAGTTAGGCCATTTCGTGTGTTTGGGCAGATTACTGAATAAGTTTTTGCCATCTCTTTATTTGTTACATATATAATTTTTCAGCTAAACAATTTATATTTAAAGTTATCAACAATTATATTGTTCAGTTATGAAACTTACTCCTGAAGAAACAAGGATATTAGGCTCTCTTATCGAGAAGGAATACACCACACCGGAGTACTATCCATTGAGTCTTAACGCATTGATGAACGCATGTAATCAGAAATCGAACAGATACCCTGTTGTTAGCTATACCGAAGAATTGATTCAATCGGTTCTGGATGATTTGCGTATAAAGGCGCTGGCAGGACAGGTAACCGGACCGGATATGCGTGTGCCAAAATATAAGCAATCAATGGTTGCAAAATTTGGATTTACGAAAGCAGAAACTGCAGTAATGTGTGTGTTAATGCTCAGAGGTCCACAAACTGTGGGTGAAATACGCGGAAGGACAGGGAGGATTTATGAGTTTTCCTCACTTTCCGAGGTGGAGGAGGTAATTACTAGCTTAATGCAGAAACAACCGGAACCATTTGTCAGGAAGTTACCTCGTCAGCCCGGTAAGGATGCCCGTTATGCACATACATTTTATGAAGCAGAAGAAATACCTCAGCTTTCACATGATGAGCCAAACACCAATTCGAGGTTAGATGAACTGGAGGAAAAGGTTCGCCAGCTTTCAGAAGAGTTGCAGGTGTTAAAAGATACTTTAGCCAAATTGCTAAGCTAAGTTTATTGATTGTCATAGAGTTGAAGCTAAAAAAAAGAGGCTGTCCGTTTGACGAACAGCCTCTTTGAAAATAAGAACAACAGAACTATTAATACATTCCGTCCATTCCGGCGCCAGGAGCAGGCATAGCCGGAGCTTTCTCTTCTTCTTTCTTCTCAAATACAACAGCTTCGGTTGTAATGAGCAATGAAGCAACAGAAGCGGCATTCTCAAGAGCGGTACGGGTAACCTTAGTCGGGTCAATAACACCGGACTTAATGAGGTTTTCATAGGTTTCGGTAGCGGCGTTGAAACCGAAATCACCCTTACCTTCACGGACTTTCTGGAGAATAACAGAGCCTTCGAGACCGGCATTATTAACAATCTGACGAAGCGGCTCTTCAAGAGCTTTTTCGATGATGCGAATACCGGTTGTCTGATCTTCGTTTTCTCCTTTAAGGCTTTGCAGAGTCTCGATAGCGCGAATGAAAGCAACTCCACCGCCGCTAACAATACCTTCTTCAACAGCAGCGCGGGTTGCATGTAAAGCGTCTTCAACACGGGCTTTCTTCTCTTTCATTTCAACTTCGGTAGATGCACCGATTTTCAGAACTGCAACACCACCTGAAAGTTTTGCGAGACGCTCCTGCAATTTTTCTTTGTCATAATCGGAAGTAGTTTTCTCAATCTGAGCTTTAATTTCATTAATTCTCTTTTTGATTTCTTCGGTCTTACCACTTCCTTCAACAATTGTGCAGTTATCTTTATCAATAACAACTTTCTTAGCTGTACCAAGATATGAAATAGTAGCGTTCTCGAGTTTGAAACCTCTTTCTTCGCTGATAACAGTACCGTTTGTGAGAACGGCAATATCTTCGAGCATTGCTTTTCTTCTGTCGCCAAAGCCGGGAGCTTTAACTGCAGCAACTTTAAGAGTGCCACGAAGTTTGTTAACTACCAAGGTAGCGAGAGCTTCACCCTCAAGGTCTTCAGCAATAATAAGGAGAGAACGACCCTGCTGAGCAACTTTCTCGAGAACGGGGAGAAGATCTTTCATAGCAGAGATCTTTTTATCATGAATAAGAATGAATGGATTCTCAAGAACAGCTTCCATTGTTTCAGCATCGGTTACAAAATAAGGAGAAAGGTAACCACGGTCGAATTGCATACCTTCAACAACTTCAAGGCTGGTCTCGGTGCCTTTTGCTTCTTCAACGGTAATAACGCCATCTTTTCCAACTTTTTCCATTGCATCGGCAATAAGGTTACCAATTGATGCATCGTTGTTAGCTGAAATAGCGCCAACCTGAGCAATTTCACTGCGGCCCTCAACTTCTTTGCTGACGGATTTCAGATATTCGATAACCTTTACAACTGCAAGGTCAATACCGCGTTTCAGATCCATAGGATTAGCGCCGGCGGTAACATTCTTTAAACCTTCACGATAGATTGCCTGAGCGAGAACGGTTGCGGTTGTTGTACCATCACCTGCAACATCACTGGTTTTGGAAGCAACTTCGCGCACCATTTGAGCGCCCATATTTTCAATCGGATCTTCAAGTTCAATTTCTTTAGCAACACTAACACCGTCTTTAGTTACGGTAGGAGCACCGAATTTCTTCTCAAGAATTACATTACGGCCTTTAGGACCGAGAGTAACTTTCACTGCATTGGCTAATTTATCAACGCCCTTTTTCAGTTTCGTGCGGGCTTCGCTGTCAAATTCAATTAATTTTGCTGCCATAATTTATACCTCTTCGTTTTATTACTTATTAATAATTGCAAAAATATCGCTCTCGCGCATAATCAAATAGTCATCACCATCAACGGTAATTTCAGTACCGCTATATTTTCCGTAGAGAACTTTATCACCAACTTTTACAGTGAGTGGAACAGTTTTTCCATCATCTGTAACTTTACCACTGCCAACAGCTACGATTGTACCTTCGATTGGTTTTTCTTTGGCAGTATCGGGGAGGATAATACCACCCTTTGTCTTTTCTTCAGCTTCCATCGGTTTAACAACTACGCGATCGGCAAGCGGATTGATATTTAGTTTGCTCATAGTTACCTCTTTATATTGTTAAAAAAATTGTTGTTAGCACTCTAAAATTGCGAGTGCTAAAATAAATATTTTAGGTTTATTAGTCAAGTCCCTCATTAGGGAATTTTTGAATTATAATTATTTTAATCGTTAGATTTTAACAATATTTGTGGCGAGAAATAAATGCTTAAAGCAAAAGATGATAATCAAAAATCGAAAAACGGATGCATTTTACGATTTTTATTGCTTTGGATAATATCAGTTGCGTATATTAATCAGACAAAAAAATCTGTTTATGATACTTTTATACATCATATCGAAAAAGCGAGGCCCCACCTATGAAGAAAAAAATCATTGAATATCTATTACCACCTCCAAAGTGGAGGTTTTCTGTGCTTCTTATGTTCGGTGTTATGTTCGGATTACTGCTGGTAATTTTCAGAGTTTCGAATGCAGTGTCATATTTATCTGATAGCCCTGAAACCTGTGTTAATTGTCATGTAATGACATCCGAATATGTAACCTGGCAGAGAAGCAGTCACTCAAAAGTTGCTACTTGTAACGATTGCCATGTACCACATGATAATTTCCTGAAAAAGTATCTCTTTAAAGCAAGTGACGGTATGAGGCACGCGACAATTTTTACACTCCGGGCAGAGCCGGAAGTCATTAAAATAAAAGAAGCAGGAATAAAGGTTGTTCAGGAAAATTGCATACGATGTCATGGGAAATTCCTCCACTCAGGTACATTGCTAAAAGCAGACGCATCAAAAGCGCTGGAGGGGAAGGAAAAACTCTGCTGGGAATGCCATCGTGAAACTCCTCATGGCAGAGTACATAGTCTTTCTTCAACTCCATACGCAACTATTCCGCAACCTACTCCGGTATTTCCTGAATGGATATCGAATCAAACCCAACAAAAAAGTAAATAACATTAAAGAAATTATTACATTACAATAACAGGATTTTGAAAATGAAAAGTGTACAGGAATTAATCTCTCAGAAACCCTGGTTGGCCTGGGTTATTTTTGGTGTAACTGTATTGGTTGTATTTCTTATCGGATTATTTGGAGCTTCAATTATAGAACGCCGCAGTGAAACATATTCTCAGCTTCAGTTGGTTACCCAAATTAATGAATGGGAGCCACGCAATGAGGTTTGGGGAAAGAATTTTCCGCGTGAGTATGAATCATATCTTATGAGTTCAGATACTAATTTCGTTAGCAAATATGGCGGCTCTGCAACAATAGATGTGCTGGAGCGTGATCCGAAATTAGTAGTGCTTTGGGCCGGATATGCTTTCTCAAGGGATTATAATCAGTCACGCGGGCATTATTATGCAGTAAAGGATGTGCGTAATTCATTACGAACAGGCATACCTCAACCGGGTACTTGTTGGTCGTGCAAAAGTACCGATGTTCCGCGATTAATGAATGAAATGGGAACGAAGAATTTTTATAAAGCAAAATGGGCAGATTTGGGAAATCAGGTTGTGAACGCAATCGGATGTCAGGACTGCCATGACCCTAAAACAATGAACCTGAGAATTACCCGTCCAGCATTGATTGAAGGTTTTCAGAATATGGGTAAGGATATTTCCAAAGCATCACATCAGGAAATGCGCTCACTCGTTTGTGCACAATGCCATGTTGAATACTACTTTAAAGGTAAAGACGATAAGTACCTTACTTTTCCGTGGCACAATGGACTTACTGTTGAAGACATGGAAAAATATTATGATGAAATAGAACATGTTGATTTTGAAAATAAAATTAGTAAGGCACCCATACTAAAAGCTCAGCATCCGGATTGGGAACTGTACCAGATGAGTATTCATGCTCAACGCGGAGTTTCCTGTGCTGATTGCCACATGCCATATAAGAGCGAAGGAGGAGTAAAGTTTACTGATCACCATGTAGTTAGTCCACTTGCTAAGATAGAACGCTCATGTGCAGTCTGCCATCGTGAAAAAGAAGAAACCTTGATGAAAAATGTTTATGAACGGCAGGATAAGATTAAAGAGCTTATGGAGCTTTCTGAGGAAAATCTGGTAAAGGCACACATTACTGCAAAAGCGGCATGGGATGCAGGTGCAACAGCAGAGCAGATGAAACCAATTTTAACACTTATTCGTCATTCGCAATGGCGTTGGGATTTTGTTGCCGCAAGCACCGGTGGAGCATTTCATGCACCATTAGAAAGCGCACGAATACTTGCAGGTTCTATTCAAAAATCTCAACAGGCATTAGCAGAACTTGGAGTGCTTATTTCTAAACTTGGAGGAAAATGGCCGGTGGAAATGCCGGACATTTCAACGAAAGCAAAAGCACAGTCATTTATAGGTCTGGATATGGAAAAATTGAGGAAAGAAAAAGCAGAATTCATATCCAATGTAGTCCCTCAATGGGATAAACAGGCGGCCGAAAGACAGGCAAAAATGAAATAACTAATTAAAAGGAGTATCGTACAATGAGAAAAATAGCAATTATAGTTTTTTTACTTACACTAACAGTTTTAGCACAAAATACTGATAACTGGCAATTTACCGGAGGAGTGCAATTACGAACCGAATTAGACGGAAGGGATTTTTCTAATAAGACCTATCCGCTCTTTTTTTCAAGTCTGAGGACACGCTTTGCTGTGGCAAAATCACTCGGCGATAAAGTATCGTTTTATGCACAGTTTCAGGATTCACGAATGCTTGGCGAAACCGGTAATACACTTGCCAGCCTCAAAAATACTGATTTACATCAGGCTTATGTAACAGTAAATAATCCTTTGGATTTACCATTTTCTACAACTGCAGGTCGGTTTGAACTTGCCTATGGAACCGAGCGTTTTATTGGTTCAGTAGGTTGGCATTATATCGGTCGCTCGTTTGATGGAATGAAACTGAGCCTCAGCAATGTAAAAGCAGATGTTTTCTTTTTAACACATACTGAAACTCAGGGGTACATTGCAGCTGCAACACCCGCATATTCTTATCCCGCGCAGAAAAATAAAACATTCAGTATTTACGGTTTTTGGACAAAACCATTTACAAACGATAAACATACCGTTGAAGTTTTGGGTTATTATGAAAACAATCGTGTCCAGACTAATGGTGTTGATAATGATCTTGCTAAATTAACTTTGGCTCTTTCTCATTGGGGTAACTATGATAAATTAAAGACAATTACCGAAGTCGCTTTTCAGAGCGGAAAAGAAGGAGCGAAGAAGGTTTCTGCATACCTTATTTCCGTTTCGGGAAATTATTCACTAGGTAGTGTATCGTTGGGACTTGGAGCAGATCTCCTTTCCGGAAACAAAGTTACCGATACGGTTAAAAATAATTGCTTTAGCCCTACTTATGGAACAAACCACAAGTATTATGGGTATATGGATTATTTCATAAATATTCCCGTTAATACCAAAAATCTTGGGTTAAATGATATTTATTTAATGTACAATCTCAACAAAGAAGGCAGTCCCTGGACATTTGGATTAAATGCTCACTATTTTACAACTGCACAGAAGGATGCTCAGGATAAGAGTGCTCTCGGACAGGAGTTTGATTTAACCGTTAAATATAATATCATTAAAGGTGCGGTACTACAATGGGGCGGAAGTGTATTCCTTCCCGGAGATGTGATGAAAACATTCTTCAAGTCTGTTAATGGCGCAAGAGAAGATATGTCGTTCTGGTCATATATAATGATAACGGCAAACTTCTAATAAAATTTTTTATTTGTGATATTAAGAGGCTGTCTCAAAAGAGTCAGCCTCTTTTATTTTTTAGCAATCCGCAAACCGAGCCATCCCGTATCGGATTTTCAAACGACTCGCTAAATTATTATCACTCACCGGCAGACGAAAAAACATTCGGATTACGGAAAAAAAATGAGATTCTGTTTGGTAAGTGATTATAGTCTAATGTTGAAAAATAAGTCAGCCTATAAGTTAATTTTTTTCTAATCGTTACTTTTCCGGGAAATAAACCGCTGAAAGTTCCGGTAAAATACTTCTCGGAAAAATTTGGCTCACGGTCATTGCAGAATTTCTGTGTTTTTTTTAAAAAACCATAGTAACTAATTAAAAATCAGGGGTAACTCATTTCCTCTTTGATAAGGAGCAGGAAAACATTTGTAAGTCACAAGTTCACCCTGTTCCGGCAGTGCATAAATTCAGATTAATTGTCAGAAACGACGCAACTTTATTAAATTAAGGTACTATTTAATTTTAATTAAGGAGTTTGTTATGGCACTTGACCTCGGTATAAGAGGGTATCATTTCGTTGAATTTTATGTCGGTTCAGCAAAAATGTGGGCATACTGGATGGCTAAAGCGTTATCGATGAAGGTTGAAGGGTATTGCGGTCCTGAAACCGGAGTAAAAGATAAGGTATCATATTATCTCGTCAAAAATCACATCCGGTTTGTCATTACATCGGCAGTAAAACCAACAAACTATGATGTTATGTATTTTATTGAGAGGCATGGTGATGGAGTAAAACGCTGGAGTCTGAATGTAGATGATGTAAAGACAGCGTATGAGTCTGCAGTAAAGGGTGGGGGAATACCTTCGCGTACTCCAAAAAAATTTGAAAACGAGCATGGATATGTTGAAGAAGCGGCAATAAAATTATACGATGATGCCGAGATAGTTTTCTTTAATAATGACAACTATAAAGGGATTTTCAGGCCGGGTTTTGGAGAGCCAATTCAGAAAATCACAATTGAATGTGAGGACACCGGATTGGCAGTGATAGACCATATTGTTGGAAATGTTCGTGAAAATGAAATGAATCTTTGGGAAAATTATCTTAATAAATCTCTTGGACTTGAGACCTTCATTGAATTTGGACCGGGAGATATTTCCACCAAATATTCCGCACTATTGTCGAAAGTCGTTCGTTCCAAGGATAAGAAAATACGCAATCCAATTAATGAACCTTATGAAGGTATCAAGAAATCGCAGATCGAAGAATATATCGAGGAATACTCCGGCAGTGGTATTCAACATGTCGCGTTAACAACTCCCAATATCTTAAAAACCATTGAGGCAATGAGAAAGAACGGAGTTGAATTCCTCAGCACTCCGCCTGATACTTATTACGAGATGCTTAAAGAAAAAGGTTGGGAGATAACCGAAAATATTGATGATCTCAAAAAACTCGGTATCCTCTGCGATGTTGAGGGTCAGGGCTATCTTCTTCAGTTATTCACAAAACCAATTGGAGATAGACCAACCTTTTTCTTTGAGATTATTCAACGCAGAAAAGGCGCTGAAGGTTTTGGACAAGGAAATTTTCAGGCGCTTTTTGAGTCCATTGAGCGCGATCAAATGCTTCGTGGTAATTTTGATAAATAAGAGCTGGAGAAATACAATATGCCTTACTATGTAAAATTGGGTAAAGTACCTGACAAGCGCCATATAACATTTTATAAAGATGATGGTAAATCACTATATCGTGAAGAGCTTTTTGGGACAAAAGGTTTTTCCGGAATCTATTCTAATAAGTATCATATTTATGCACCGCCACAGGTTGAAGCAATTCGTGAGGTTTTTCCTGAAAAAGCACCTGTCTGGGGTGATGCGCCGTTAAAGTATTATCATTTTATGACACAAAATGATAACACAGGTGGTAACTTTATTACAGCTCGTCGTGAGTATTTGAAAAATCAGCATTGTGTTATTGCAACTGCCCGGATCACCGAGGATACTGAAACTTTTTTCCGCAATAGTTATGCTCACGAAATGATATTTATCCATTACGGAAATGGCAACTTTCTTTCGGAGTATGGTAATCTTCCATTTACTCAATGGGATTATATCATCGTACCAAAAGGCACAACATATCAGTTAAAATTTGATTCTTATGAGAATGCCAGAGTGCTGATTGTTGAAAGCTCTACCCCGTATGATATACCAAGACATTTTCGCAATGAGTATGGTCAAACTACCGAGGATGCACCTTATTACGAGAGAGATTTCCGTCCCCCTGTCTATGCCGAGGCAATTGACCGGAAGGGACAATTTCAACTCCTATTGAAGGTTGCTAACCGTTATTTTGAATACATACTTCCACATCATCCGTTTGATGTTGTTGGTTGGGATGGATATCTTTATCCCTATGCATTTAATATAAAGGATTATGCTCCGAAAGTCGGGAAGATCCATCTACCTCCCCCAACGCATTTAGTCTTTACCACGGGTCATTTCGTCGTTTGTAATTTTGTTCCGCGACTTTTTGATTTCCATCCACAGGCAATACCTGCACCATATTTTCATAGTAATGTTGATAGCGACGAGGTATTGTATTATGTGCATGGTGATTTTATGAGTCGTGCCGGTGTCAGAGAAGGATCAGTCACTCTTCATCCAATGGGTATTCCACACGGTCCACAACCGGGCAAAACAGAAGCCTCAATCGGGAAAAAGGACACTGAGGAATATGCTGTTATGATTGATACCTTTGAACCTTTACAGTTGACAACAAATGTTAAGGATACCCTGGTTCAGGATTACGAACACTCCTGGCTCGAAAAATAGTATTTTCCCGCCGCACCACTTTGGTGCGGCTTTTTTCAAAATTTATAAGCAAAATATTTATGGTTTTTGTACCCGAACACATTAAAAATCTTGTGCCGTACAAATCCGGTAAGCCAATAGAAGAATTGGCCCGGGAAAAGGGATTAAATAAAATTGTAAAGTTAGCCTCAAACGAAAACCCGCTTGGACCCTCACCAAAGGCGATTAAGGCAATTAACAGTTATGCTTCCGAGTTACACCGATATACCGATCCCTCGTATTATCGTTTAACTCATGTACTCGCACAGAAAATGCAAATTTCCCCAAAAAACATATTTGTCGCCGCAGGCTCGGATGCAATTCTTCAATATATCGTAACAACATTCAGTAACGAGGGAGACGAATTGCTGACATCGGAGGGGACATTTATTGGGTGGGGGGTGAATGTTAAAAAATATAACCGGGTACATAAAACGGTACCCTTGAAAGATTATGCTTACAATCTTAAGGCTATAGCCGCCGCAGTGACAGAAAATACACGCATAATTTATCTTGCTAATCCGAACAATCCAACGGGCAGTTGCTTTTCATCAGATGACCTCACCAGATTTCTCGATAGTATTCCGGATCATATTCTGGTTGTATTTGATGAGGCTTACCATTTATATGCCCATAAGTCCGAAGGATATCCGGACGGGCTAAATTTTTTGCGAAACAATGTCATAGTATTACGAACATTCTCCAAGAGTTATGGACTTGCGGGTTTACGCATTGGTGTTGCATTCGGTGAAGAAAACATTATACGCTATCTTTATAAAATGAAACTGCCATTTGAACCAAGTCTTATGGCACAGGAAGCGGTAATAGCCGCACTTGATGATGAGGAGTTCTTATCAGAAACATTCAGACTCAATAATGAATCGCTCAGTTACATGCGGGCGGCAATAAGTGAACTTGGAATCCGGATGACAGAAACCAAAGCAAATTTTTTTCTCATGCTTTTTGAAAATGGTGATACGGCAACGGTTTTTAATCAACGATGTTTAGAGAGGGGACTTATTCTCCGGCACACTGCATCATTTGGAATACCGGAGGGAGTAAGAATTAATTCAGGAACTATGGAAGAAACAATATTTGCTGTTTCTGTAATAAACGAGGTTTTTAGTGAATTGGTTTCGGAAGGTGTTATAAAAAACCATTCTGCCGTAATAACTTCTGATACCACAAAATAAAGGAACTTTTATGAAATTTGTATCATACTATCTTGCAGGTGAGGAAAGGGCAGGTCTGTTTCTTAACGATGGTGTACTTGATATTGGCACTGCCGCAAAAAAGAACGGACTGAATCTGGGAAGCACGATGAGGGAATTATTAAGCGATTGGGATAATTCATTAGAACTTTGCCGACAACTCGAAATGGCGTATAACTCAGGAAATATTACAACTGATAGCCTGCTGAACGGACTGCAATTTCTTTCGCCTGTGCCTCATCCAACTTCCTGCCGTGACGGGTACGCGTTCAGACAGCATGTTGCTACTGCACGAAGAAACAGGGGAGTTGAGATGATACCAGAATTCGATCAATATCCTGTTTTCTATTTCACTAATCATCTGGCGGTATTTGGTGAAGGCGAGATAAAAGTTGAGACTGACCATTTAAAGGGGCTGGATTTCGAACTTGAATGTGCAGTTGTAATAGGAAAACATGGAAAGAATATCCGTTCTTCGGAAGCTGATGAATACATCGCAGGATATATGATTATGAATGATTTTTCCGCACGCGTTTTACAAATGGAAGAAATGAAGCTCAATCTTGGTCCTGCAAAGGGTAAAGATTTTGCGAGCAGTTTTGGTCCTTGGCTTGTAACTCCTGACGAAATTGCATCAAAAAAAATTGAAACTCCGTTTGGTAATAAACATTTACTAAAAATGAGGGCTTACCACAATGGTGAATTAATTTCCGAGGGCAATCTTAATGATATGAATTGGACATTTGCGGAAATAATAGAACGAGCATCTTATGGTGTGCAATTACATGCGGGCGATATTATTGGGTCCGGCACAGTAGGAACGGGTTGTTACCTTGAGCTTAACGGTACCCGTGCTTTAGTTGCAAAAGAAAAAGGAGAACAATACACTCCGGTATGGCTTCAGCCTGGGGACACAATTGAGTTGGAAATTGAGATGCTTGGCAGATTAAAAAATACAATCGTGTATTCCGGTGAAGAATACTCGATACTGGCAAAAAAGAAAATATAATATTCTTTATTTCATTATTCAGGATTTTATTGCCGCAACTTTTCCTGTAGCCGCAAGCTCAACTGCATCAGCAAATCTCTGCATTTCTGAGATACTAGTATAAACATTCGGAGTTATCCGAAGCCCCTTAAATCCGTTATGATTAATGGACACAGTAAAAATTTTTTTCTCATGCAACAGCCAGTTGTTCATCTTTTCCATGTCCACACCATCAATCCGGAAGGTTACAATACCACACCATTGTTCTTTATTTGCAATGTTAGTCATAAAACTAATATTGGACATCTTCTCTGCTCTTTCAAGCCATATTGAATGTAAGTAACGCAGGCGTGCGGCTTTTCTTGCAATTCCGATCTGTTCATTAAACAGCAGGGCATCAATTATGGCATTATGTATTGCGGCAGGGTGAGTGCCTATTTCCTCAAACTTTCTTATATCTTCTGTCAATTTTTCTTCAGCCGCCATCAGTGGCCAGATATTTTTAATTTCAGATTTCTTAATGTAAAGGAATCCTGTGCCAATCGGTGCATAAGTCCATTTATGTAAACTTGAACCGAAAAAAGTACATTGAATATCGGCAAGTTTAAACGGGATATGATTGAATGAATGAGCTCCGTCGCATATAAGTGGAAGGTTATGCTCTTCAGCAAGTTTTGCAATCTTAGCAACGGGAAGGATCTGTCCCGAGAGAAATATGACATGGCTAATATGAATGACGCGGGTTTTCGGAGTTATTGCTTCTCGTAAAAGTTGTAAAATATCATCATCATTTACTAACGGAATCGGTAAAACAATTTTTTTTATGACAACACCATCACGCCTTCGTCGTTGATCCCAGGTTGTAAGCATACGCGGGTAATCCTGATCAGTTGTTAATACCTCATCACCTTTTACTAACGATAATCCGAACTGAATATTTTCCAAAGACTCACTCGCATTTCGTGTTATGGCAATTTCTTCAGTGTCACATCCAAATGATGAGGCAAGTAATGTTCGCACTGATTCAATATTTGGCTCGAGATGCCTCCACATCGTGTATGCCGGCATAAGATTGGAGTAGTCTATTTTTTCCTTTAACGAATCTATTACCTGACGAGGCGCCGGAGAAACACCTCCATTATTAAGATTGATGATAGTTCTATCTACAGGGAACATATTCTGAATTGTGCTCCAGAAGTCCTCATCCTTTGCTATTTCTTCTGCATTCTTATTTGAAGAACTCTCTCTAATAAAAGCCCCCAGTGCATGCCTGTGTAATTGCGGTGTCATAAGCAGAGGAAATGTGCTTAATGAAACAGATTTCTTTAAAAAATTTCTTCGATTCATATTGTCTCCGTTATTGATATGAACAATTTATGAATATTTGTTTACAATTTTTTATTCTCCAGTTACACTTTAGTTTCATTAAACGGCAGCCATTCACCATTCCAATCAAAATACTCAAGAGCATGAAAATGCTTTTTATAATCGTAAAATGAATTACAGTTATAGATATAGCCATGATAATAGTACCTTTTTTCAAGTTTTATCGAATACTCTATTTCTTTTAGAATAGTGAATATCCCGGGACTATAGCTGGAATAAGATGGATCATACATAGCATAAATGGAGGATGTGCTTTCACTTCCAATATCCAGAAAACTCGCTGCAATGATTTTTTCCCGATCTTTAACAATTAGTGTTTCGTTTTTGCATGGCATTGTGGAAGGATGTTCTGAAAAAAAATCGTGAAGATTTTCAGGTCTATTTTCAGTGAATTTTTCTCTGTGCAGGAGAAATAGGTCGATAAGTTCCTGAGTAATTATAGTCGGAGTAAATTCATGAGTAAAGCAGGAGTTTTTTCTTTCTATTCTCCTTTGCTTTTTTGTCATCCTGAAATCATTCAGATCTATCCTCAGAGGGAGCACTCTGACAGCTTCATGATTATACAATGTTACATTATACCGATAAAAATAAGTACCGAAGTGTCTCCAACCCTGCGAGAGTAAAATATCAAATAAAACCGGATGGATTTTCTCAGCGCTGAATTCCTGAGAAATAACATTGCTCTTATCTTGCCGGTGATTCATATTAGGCTATCAAATACTGATGATAAAAGTTATGATGAATGGAGGATAATCCATTTACAGTTATTTTCTGAGGAATGAAATAATATCATCAATTTTGACGGGAGCCGGAGCATCATCTATTTCTACAACAATGAGGTACCCACGCGAATGGAATGCTTTAGGAGGTATATGCCTAATAAATCTCTGCTGGTCCGAAACTACTTGTTTTCCCGTTTCCATATCCCACTCTTCATAAATACATAAACATCCTTGAGTAGGTGTGTTTGGATAATATGTTTTTCCTTTATATAAGTGAGAACTGATTGTTGTTCCATGAGCTATAATTTCATTCCTTCCAGCCTTTCCTGCGTAATAAGCCTCTTGTATAGGAGTATAGTTTTTCCACGAAGATGGGAGTAACGCCTTATATTGTTCCAATGATATAGCGGAATCAGTTAAAGTGCTATCATGAAAGAATAATTGTGCAGGAACTTCAAAGGGAAGAGCTGTTTGAATATTTGTTGTAGGTCCAATAAAGATATTTTTTGAATTGTCTGTTCCCAAAATAGTGAAAATACCTTGCGGTGTATTACCGTTGGTAAGATAACCGGGCAGATTGGAAATCGAACGAGCCAACTGGGGAACAGCAAGTATCTTATTGCCTGAGTTTATAAATGTGCCGTTATAGCGGGCAATCACAATACCCGGATAGTCTCTGTTTTTTCTTTGGATACTGAAAATGATGAGGTTCGCCCCGCCAAAATCTGCATAGAACAAATCACGAAGCGGTGGAGTTAAGGGAGTGGTCGTAGCAAGTTGGTTACTTAGAGAATAAAGAATTGGTTGTTGCTCCCACTCCGGAAATTTCTGTCTCATATTGTTAAGAAGTAACTCATTACTGACATTATTTTTCATTAAATAATTTGCCGCCATAGCAAATATTTTCGGGTTATCTGTTTTATTTAAGATGATTGATACTTTATCTTTGAACTCATTGGGAAAGAGTGTATAAGCGGCTTCGAGAAGCGCACGAATAGTGTTGTTGGAATAATCATCAAAATTCAAAAGGCAGGAATGAATAGTTTTCATTAAACGGGTAGGGTTGTATAGTGTTACTTCAGATGCCCATAAAACATCTGCTAGAATTTTTTCATCATTCGATTTTAAGAAATTATCAATTCCTGTTTCAATTCTTTGAACATACCCGGAATTAAATTTATTTAACTCATCTAGTACAAAGGGATCTAAAATAACTTCCTGTCCGGGGGTGAACTTAACAGGTAAAAAAAGGATACATAGAAAGAAAAATACTGTTTTATTCATATCTGTCAATTTGAATGGTATTCCACATCAGCGCTAAATGTTCTCTGCGATCCGGGCAGAATGAGAATTTCGGAAAGGAATTCTTCCCGATTTAAAGCATTAGTAATAAATTCTACCGGTTCCAACGCGATTGACTGGCGAGGCCGAAGACTGAGACCATCACCTGTATAAACATAAACGACACCCCGTTGTTGCGAAAGAGTTATTTTCCTTTCGGTTTCAGGATCATACAATGTTGTAATAATTTTGCCGTTACTTTTTGTAAGGTCAGTATAACAAAAGTTGATCATGTTATTTCCGATTGTTCTTTCAGTTATTGTTCTTGAATCCGAAAAATCCCTTCCCGTTTGCATTCTGATATTTTCCCTAAAATCCCCTTCCACCGGTAGTAACTTTTCATCCGTTTTCACTATCGTAACAGACGGTACTGAGAGGCAACATTTTTCTAAAGGTGTTCCGGGTAAAAAGAAATATGGATGCCAGCCACAGCCAAAGGGCAACGGATTGCTACCTTCGTTAATTCCGGTAATCGAAACAGTTAGTTTGTTTGGTTGAATAGTGTAGGTAACTGTTATTTTTAATAAAAACGGATACTCCGGGATTTTACCGGTACAAAACCCATCATAGCTGAGTGCAACAGAGGCGATATCCTGAGATAACGCGATATTGTTTACTTCAAAAATCTTGTCATGAATTAAACCATGAATTGCCGGAGGGGGAATTGTGTATGATTTTCCACGGAAATGAAAGGAATTATCTTTTAATTTATTCGAAAATGGCGCCATAATCCAGGAACGGGCTCCTGACCCGGTAAGTATCTCATCCTCAGTTCTAAAGCCGTCGAGAATATTTGCATTCATAGACGGTGCAAAAGCTGTTACAATCCCTCCACGCAAACAAATCTCCAGGAATGAGCCTAAAGTATCATTAAAAATGCGTAAACCTCCAAGTTTGCCATAGTGTATTTCCGAAACCTGAAACATAGATAAGCCGGTTAGTTAAACTTATTAAATGGTTTTTCTCCGTGACTCACAAGTCGGACAGATACCTTTTGGACAGAGAAGAAAATACGGATCATTTTCTAATTTTGTTAAAGTCACTTGTAACATACTTTTGCAATTTAATAAATATGAGCATAAAGTGCCCTCTATATGTACATTTGCTTCTGCAGTATCAATTACCAGTTCCAAAACATTATTGAAGGATTTACTACAACCGGGAGCTTGCAAAACCGTATGTTTACCAAAAATCGATTGTGCTTCAGGTTCAACTCCTGCATGGTACCAGGGGAAAATATCGGTATAACTTTGCGGCATTATGTTTTCAATATAATGCAAAAAGGAACATGAAGTTAGGTCGGTGCCTAAATGAAGGATAAAACAATTTGGCGCTTTTGCGAACCATTCCATCGGACTACCCAAACCGAGAGGACTTAAAGGTAGAGAAAACAACGATGGGAAATCTGATGCGTAACCGGTAACAGCAAATGAATGAGTAGGGGAGGGGGTTCGTTTAACATTTTCCGATTGCCTGAATACCTCAGAGATATATCCGGTTTTTGAAGGACTCAATTCGGGATGATAGATCTCTCCCGATCCATCCTTTTTGCAGTAACAGTATGTAAAAACCGGAAATACAACTGAGCCCGAATCTCCGACCAAGTTCCTCAAATCCGATATGATTTGATACGCAGTTATATCATGGAATCTTCCGCGAATAGCTTTAAATGAGGAATGAACGATAATATGCATTCCGGGCGTTATACCACAATCTATAAGGTAATTTCTAAATTCTGACTCAGATTGCAATTTACCGCCCGAAAGCTTTTACATTGTTATTTCAACTGTAATTGTATCGTCGTTATAATTTTTTACATTAATGAAATTTGAATCCGCCGGTACACCATTTATAAGGATAGAAGAAAATCCTGTATTTTTTCCATTAGGATTGTGCACAATCAGTTTTATCAACTTGCCGCGGAATATTCTTTCAGCTTTAAATCCTTTCCATTTTTTGGGAATTTTCGGGTGGATTGTAATGCCGGATAATGAAGTCTTAAATCCGAGTATATAGTCTAAACCAATTCTTAACATCCACACCGCCGTACCGGTAAGCCATGAATGACTTGCTTGTCCCTCAGTTTCATGATCGGGGCTAGTTACATATTCAGCAAAAACATAAGGCTCTACTTCATATCGGTCAATTCTCTTACTGGAATTAAGTGGAAGCATCCTTGTGTAAATGTCGTACGCAAAATCTATGTCACCATCGATTAGTGCAGCAAGCACAAACCATGATGAAGCATGATTGAATATTGCGCCATTTTCTTTTTTACCGGGGACACACCGTGAAATCAGTCCGACATCTTCTTCTACAGTTGTATAGGAAGGCCAGCAGATTTGGATACCATTTGGGCGGGCAAGATATTTTTTGACCGAAGCAAGAGCTGTTTTTCCTTTTTGCTTTTCTGCCATTCCCGAGATGACTGACCATGTCTGTGAATTGATAAATATTTTACCTTGCGTTGCAGTGTGTGTGCCAAGCGGCTCGCCATTATCCTTAAATGCTCGGATGAACCATTCGCCGTCCCATGCTACTTCATTTACTGTTTTACTGAGGTATTCATATTCAATTTTCCATCTTTCAAGTGTCTCCTTATCATTCTGATGTTCAAGAAGTTCGAATGTTTTTGTGATGATATAACCAAGGAAAAAAGCGCCCCAGATAGTTTCGCCTTTGCCTTGCGGGCCTACTTTATCCAGAGTATCGTTCCAATCACCATTCATTATCTTTGGAATACCTCGCTCACTTGTAGCTGTGAGAGCAAAATCTACAGCATTTTTCATGTGCTCGTACACTGTTCCACTACCACCATCATAGTAAGGCACATTTTCATTAAGGATGGTGAAATCGGCAGTTTCTTTAAGGTACTCTATTATTCCGAATGGAATCCAGAGAGGTGTATCGGAGTGGTTGGTTCTTTCGCCCCAATCAGTAAGTTTGAAGAAATTATGTAAAGTTGATCCATCTTTAAATTGAAAACGAAGTGCATTTAACAGACGGGCACGAACTTTTTGGGGGTGAGCAATTACCACACCCAAAATATCCTGAAACTGATCTCTCATCCCGGTACCAAATAGCAACCCGCCATGATAATACCCGGAATTCCTTGCCATGTCGAAAGTAACAGCAGCCTGATACTGATTCCAAACATTCAACATTGTATTAAATTCCTGATCGGGGGTTTCCACCTGAATATGAGCGAGATATTCATTCCAGTAGTTCTTCAATTCAGAAAATTTCTCATCACAAAAATTAACCGAGCGCAGATGTCCGAGTGTGACTGCAACTTCTTTCTCGGGTTTATCCTTGGGAGCCAGTGAAAGAGAAATTGCAAATTCAACTGTTTCGCCGGCGCTGAGGGTAATTTTTGATTGTAAAGCGGCAATCGGATCCCCTGCAGTAATTTCACTGTTTCTCATCTTTCCTTCTTCGATGGCAATAGGATTAGATTCTGACCGCCACTTTCCAATGAATTGATCAAGACCTCCATCAAATCCCGATATAGGGAGAGAGGAAGTAAAGTATAGTTTGTATTTCCAGTCTATGTTCGGTTGTTCCACAGAAACCTTTCGGTTGAGTACCCAGTATCTGCGGGTGCACACCAGCGCCTTAATTTTTTTATCGAAGTGAATATCAGTAAAATGTTTATCATTAGGCTGATTGATGATGTCATTCAGAGCATTGCCCATCATGAGTTCAACAA
The DNA here is from genome assembly GCA_964438715.1 of uncultured Ignavibacteriaceae bacterium. GTDB lineage: Bacteria > Bacteroidota > Ignavibacteria > Ignavibacteriales > Ignavibacteriaceae > CAYTLQ01. The sequence goes on from CAYTLQ010000002.1 coordinate 31,182, forward strand.
ACGAGTAAATTTCAAGTTTCTTAGGTTTCCTGCCGGTATTTTTTAACGACACCCGCCATATTTCACCATCGACATCGCGAGGTACAAAATAAGTAAGCTCACATTCAAGTTTGTCGAATGCGGTTTTAATTGAAGTGTACCCCTGACCGTGCCGGCATTCATATTTTTCATATTCAGCATCTAAGGTTGGTGCCCAACTGAGCGACCAATATTTACCTGATTGAGAGTCTTTTACGATTACATACCGCCCGGGTCTATCCCAAGGTAAAGAATTGTATCTCATCCTTGTTAGTCTGTTATCCCGGGGAGTATCATAGAAACTGAAACCTCCGCCGGTATGGGAGATCAGCCCCATGTACCTGTCATTCCAGATATAATTGAACCAAGGCCTGGGAGTTCTGGGGTCTGTGATTACAAATTCACGCTTATCTTTGGAGAAATAACCATATTTATTTTTTAACATAAAATCCTGAGAGGTTTAGTTTTCGATTTGTAAAGTTAATGAAATGTCAATGAATGTGGAAAGAGGAAGGATAAGGAGCTTTGAAATATCGTTGTTTAAAATCCCGCAACTCTTATCACATTTGAAACACCTACTCTTATCATCATTACAGCAATTGCCGCAAGGAAAAGAGAGGCTACTTTTGCGAATGCCCGGGTTCCACCTTCACCCATAATTTTTATAATCAGATTGGAATATCTCAGAACAAACCATACGATAATAAAATTCAGTGCCATAGAGAACACTGTATAAAGAAAACCAAACTGATCAATAAGTATCAAAATTGTTGTTAATGCGGCAGGTCCCATTATTAGCGGAATACCAAGCGGTACTATCCCAATTTTTGAGGAGGGAGTTTTTCTTTCTTCAGAGGAAAATAAAATATCGTTAATAGAAAGTATTAATAAAATAATCCCGCCGGCAATTCTGAAATCATCTATTGTAATACCCATAAAATCGAGTATGAGTTTACCACTGATAAGAAAAAGAAGAGCGATGACAAATGCAGTGGCAACAGCTTCGCTGATAAGTTTGTGTCTTTCCTTTACTGAAATATCCTCAGTAATGCCAAGAAAAATTGGCACAGTGCCTATAATGTCAATTGCAACAAAAAGAGGAATAAAGGATAAAAAGAACTCTTTCAAACCGTATCCAATGAAAAAATAAATTGTGTTTAAAGCGCAGGTCAGAGAATGGTCGGGGTGATAGGATTCGAACCTACGGCCTCTTCGTCCCGAACGAAGCGCGCTAGCCAGGCTGCGCCACACCCCGTAAACTAGCTCACAAATTTACTAATTTTTAGCTAAAGGACAAAGAAAAAATCTTCTTTTTTCTGACTTGCACTTGCTTTTATTCTTTTTTTATAATATCTTATAAAAACTAAATAAAGTAAAGATTTAAGTAAATTCGTTTACTTATTAATTTTGAAATACCCAATAAATGGAAGGCGGAACCATGAAAGAGGTAAGACTCTTTTTTGTTCTTTTTGTATTAATGTGGGTCACATCCAACGCCCAGGTATATAAGGAAAGTTGGGCATTTGGTTTTGGGCTTACTGTCCCCCGGTTTTTCGGTACCGATGTAAACGGTAGCGAATTTAATGGAGGAATTCATTCGACGATTCAGGCAAATCTATCTGAACATTCAAATTTCCGGATGAATTTGAAGGCCTTAATGGTAAGATCTTTTTCAGCGCCTGTTGAGAATAATCATGTTTCTCTGGGCTTTGACTACCTTTATCATTTTTCTCCCTGTGAAAATGTTAACCCTTATCTGGGATTAGGTGTTTCAGGAATTTTTTATCAATTAAAAAATACAAGTGCGGGTATCAAAGAAGGAACTAATCTCGATTATCATGTTAATATGCTTTTTGGGGTTCAGTGGGGTATTCTCGATGAATATCTGGGTAGCGACTGGAAAATAAAAACCGAACTCGGTTATCATACAGTTCCAAGCGATAAATTCGATGGAACTTTTGGTCCGGCAGGTGGTGTATTTGGGGGTGGAAACGATGCCTTCTTCTCATTTGACATTGGAGCCCTCTATTATTTTGATTTGGGAACTAAAGCAAAATATTGTGATTTGTATGAAGGAGTTCTTAATGTAAAAGTTACTGAAGACTCTAAAGTTAATATCGATTATGATAAAATAGAAAGTATTGTACAAAAATACTCATCAGAAGGTGGCTCCGATATTGACTACAACAGAATTGAAGATATCGTAAAACGCAATGCCGCATCTTCTACAACAAATATCTACCAGACTCCTGCTTCAGGCGATAAGAATACTTCGACTTCAACTGTTATTAATCAGGGCAACTGGGTACTCGTTGGTGTAAATTTCAACCAGAATCAGGTTTCATTTACTCCGGAATCCTACCCTGTGCTTATTAATGCGGCACAAATCTTATTGGCAAATCCGGATATGCGTGTGGAAATTCAGGGGCATACCGACAATACCGGTAATCCCGAAACTAACAAGAGAATTTCTCTTGCAAGGGCTGAGTTTGTAAAGAAGTTCTTAATTTCTAAAGGTGTCAGTGCCTCAAGGCTTACTACTGTTGGCTTTGGTGATACTAAACCGATTTCCGATAACTCCACCGCAGAAGGACGCGCTTTTAATAGAAGAATTGAATTTAGGGTAATTAAATAAACTCTCTCATTAAATCCTTTTCTCGGGCTATACTGGTTTTTTCCGGTATAGCCTTTTTTATTACAAATCAAAGACTAAACAGAGAACAAAATAATAACTTCTCATTCTCCTGCTACATCACTTTAAATTTTTAAACGCATTTCTTTGAGACTTATTAAATTGAAAATTGAATGAAAAATTTTCTGTTGATGCCTGCATGGAAAAGAAACCTTGTTATAATATGGATAAGTCAGTTCTTAGCCATGGCAGGTATGAGTACCGTTGTTCCGTTTCTTCCCTTATTTGTGAGAGAGCTCGGAGTTAATACACTTGCTGATACAGCACTTTGGAGCGGATTGGTATTCGCTGCCCCGTTTTTTGTATCGTTTCTTATTACTCCGGTTTGGGGAGCAATGGGGGACAAATACGGCAGGAAATTAATGACGGTGCGTGCAGTCATCGGGTTGAGTATAAGTTTAATTTTAATTGGCTTTAGCAATTCAACCGGTGAACTTTTGATTTACCGAATTTTGCAGGGATTGTTAAGTGGTTTTTACCCTGCGGCGATGGCATTAGTCGCAGGAGGCTCGCCAAAAGAAAAAACTGCATTTGCTTTGGGTATGGTGCAGTCGGCAAATACTTCAGGAAACATAATCGGTCCATTAATTGGCGGAGTGGTCTCGGATTTATTTGGATTTCGTGCGGTATTTATTTTTGTTGGAACACTCATTGGTCTGACAGGTCTGCTGATACTTTATTTTGTTGAGGAAAAGAAAGAAACTAAACCACAGGAAAAAAGTTTCACATTTCTTCAAAATTGGCAATTCGCGTTTCAATCGAAGCCCATACTTATTGCCGGTGTTTTTGTATTAACTGTTTCTCTGGCTGTAGCGCTATTGAGACCGGTATTTGTTCTTTATATTGAATTATTTAATATTCCCCGTGATATTCTTCCAACAGTAACCGGATTACTTTACAGTATCCTTGGAATATTTTCTGCAATTTCTTCATATTACTTAGGCAAAAGAATACAACCTGGGCGGGTAAAAAGTTATTTGATTACAAGTACATTACTTTGCGGATTAATGTATCTTCTTCATACAATTGTGCCAAATGTTTTTTGGTTGATCCCTGTAAGAATTTTATTGGGTAGCGCTTATGGTATTATACTACCGGTTTTATTTACGATAATCATGGAAAACTCCGGCCATGAACGAAAAGGCGGGATGATGGGAATTGCATCGAGCTGGCAAACTTTGGGAAATCTTATTGGTCCTTTAATTTCAGGCACCCTGGCAGGAATATTCGGATTGAAAACAATATTTTTATTGGCGGGTATTCTCTTTATACTAATTTCAATATCAACCTCATTCTTCAAAGTTCCTATTGATTATAAATACCGGCATTAGAAGGATGATTAATGAAAAATATGGCTCACTTGCCACTTACCATAGGCAAATTTAAGTATTATTATTCCTGAAAAAAGTAAAATATAAACCGGTAAACCTAACCATGCCCCCAGAAGTCCCCAGTTCAGGTAAACCCCAAGAAAATATGATATTGGAACAAAGGCAACGAGATTAGCTAATACTTCAGCAAACATTACGAAACGGGTCTTCCCAACAGCCTGTAAAGCATTTGCCAGAACAATTCCGGAAGCGTAAAAGAATTGTGCGATTCCGGCTATTCTCATTGCAGGTTTTGCAATTTCAATTATTGCAATATCATCAGTTATCAGTCGTAAAAGAAATTCCGGTAAAAGTACATACAGAATAGCCAGAAAGAGTGTATAATAAGTTGCTATTTTTGCTGTCTCGACTGCCAAAAGACGAGCCATTATCTCTTTACCGCGACCAAGATTATTTCCAACAAGTGTCTGCACTGCGATACCAAACCCGAAGCAGGGAAGAAATGACATAAAAAGAGTGCTTATGATTGCCTGAGTAGCCGCCTGCTCCACGATACCTATTAATCCTGTTATTGCTACAAAAGATAAAAAGCCTACAAGAATAAATACATTTTGAAACGAAACAGGTAAGGAGAGTTTGAAAATTGACTTAATGATTTGTGAATTGAATTTAAGGTTATGAAAAAATCTGTATCGGGTAATATATTTTGCACGAAGCGACATTATTAAATAAAAAAAGGCATCACAAATAGTTGCTAATGAGGAGCCAAAACCGGAACCGGCAACCCCCATTTCCGGGGCTCCGAATTTTCCGTAAATGAACATATAATTAAAAAGTATATTGAGCAGGTTTACGGTGATGCCCGATACCATGAAAAGTCTTGTATTTCCAATACCGAAATAAAATCCCCGAAATGAAACTGTGAGAAGAAAAAAGGGGAGTCCTATTAAACGATAAAAAATAAATTCACCGGCAAGATCACCCACTTTTTCATCCTTGGCAAAAAAGTGTGCAATAATATCCGAACCAACCATACCCGCGCCGGCAATTAAAACTCCTATAGATAAAGCAATTAATAGAGAGTTAAAAAGTACTACACTGCATTCGTCATAATTTTTCTGTCCGAATTTCCTGGCTATCAGAATATGAGTACCCGTTGCAAGGCTTGAGAAAAAACTTACTATTGCCCATGTAGCAAGAACACTTATTCCCATTGCGGCGAGTGCATATTCTGCCGCTTCAAGGCGACCAACAAGCGCTGCATCAACCATTGAGACTATCATCTGTGCTGAATGTCCGGCGATTGCCGGCAGTGCGATTTTCAGGATAGTCTTATAATGAGAATTTACGGGAAAAATTTTCATAAACTTAAATGTACGGATAAATTATATTATTCTTACAGATTTATTTTTGATTCAAAAATTTTTTGAGAACCAGCGAATTCTAATTGAATGATTCGGAACCGGAACTGAAAATTTTCGGTTTTTTACTGTACGGTGGTTTTGTTTACAGTAGTGTAGGTATGCACTGTTATTCAGAATGCATACCTGAATTGTTGCATATATTGAAAATTTTTCCAAAGTTAGAAAGTCACTCATTCATTTTTCAAAAACCGGAAATCACTATAAGGAGGCACAATGAAATACCGTTACTTCGCAATATTGATGATAGCAATATTTGTGACGACGATTAATGTCAATGCACAGACATTTACCGGCACCTGGTCTTGCGATTATGCTACATGGGATGAGCAACCAAATAGTACAGGATACAATACCCCATCTGTGGGAGTTATAAAACCCAATACATTTGTAGCCCTGGTCCATAGAAAATCGAACAGCACGAATTTTCTGGTTGGATATACAAACGCAACTGATTCTACCGGAAGAATGGGTGTATTTGGCTATGGCAGTGCACTTGCAGGATACCGCCAGACATGGGTTAGTGGATTTGATTTGGTAGAGATGTTGGAGGCTTATGACATCGCCGCATCATCCGATTCTCTCGTCTATGTTCCAAATAATGATGTTGATAATAATATTCTCGTTTTTAAAATGTCTGCTGACTCTGTTGTTTCAACGGATTACCGACTTGCAACCGGTGCAGATTCACTCTATGGCATTGATCTTGATGGAGCAAAAAATGTTTATGTTACTGTAGTAAAACCAAATCTCCCCGGTGAAGTCAGAATTTATCCATCCATTGCATCATCACCTGAATGGGCCGGTTCGCATTCAGTTGCTCCCTTACGCACCATCACCATGCCGGATTCAGGACAAATCAGAGATGTTACCGTTAACGAAAACGGCACAGTTATTTATGTTTCGAATTATACATTACGGAAGATTTATTGCTTTACCGGATCTATTGCCACCGGGTTTACTCAATTATCTACTTTTAATGTAACAATCCACGATACCTTAACATCCTCCGGTGGAACATTCGTGGAGTCGGGTCCATGGGGAATGAACTTATTAAAAAATAAGAATATTCTCGCTGTCTGTACAGCAGTAAATTTTTCAACCGGCGCAGGCTATGAATTGGCCAGACTTTATATGCTTAATCCGAATACCGGTGCAATTCTCGATACAATTGATTGCGCAGCGTGGAACTTTATGATGACAGGTGGTTATTCAAACAGGCCGGGAGGTACACAACCACGGGTATCAGGATATGCATCTCCTTATTATGTTGATTGGGACGCCAACGACGGGTTATACACAGTATCGTATTATGGATGGACAGTTGATAAATGGTCGTATTCAGAAACACTACCAACAATTCCCCTCACAATTGTTTCAGTCCGTAAAGAGGAAGCGCCGATTCCATCAAGAGTTGAATTACATCAAAATTTCCCGAATCCATTCAACCCAACAACTACTATCCGGTTTACACTTTCACAAAACGAAAAAGTGACCCTCTCTGTTTATGACATCAATGGAAGATTGATTAATGAACTGATTAGCGGCTCACAATTAGAACCGGGAACATACTCAGTTACATTTGACGCTTCGAAACTTGCCAGTGGTACATATATTTACACTCTTACAACGAAAACATTTACCCAATCCGGTAAAATGACACTTATAAAATAAATAACAGGAGATCTAATTAATGAAGAATTCTCTTCGTGCTCTCTTTCTGTTGACAGTAATAACCTTAGTATTATTTCTACAGCAGGAAACAAAAGCTAATGTATTTGCGCATCATTTACGCGTAACGAATCCCGGCAGTAACCTACCTTTTGACGGAAGATTTGATGACGGTTCAGGTGCTGCTATACGGTTTATACTCAGCGATCGTGCTGATAGTATCTGGATTAACATTTACAGCGGGAATACTCTTGTACGAACTATTACTGATACCGGTTATACCAATGTTGATACTTTTATTGTATGGGATGGAAAAAATAACAGCGGTCAGTATGTTCCAACAGGTAATTATACATATAGCGTGAAAGTCTGGAATTCCGGTTACGCTAATTATACTACAATTCATTATTCAACACCGGCGATCTTTACCCGTGGAGTAACAGCCGTAACTAATCCCTCATTAAAGAATTTCGGATTCATCTATACGGCAAGTAACGGAGGATATGTTACCGGTGTTGCACGCCACGCAAATAATGGAACGGAATATGGTGATGTTCCGGGTGCTGCACTGCTGACAACTACCGGTACTCCTGTCGGACCGAGTGAACTCCGATATTCATCGGAAGCAGATCAGGATGGTTATATTTACTTAATCGGAAGAACAAACCGTGAGATTTATCGCTATCATACCGATTCTTTAAATGTATATATGATAGATTCTGGAGGTTATAAAACAAATATACAAGGTCTTGCCATTTACGGAACGGGAGTAAACAAGTATATTGTTGTTGTTGGAGATACTTCAATTTACGGTTTACCGATTGGTAATAATCATACTTATTTTGGTCAAAAAGATTTATTGGTATCTACAAATGGCGCCGGAATTACTATGTACGACGCCGTGGTTACGAAGAGAGACTCTGTAAGTTTGTGGGTAACATTTTATGGTAGCCCTGATGGATCAACCAAACCGGGTCTTGCTAAATTTGATTTTACAAACTATAACGGCGTTCCGAAAACTTTCCTTGATACAGTATGGACTGTTCGTTTAGATACAGGCCGTGCATCAACTTGTGCGATTTCTTACGGAGCAACTGCCGCTGATGATATTATCTATCTTACTCAGGCAAGAATTGCCAGTGGTAATCCTCCTTCTCAAGCTATCTGGGCAATAAAGGGCATAAATGGCTCAACTCCAACAAAGGAAGTAGCATATCAGGATTTACAGAATAATATAACTGCCATCAGAGCCGATGTTACAGTTGATGCCGCAGGTAACCTGATCTTCTTTGAAAATTCCAATGAAGAAGTAGTTATTATTTCTCCGCCAAATACCGGTAATTCATTTACAACCAACGCTCTTTCACCTATTCAGGTCATTCTTGCTGAGTCAATTTCAGCGGTGCGAATTGATGCAAATGGCGATTTTATTGCTGACAGACTTAATGAAATTGTTACTGTTATCGGAATTGTCAATTCAGTTAACTGGACTGCATCCTCGAACCGTTTTCAGTATGCTATTCAGGATGCAACCGGTGGTATAGTTATTACGAAAGGTAGTGAACCGGGTGGCGGACCTGTTTATAAATACGGTGATAGGTTGTTGGTTACCGGTAAAGTAACTCAGTTTAATGGTACAGTTCAGTTAGAGTTAACTAATCTTGCCACTGACATACAGAAACTTGATTCTCTCAACACATTGGTTCCGGTTGAACTTAGTGTAACAAAGTACATACAGAATGCTGAAAAGTATGAGAGCATGCTGATTAAGATCCCCGGTTTGGCAAAGACACCTACAAACACGGTTAACTGGCCTGCGTCTGGTTCTGATGCTAATATTAACATCTGGGACGGTTACACTTCAGCAGTCTTGCGTATCGACAGAGACACCGATATTGATGGAACAACAGAACCAACTTTCCCGATATCAGTAATTGGCACAGCGACACAGTTCACTACTGCTAATCCTCCAAATGTCGGTTATCAGATTACCCCAAATAAATTTGCAGACATTACAGGTGGTGTTGCTGTTCCTCCACATCCGTATTTTGCCCTTGTCAGCCCTGCGAATAACACAATTATAACAATTTCTGATTCATCACTGCCTTTAATGGCAACCTGGAGAAAAACTGTCGATCTAAACAACGATCCGATATTATATCAGTTTATGCTCTTGAAAACACCACTTGCTACAAGTCCTGCTCTGAGTGATACTTTTTATAAGTTTACCGGTGCAACGGTACTAGGCTGGATGGGTGCCAATGACACACTCGTTACAAAATGGACAGTTCGTTCAAAAGGTAATGAAACAACATTTATAACCAGTGTTGATACATTCAATATCACCTTTATTAAAAACATTACGGGTATCAGGAAAGAATCCGGTGTTCCTGTGAAATTCTTTGTCGATCAGAATTACCCAAATCCATTTAACCCTGCCACAACTATACGCTTTGGATTACCCTCCGAAGCTATGGTAGATTTAAGGGTTTATAATATTCTTGGTCAGGAAGTTGCTGTTTTGGTAAATGGTGAAAATTATAAAGCCGGAAATTACAGCGTTAATTTCGATGCAAGCAGACTTGCAACAGGCACATACATCTACCGTATTCAGGCAGGTAACTTCGTTGAAACGAAAAAGATGATTCTTGTAAAATAGAATTAATCTTAATCTGTCACTTATACAAATCTCCGAGCCCACTAGACCGTACTAGAG
>CAYTLQ010000003.1:0-3316 GCA_964438715.1 uncultured Ignavibacteriaceae bacterium
GTATCAGGTCTTGTTATAAACGAGTTTCTTGCAGACAATTCTAACTCCCAACCGGACCCGTCAGGTGACCATGATGACTGGCTTGAGATTTACAATCCGACTTCGGCACCAATATCAATTAGCGGAATGTACCTTAGTGATAACCCAGCCAATATAAAAAAGTGGCGTTTCCCTTTGAGTGAAATATTTATTAACCCGGGTGGGTTTATTGTTGTTTATTGCGATGAAGAACCAACAGAGCCCGGATACCACGCAAACTTTAAACTAAGTAAGAGCGGAGAATTTATTGCTCTCACAGACTCATCAGGACTCACGATACTCGACTCACTAAGTTTTGGGCCACAACTTACTGACATATCCTTTGGCCGCTACCCTGATGGTGGAGTGCAATGGAGCCAGCTCACACCCTCTCCCGGTTCATTTAATTTGCTTACCGTAGTAGAAGAGCGAAACAGAGAAATTGCTGAGAAGATCGACTTATTTCCAAATCCCGTACAAGCCAAAGCTTCTATTGTTGTGCAATTTAATGAACCGACTTACGGTACTATAAAAATTTACGATATCACAGGAAGAGAAATAAAGCAAATTTTCAGAGGTTTGTTTCAGGCAGGAAATAATTCATTCGACTTCTACTTCAACGGCTTAGCCAAGGGTGTCTATTTTGCAGTAATACGAACCGACTTAAAGGTTTACAGACAAAAATTTCTTATAATGAAATAATTCGGGACAATTCTCCTTTTAATAAAAAAGGCTGACAGACTATGTCAGCCTCTTAAAAATATTTCAATGAAATTACTAAATCGTATGGATTAATAATCCATCACGAAGTTTCGGCTCAAACCATGTGGATTTTGGCGGCATTATTTCACCGGCATCAGAAATATTCATAAGATCCTGCACTGTTACCGGATAGAGTGCAAACGCTACAGCAAATTTACCGGAATCGACAAGTCTTTCTAACTCGGCTGTTCCGCGTATTCCACCGATAAAATCTATTCTCTTATTTGTGCGCGGATCATCTATGCCTAAAATCGGATTGAGTAAAAAATTCTGCAAAACACTAACATCTAGTTTTTCACCAACTGATTTCGATAAACTGTTACTCGCCTTTATTGCATCTCTCGGAGTTAATTTATACCACCGTTTATCGAGATACATTGTATATTCTTCCTTCTTGTGCGGTTCTTTTTCCTCTGAGGGCGAAATGGTAAATTTATCACTTACTGCATTCAAAAAATCCTCCTTTGACAAACCATTAAGATCTTTAACAACTCGGTTATAGGGAAGAATTTTTAACTGCTTCTCGGGAAATAAAACAGCAATAAAATAATTATATTCTTCACTGCCAGTATGAGCCGGATTTGCTGCTTTTTTCGTTTCACAGGCTCTTGCGGCGCTGGCTGCCCTGTGATGACCATCCGCAATGTACAGTTTTTCCACCTGACCAATTGCACTGATGAATAGCGAATTATTTATATCCGGCACTATCCATACAGTGTGCTGAATACCATCAGGAGCAACAAAATCATAGAGTGGCTGTTCTTTCTGAATTATCTCTTCAACAACCGTATCAATTTCATCATTGCCGCGATATGTTAAAAACACAGGACCTGTTTGTGCCGATGTGGTGATAATATGTTTGGTTCTGTCATCTTCTTTATCTTTGCGCGTTTTTTCGTGCTTCATTATTACATTATTGTTGTAATCCTGCACAGAAAAAGTCGCAGCAATACCTACCTGTGCCCTCCCATCCATAATAAGCCGGTAAAGATAAAAGGACTCTTTTTCCTCGGTTATCATCGGCGCTTCAGCAATTATCTTGTCAAGATTCTTCTTTGCCAGATTGTACACCTCATCGGAATAAGGATTAGTATCATCAGGCAATTCAATTTCTGCTCTCGTAACCCGTAAAAGGCTGTAGGGAAGTCCCTCTGCAAATTTTCGGGCCTCTTCTGTATTCACAACATCGTATGGTACACTTGCTGTTTTATTTGCTACCTCTGGCGCTGGTCGTAATGCTTTAAATGGACGAATTATTGCCATAGAATCTCCGGTTTGATATTTTTTCTAAAATGATATACTAAAATAGCGAAAATTAAGAGGAGATTTGAGATTTTATTCTTGTGAAGAAAACCAATCCATCGTTCACTCAAAGTTTAACCAATTATATACCTCTTGTATTTTGGAAGCAAAGAGAAGTTAAGGGATATGAACTGGAGAAAGCAAACTATTAATCTTTAGGTAATTCCCGAAGCGTAATATGTGTTTGTAATAAAATAATACCGGATATTTCGGTCTTCAGTAATCAGTGGACTAAGAATAAGATAATACCACCTTTATAAAATTTAACTTGTAAAAGCCTGCTGAATTGGTTTCGGTTAGTATTAAATCGCTTATTATAAAAAAGGTAATATTGCAATAACTGCAATTATCATAGCTAATCCGGCAATTACAGAAGTTACTATCCCTACAGTTTGTGAATAATTCCAACCACTTAATCCAAGACTGACGAAAAAGAGAAATATCCCGATTAAAAATAACAATCCAAGAATTTGCGATATTTCATCAATAGTGAAACCTGTTTTTATCAATTTTGAAGTATTGTCGTTTGCAGAAAAAAAATACAAACGGAATGAAGCCATTGACCAGCCAAGAACACATACAAGCATACAGGCAGTTACTGCGATAGAAAAACCAATAGTCCATGAGGCAAATTTATTCTTTTCAGGTTTGGCAATTATTCCCGCTGCCAATGAAAGAGCAAATCCTCCGATTATTGTTCCGATAAAAGCTAATTGATTGAGTGCCTGAGCAATTAAATCAAATTTTTCCATAGCGTAACCTTATATAGTTTTAAAGAAATGATATACTTTAGTTTCGACGAAACGGTTACAAAATTCAGTTGGTTTACTCTCGAACAAACTGATGACAAATTAAGTAAATCAATACTTATGATCAATTAAAATTTATAAATGAAGTAAAGCTAAATAGGATTCTGTTATTTCTTCTTGCATCATTCTTTTCAGAATGTACTCATTGCCTGAAAATATTTTCAGAAACCTCTGAAAAATTAATTGACAAATGTTAAGAATTTAAATAAAATTGCTTCAGAGAAATCAAAAAGAAGAGAACAAAAATGCGAAGCAACAAAATCAATAATGTCGATTTATTCACAACAGCAGCAAATGAGAAGTTCAAGAAACATATAAAAACACAAAGCAAACAAGCCTTAGAGATAATCAATACGAAAATTAACTGGAGTAAATTATTAAAACCAATAGAAGAAACCATTGCAAAGACAAAACAGAAAACTTCA
>CAYTLQ010000004.1:0-5753 GCA_964438715.1 uncultured Ignavibacteriaceae bacterium
AAAAAAGTAGGTAAAATTCTTCTGCCAAATTCGTGCAAAAAGTGGCAAAAAAGTGTAAAATTCTCTGCCAAGCACTATTTCCGGCATACATCACTTAACTTATTGTATTTATTACACTTACATACTGTCACTTAACAAGCATATCTTTGCCATATTACCTGAAAAATTATATGTATATCCCCTATACTTTTAGTGATGAAGACCTTGCTAAAAGAATGATTTCAATGGGTTATGCGATAAATCAAAGTTCTTTAAAATCTCCAAAGCATCAGGAATACTTCGAAGCTGAAAAGACCGCTAGAAAGCAGAAATTAGGCATCTGGAAATTCATCAATGAAGATGAAATTGCTACATTGCCAAGAAAAACCGGTGATCTACCTTATCTTAGAGCAACGGACTCTTTGGGATTAAAAACTTATTCATATAATACAAAGCCTTATATTAGTTTATTGCCACTAGGTATTTCTTTTTTTATAATATCATGGGATGCATTTAATGAAGCGGATATTGATGGACTTCCGAATGATATTGTAGCTAGGAAATTAGTTGTTGGCCTTTCTACATTTGTAGCGGGTATTTTTACCACGGTTTTCGCTTTAAAGAATGTAAGAGTTACATACGATCAAAACAATTTTAACATAAGGATTAATTTGTAACAATTTGACCGTTTTTCTTTCTTCAACCGCAATCTCACAAAAAGCAAATATAATTTTACAGTCATTTTAAGTTATTCTAATTTAGCTAAATATGATTATTGTGTAAATTTGTACTGGTATAAGTTTTTTCATAGTTAATGGAATTGTTTTATTACTCTGCTTTTCTGACTGTTACCTGTACTTTGGGCTTCGGTAAAACACCACCATTTGCCCAATTATGAAAACTTCGAGAAAGTTATGAACTCTACAATTAAATCGAAACAACGCGTGGCCGACTACGGCGAGGTGCTGACCCCGCCGCATATTGTGGACGCTATGCTCGATTTGGTGAAGCAGGAAACCGAGCGGATTGATTCCCGCTTCCTCGAGCCGGCTTGCGGTACGGGGAATTTTCTTGTCGAGGTTTTGCGACGCAAATTACAGGTGGTGGAAAAACGCTATGCTAAAATTCAACTGGATTTTGAACGCTATGCCGTTCTCGCAGTCTCTTCACTCTATGGCATCGATATTCTGGGAGATAACGCCGAAGAATGCCGCCAGCGACTCTTTCAGACTTTTGACGCTGCCTACACCACTCTCTTTGGCGGGAAAACCAAAACCGCCTGCCGCGAGAGTGTTCGCTATATACTCAGGCATAATATAATCCACGGCGATGCTCTTACATTAAAGACAGTCGGAGAGAACCCGCAACCAATTATCTTTTCGGAATGGTCACTGGTGAATGGCAGTTTGCTTAAACGGCGCGATTTTGCATTTCACGAAATGGTACAGCATGCTTCGATGCGTGAACTGCCGTTGTTTTCAGATTTGGGTGAAGAAGTGTTCATTCCTGAGCCGGTCAAAGAGTATCCGCCGGTGAATTTTCTTGAGTTAGCCAATGCCTTTGCAGACAAGTTATAATCCGGATGTGCTCTCCTGCCTGGCAAACCTCTCCAGCGACGAGGTCTTCACCCCGCCGCAGGTGGCTAAACAGATGCTTGACCTTTTGCCCGCCGATTTGTGGCAAGACCCGAACGCCCGCTTTCTCGACCCGTGTTGTAAATCGGGTGTATTTCTGCGCGAAATCGCCAGCCGGTTAGATAAAGGGCTGGAGATCCGGATACCTGATCGGCAGGAGCGCATCAATCACATTATGACAAAGCAGATTTTCGGCATTTCTATTACAGAGCTTACCGGACTGATGTCCCGCCGCTCGCTCTATTGCTCCAAAACCGCAAACGGAAAATATTCCATTTGTACCGCCTTCGATACGCCCGAAGGAAACATCCGCTTCCTGCGTATTGAGCACACCTGGAAAGACGGTCGCTGTATTCACTGCGGCGCAAGCGAAGCCAACTACGACCGCGGCACCGAACTGGAAACCCACGCTTACGAGTTTATTCACACTGAAAACCCTGAGGAAATTTTTAACATGAAATTCGATGTCATCATCGGCAACCCGCCGTATCAGTTAGATACAGCTGGGTATGGGAGACAAGCCAAACCTATTTATCATCTTTTTGTTCAACAAGCCAAAAAGTTACAACCTCGTTTTTTGTGTATGATTATTCCCTCAAGGTGGTTTGCAGGTGGCATGGGACTTGACGAGTTCCGACGCGAAATGCTTCATGATGATAGAATTCGCGAGATTCATGATTTTCCCGATGCTACAAATATCTTCCCAGGCGTGCAAATTAAGGGCGGTATTTGTTATTTCAATTGGGATCGCGACAATCATGGAAATTGTAAGGTGTTCAATTACTTAAATGGAGTAACCACTATCAGCGAGCGTCAATTACTTGAAACTGACGCTGTTACTTTTGTTCGTTACAATGAGGCTATTCCTATACTACGAAAAGTACTCAGGTTTCAAGAGCCA
The DNA here is from genome assembly GCA_964438715.1 of uncultured Ignavibacteriaceae bacterium. Classification (GTDB taxonomy): domain Bacteria; phylum Bacteroidota; class Ignavibacteria; order Ignavibacteriales; family Ignavibacteriaceae; genus CAYTLQ01. The sequence goes on from CAYTLQ010000004.1 coordinate 2,515, forward strand.
TCAATTAGAGATCTGGTCAGCAAACAAAAACCTTTTGGTTTATCCTCAAATTATTCTGGCAAAAGGGTTTCATTTGATGGTGCAGTTAAATTATACCAAAACGGTGGTGTAGGTTACATTAAACGAAATGATGTAAAAACAGGAATCGAAGTGCTTAACACTTGGAAGGTTTTTGTACCGAGGTTTGGTAGTGGTAGTGATAGTTTTCCGCATCCGATTCTTGGGCGTCCTTTTGTGGGTGAGCCGGATTCAGCTTGCACTGAAACATATCTATATATTGGACCTTTTCCCGACCGCGAAACAGTAGAAAATTTAATTAGTTACTTACACACATGTTTTTTTCGCTTTTTGGTAATGTTAAACAAACCTACTCAAAATGCACTTAGACAAGTTTACTCCTTCGTCCCCATGCAAGACTTCAGCAAGCCATGGACGGACGAGGAACTCTATAAGAAATACGGTTTGACTGCCGAGGAAATCGCCTTTATCGAAAAGATGGTTCGCCCTATGGACAACGGCATCGCTAATGAAGAAGTGGAACCAGCCGATGAGTGAACCAAGCGGACAGGGCAGTTTCCAGCCGCGTTTTACCATCACCCACGCCATCACTGCGCATCTTACCCGTATCGAACGGGCGCGGGGGTTTCTGGAGGCGGCCGAGCTTTCCGCCGGGTGGCTCAAGGAAATGGAGCAGCGGGCGCTGGTGCTGGAAGCGCACCATACCACCCACATCGAAGGCACCCGTCTAACCCTGGCGCAGGCGGAAGTAATTTTAGACGGCAAGGTCGTGCAGGAAGCGGACCCCGACGATGTCCGCGAACTCCTCAATTACCGCGCCGCCTTTGAGTTCGTTTCCGGCTACCTCAAATCGCAGGCGCCGATTACCGAGGGGCTGATTCGCGAAATACATAAGCACTTGGTCGAAGGCGTGCGCGGCGGCGCAGCAGCTCAGGGCGAATACCGGAAAATCCAGAATTACTTAGTGAACTCTGCCACCGGCGAAACCGTCTATACCCCGCCGCCGGCGTTCGAGGTGCCAATTCTTATGGCACAACTCGTGGAATGGCTGAATCGCTCGCAGGAGATCCATCCGATCCTCGTCAGCGGCATTGCTCAGTTTCAACTGGTACACATTCATCCTTTTCTCGATGGCAACGGCCGGACATCGCGACTGCTATCCATGCTGATTCTCTATCGTTCCGGCTACGATTTTAAGCGACTTTTCACTCTGAGCGAATACTATGATCGGGAGCGCAGACGCTTTTACAGGGCGCTGCAGAGCGTGCGGGAAAACGATATGGATATGACGATTTGGCTGGAATACTTCACCGAAGGGCTTGCCACTCAATTAGCCGAGGTGCGAGCCAGAGGTGAAAAAGTGATTTTTGCCGATCTGATAGCAAAAAAATACCGATTGAATCCTAGGCAAAGCAAAGCAGTGTTTTACATCCTGGAACATGGAAAAATCAACATTCAGGATTGTGAACGGCTTTTTTCCCAGGTTGCCAAAAGGACATTGCAAAGGGATTTGCAGGCCCTGGTTCAAAAAAATGTGCTGAGCGAGAACGCCTCTAGTCCAACGGATCCTGGAAAGTGGTATTCTATTTCGGGGGAGATCATGGGCAAGCTATGACATGCTGTGACATAAAGCTATGACACCCTGTGACATCATACTACGACAACTTGTGACAATGGTTTTTAATGAGGCCGGTAATGAATGATTTTTTTCCTAAAAGACCCAGGCTCACGCCCAAAATCTACGCCTACGCGGACACGAGCCCGAAGTCCGGCGGAGGTGAGTGGTGAGCAGGAAAGCCCCATCTGTTCCGGATGCTTTGTTTGGCCGTGTCGTTACGATATTGGAGCAGGCGCGCGGCAGTGTTGTCCGTGCAGTCAACACGAATATGGTGCTGGCTTATTGGCTGATTGGCCGCGAGATTGTGGAAGAGATTCAGCGTGGCAAGGGAAGGGCAAAATATGGCGAAAAGGTGATTGAAGCTCTTTCTTCACATCTGACGGCACGGTATGGGAAGGGCTTTTCCAGGCCAGTTCTGTGGAGCTTTCGCCAGTTTTACCTAACCTATTCCTACAGGGTAAAGATTCTCTTCCCGCCGGGAAGAGAATTAACAGATACCGAAAAACTCTTCCCATTGGGAAGAGAAACGGCAGGTTCTGAAAGCACTTACCCATCGGGTATAGAATTGGTTTCGGCGGGTGGCCAAAAGGCTAAAGGTTTTTCCGCTCAGCTTTCCTGGTCACACTATCGTGCTTTAATGCGTGTAGAGAATAAAGAAGCGCGGGATTTCTACGAGCAGGAAGCCATCGCCGGCGGATGGGATAAGCGGACGCTTGAACGCCAGATTCAGTCCTACTACTACGAGCGTATGCTTAAGAGCCGCAAGCCGGAGAAAATGCTGGTGGAAGGGCGGCGATTGCCGGTCTCGGTAGTCCCGGCCGCTGATGAATTGAAGAACCCCTATGTGCTAGAGTTTCTCGGCTTGCCGGATGTCGCTGCATTTCACGAGTCGGACCTGGAGCGCGCCATTATTAATCACCTGCAGCGTTTCCTCCTCGAGCTTGGCAACGGTTTTGCTTTCGTCGCTCGGCAAAAACATTTTCGTATGGATGAACAGGACCGCTATGTTGATTTAGTCTTCTACCACTGCCGTCTCAAGTTCTACTTGCTGATTGAGCTGAAGGTCGGCGAGCTGACACACGCCGATGTCGGACAGATGGATGGCTATGTGCGAATGTTCGATGACCTGTTTGTTGCACCGGATGACAATCCGACCATCGGGCTGATACTCTGCACAGAAAAGAATGAAACGGTAGCGCGGTATTCGGTGCTGAACGACCGCAAACAGATTTTCGCCTCCAAGTACCTGCTCTACTTGCCGACGGAAGAGCAATTGCAACTTGAGGTTGAAAAAGAGCGCAAACTCATCGAGGAAAGTCTTAAGGAACATCATTATGAGTGAATTCTTCCCACGCCGCCCCAAGGTGTTGCCCAAAATCTACGCTTATGAGGACACACATCCGCAATACGCGGGCTTGCTCACGGTGGGCTTCACCACCCAAAATGTACAGGAGCGGGTGGCACAGCAATATCCAACAATGCGCCCCGGCCCGTTACCCTACCACATTTTGCTGGAGAAAGATGATATCCGCAATGACGGTAAAACCTGTACGGACCACGAGATTCCCCGGATGTCACCCATCAACGGACTACGGGCCGACGG
>CAYTLQ010000005.1:0-22647 GCA_964438715.1 uncultured Ignavibacteriaceae bacterium
AAGTTAAATTTTCTAAAACTCTAAGAATATTTCACGGTGTAATTTTATTTTCAATCATCATTGTTATGTTTTATTTCATAATAAAAAGTTAGGAGATTTTTATGGCACGAAGAGTATTTTTTAGTTTTCATTATAAAAATGATGTGTGGCGAGCAAACCAAGTACGGAATAGTTGGGTAACTCAAGGTAAAGAAGCCGCTGGTTTCGTCGATTCTGCTGATTTTGAAATATTAGAGAAAGAAGGTAAAGAAGCGATAAAAAGATGGATTGATAATCAATTATCTGGCACATCAGTTACTGTTGTCTTGATCGGAAGTGAAACTTCTTCACGCGAATATGTACAATATGAACTTCAACAGAGTTATAAAAAAGGAAATGGAATTATTGGCGTTTTTATAAATAAACTTAAAGACAAAGATGGTAAAACTTCTATAAAAGGCGATACAACTTTTGGTGAATTAGGGAAAGATAAAAATGGAGAGAGTGTTTATTTTTTCCAAGTAGCAACCACTTATGATTATGTAGATGATAATGGTTATAGTAATATGGGTTCTTGGATTGAAAAAGCTGTAAAATAAAGCTACCTAACCAGCGCCTCAACCCGACCGCCGTTTTAGTTCGGTGATTTTCTAATTTTTGGCGTTTAGTTTTTGTTTGGCATTTTGTTCTAAGTGTTCATTCTAATTAATTAACTTGCCTTCGGTTTGTACTGAACAAGTTACAAACCTACGGCTAAATATTTATCAGTTGTGTTTTACTTGGCTTCCCTGTTATGGGCGGCGGCTTAGGCACAACGTCGTTAGGTTGGAGAATTTATGGGCTATCCAATTGAGAGAAAATTAGTTGTTGGTGTTTCATCAAATGCATTGTTCAATCTTGAGTATGAAGATAGAATTTTTAAAGAACAAGGTGTAACAGCTTATAGGAAATATCAAGAAGAAAATAAGGAAAAATTAATTCCTAAGGGTCTTGCATTTCCATTTATTAAAAGATTTTTACACATTAATAGCTATTATCCAAAGGAAAAACCTGTTGAGGTTATTTTACTTTCCAAAAATAGTGCTGAAACTGGTGTACGTATATTTAAATCAATCAAACACTATCGTCTTGACATATCCCGTGCAGCGTTCACTTCTGGTTCTTCCCCCTATAAATATATACCAGCATATAATGTTTCTCTATTTTTATCAACAGACGACAATGACGTTTATAATGCCATTAATGCTGGATACGCTGCTGGTAGGTTCTTAAAATCTAATGTTGAAGATAAAGAAGACGATAAAGAATTAAGAGTTGCATTTGATTTTGATGGTGTGTTAGCAGACGATGAATCAGAGAAAATCTATGAAAAATCCAAAGATATCGAAGCCTACTATGAATATGAATCAACCAAAGCTGATATCCCTCTAAATCCTGGACCATTATCTGAATTCTTTAAAAAACTTTCTTATTTCCAGAAATTAGAAGCAAAGAAGATGGAGAGAGATAAATCGTATAAAAGTATTTTAAAGACTGCCATTATTACTGCGCGAAATGCACCAGCACACGAGAGAATTGCTGCATCTTTACGGAATTGGGGAGTCACTGTTGATGAATTGTTTTTATTAGGTGGCATAGAAAAAAGTAGGATTTTAGAAACTTTTGCGCCACAAATATATTTTGATGATCAAGTTATACACCTTGATACTAAGATTAGAAATATTCCATTAGTACATATACCATTTGGGATTAGGAACATTATTAACAAAATCCCAAGCTAACCCGTTCTTCAAGCCGGCCGCCTCTTCGATGCGGGCGGTTTAGGTTGTTTAATTTAGATTTACTGAACAAGGTTACTGTTCAAGTTTGTTCTGTTAAAAAATTTTTTTAATAATTATCGGCGTTGGTAGGTTAAGCAGCACTACTGCTCTGGGCGGCGGGTTAGCAGCCACGTCGTTATACACCATCAAAAATATAAACTCTTTCTGTAAGATTTCTTAGTTTTGTAAAAAGAAAAAATGAAATAAAATAGGATTGTAATGGAGAATAAAATATATATCGGTGATAGCTATGAAGTGTTAAAAAAACTTCCCTCTAATTATTTTCAACTTATGGTTACATCACCACATTATTGGAATGTTCGAGATTATGGACACAAAGCTCAAATAGGTTTTTATGACACATTGGATGCCTATTTAGCAAGACTTAAACCTATATGGCAAGAAGTAGTCAGAACTCTATTGCCGGATGGTAAAATAGCATTAAATATTGCAAATGTATATTATAATGAACCCGATGAAAAACGTAAAACTACCGCAAATATATCAATGTTGCTTTGGCAACAGCTTAATGAAATAGAAGATTTAAGATTTATGGGTACAATTTATTGGCAAAAAACTACTTCTAGAGATGGTTCAGTTCTTCTCGGAAGTTATCCTTATCCAACTAATTTTATGATTTCCAATGCTGTTGAACCAATCCATATCTTTAGAAAGAAAGGCAATCGAACTGTTTCTCAAGAGATAAAAGAAAAATCTAAGGTCACTCTAGAAGAATTTAGAAAATTTCGTGATGCTATTTGGAATGACATTAATGGTGTTGAAGATAAACACAGTGCAGCGTACCCTGTTGAATTGCCTAAAAGATTAATTAAAATGTTCAGTTATTGGAATGATTGGATTTTAGACCCATTTTTAGGTAGTGGAACAACAATGAAAGCAGCAAATGAATTAGGTCGTAATTGTGTTGGGATTGAATTAAATCCTGATTTCTTAGAAAGGATAAACGAAAAAGTACAAGTAAATCAGAGCGATATATTTCACGAAAATAATTTTGAAATTATTATGGAAGAAAAATGAAAAGGAATTTAGTTAGTTTAGGTTCAAAAACTGCAAAAAGCGGGTTTGAAAATGAAGATGATGTAGTTGCAAAGTTTAATAACTGGCAAAAAGATTTAGATGCTAAAGAATGGCTCATTGCAATGAATTATAAAATTAATGAAATAGAATCTGTTACCGCTGTTAAAGTACCTGGTCATCATAAAGCTGATGTTCAAGTTCAAGTTTCTATAAAATTAAAGAAAGCAATCGGCTTAGAAAATATTTCGCTAAAACTTGTTACTAACTCAACTGGTTTTAATCAAATTGATAAGAGGGAAATTGATAAGTATGTCGAAATGTGGAATATACCACCAGACATAACAGAAGCTTTAAGGTTATTTACTGGTAAAACTAGACCCTCAGTAAAAGGTTTGAAAGATCCTAGGCGAATGCTATTGACTGAAATGCCTTAAAAAATTCAAAATAAAATTGTCGAATTCTTTTCTAAAAATAAAATTCTGATTATTTCAGATTTATTAAAAGGCAATGATGATTTTTCTGCAGATTGGTTAATGGTTATTTGGAAAATACCTAATGAAAATCCAAAATGGATAATAAAAGACATTAATTTTGTATTGAATTTTTATGGTGACGGGGAAGTAAGGATAACTAGACAAGGAAGTTTAGCAATTGGTAAAATTGGAATGCAAAGAAAAGGCGGAGATGGTGGAAGACCTTCCTCTCAAATGTTACAATTTAAAATTAATCCATTAGCATTATTACAAAATGGTGTATAACCTGCTGCTCAACACCGACCGCCATTTCAAAGTGGCAGTGTTCTAATTATTGGCTGTATTTAAATATGCGAGTTTTTGTTCGGCAGTATTCTATAAAATAAATTATTAAATATTTATTGGTATTGTGGTTTTAACTAAGCCGTCTGCTCTTGGCGGCGGGTTAGCAGCCACGTCGTTAGCTTGATAAATTTATTAAATTTGTAGAGTCAATTAGTAAGCATTTTTAGAGAAAAGAATGGCAAAAAAGAAAACTGCGGTAGAGATTAAAAGTCTTTATTATATTACACATATTGAAAATATTGTTTCAATACTTAAGCACGGTATTCTTTCGCATCAAACAGTTGAGGACAGAGGATTAAAGTATACTGCAATCTACGATAAAGAAATAGTAAGTAATCGTAAAAAGAAAACCACACCTGACGGAAAAAGTCTCTGGCAATATTCCAATGTTTATTTTCAGCCAAGAAATCCAATGCTTTATCGCGTTGTTTTAGAAAGAGGGGCAAAAGACATCGCTATTATTGCACTTTACCCTCAAGTATTACAAAGTTCTGGTTCATATATCACAGATGGAAATGCAGCGAATGATATAACACATTTTTATAATTTTCGGGATGGTATGAAAATCATAACTGAAATGTGGGATACTATTAAGGGTGAATGGTGGAATTCTTTGGATGGTTCAAAAAGAAGAATTATGGCTGAATGCCTTATACCAAATGCTATTTCCCCTGATTTAATTCACAGTATATATGTTGCAAATCATACTATTGCAGAAAGAGTTAAATCTTTAATTGGTCATAAAGAATTTCCTATTATTCCAGAACCAACTATGTTCTTTTACCCTGCCAAGCAGTATCAAATTTCAAAAAGACTATTCCTCGCGGAAGGTGATATGTTTTTTTCTAATATGCAAACATTGACCGTAAGTGTAAATACAGTTGGTATAATGGGAAAAGGTCTGGCTTCGCGAGCGAAATACCAATTTCCGGATGTATATGTAGTTTACCAAGATGCATGTAGAAAAAAATGGTTAAGAATGGGTAAACCTTATCTTTATAAGAGAGAGGCGTCACTTGATGATGAATTAATAGATGAGCCAAAAGAATTTGATTCGCCCAATAGTAATAAGTGGTTTTTGTTATTCCCAACAAAAAAGCATTGGCGTGAAGATTCTGATTTTAATGGAATCGAAGAGGGTTTAATCTGGTTAAAAAATAATTATAAAATTGAAAAAATCAAATCTATCGCACTTCCTGCCTTAGGTTGTGGACTAGGGAAACTTGATTGGAAATATGTTGGTCCTATGATGTGCAAACATCTTTCTGAATTAGAAATAAATATTGCAATATATCTTCCAAGGGAAAGGGAAATTCCCAAAGAGTTTTTAAGTAAAGAATATTTATTACCAGCAAAATCAAGCTAACCCGCCAATTAAGCGGACGCCGTATTCGCACTCTGTATTTTCGTATTTTTGGATGTGTAGTTCCGTGTAATGTTTCTTGTGCAAGGCTGTTCTGTTTAATAAATTTTTTAATAAATAAAAAATTGTTGTTATTGTTCGGCGTTCTTGTTCTGGGGCGCCGCTTATCGGCAACGCCGTTATATGGCTAAAAAATGATTCGGTAACTTATTAATTTTAACTATATTTTAGATGCAAAATTAAACGCTTTTTGAGGAGAAATAATGCCATACTATAATATATCTTTAGAACAAATTCGTAAAAATGTAGAGAGAAGAAAGAAAAAATATATTGAAGATGATATCTTTCTCTTTGACAAAAACGAATATTCAATTGGAATTTTAAAGGAAGTAAAAAATAATTTCGGCGAAACTCTCACAAGAGTAGATGGCAATATTCCCAAAAGTCTACCAATTGAAACCGGTCAACGATTTTTATTTATCTCTTACGACCAAACACGTGGATCGCACGGATTACACAAATATCCCGCCAAATTTTTTCCTGAATTACCCCGTTGGTTGATACAGAAATACACTAAACCTGGAAATATTGTACTCGATCCGTTTATGGGAAGCGGAACCTCAAATGTTGAAGCTATGCTTTTGGGCAGACATTCAGTTGGAATTGATGTTGACCCATTTGCCAAATTTTTAACAACAGTCAAAACCACAAAGTTAGATGTTGAAGAATTGGAAGATAGTACAGACTTTATTTTAAACTCATTAGTAAATTATGATCCTAAAAAAATAAAAGGTACAGATTTACCAACATTCCCTTATCGTGATAATTGGTTCGATAAAGAAATACTATTTGAGTTAGCATACATTAAGAAATCAATTATGAGCTCAAAGTATTCTGACAATATCAAGAATTTCCAACTTATAAGCCTTTCATCAATAATACGTTCTGTTTCAAATGCTGATAATAATTGTACCCGCACCGTCGTACGAAAGAAATTGAATAAAAATATCTATCCTTCTATGGCACTTACAAAATTTGCAGAAACATTACTTTTAAACTCATATAGAATGACAGAGTTTAGTTCTGTCGTTGATACTAATATTTCAATTGAAATACCAAGTGATAATGATGCAAGAAGAATCAAATACCCTGCTAACTATTTTGATTTTGCTTTAACGTCACCGCCATATGCAAATGCAGTTGATTATCCAAGAACACATCAGTTAGAAATGTACTGGTTGGGTCTTGCGAATGGTTCATTAACTCCTATGAAAAAGAATCACGTTGGAACCGAATGTGTTTCAGTAGATGATTATAAAACACTTCATAAAATAAATATTGAAGATGCAGACTTAGTTATTGAAAATATATTTGAAAAAGATCCTCGTCGCTCATTTATCGCATATAAGTATTTGGTTGATATGGAAGAAAATTTACGTGAAGTTCATCGTGTATTAAAAAAGAAAGGCAAGTATGCTATTGTTGTTGGTAACAATAAAATAAGAGGATATAATTTTGAAAGCTGGAAATACTTAATGAAACTTTCCGAGCGTATTGGATTTAAAGTTGAAAATTATTTTGGTTCTGAAATAATAAAACACTTTATAAAAGTCCCGCGTGATGAAAGAATAAATACTGACTGGATTATTGTATTGGAGAAATAATTTATGGCATCTTCTGAAGAACGCGGTAGGCAAGCATCCATTGATGGTTTTGCTCACGAACATATGGTTTGTGGTATTTTAATGAAAAGGTATCAAAATGTATCTTTAGTTGACCTTCCTCTCTCACCTTATGATATAATAATAGTTTTTAAAAATGAAAGAAATGAGGAGATAATAATTAGGGCACAAGTTAAGACTTCTCGGAATTCAATTTCGTTTACTGGCGGGACACGTGGTGGTGTTGATCGTGAATATAAATCTGGTGTAAAAACTTATGTGCAATCTACAAAGACCTCAGACGTTGTAATAGGTTACAAACCTATATCAGACGACCAATTTGAATTATACTTTGTGCCAACCATTCTTATTGAACAATGGGACTCAAAGAGTAAATCTCTCAATATTCTTTCTTCTCTAAAAAACAATTACGAAATATTAGAACATTGCAAGGATAAAGATTTTGTTTTAGAAAAAGCAAAAGAGTATGGATTAATCTAAACGCCATATAACAAGCCAATCAAGGCGGACACCGTTTTCGCATTCGGCATTTATGTAATTATTGGCTTTGTTGTTCCGTGTAAAGTTTCTTGTTCAAAGTTGTTCTATTAAATAAATGTTTTTAAAATTATTGGCAGTTGTTATTTAAGTGGTATCGCTTTCCGTTAGCTAATAGATGGGCTGCCGGTTAGCGGCAACGTCGCTACTCTGCAAATAGTCTTTTAATTTTATGTGGAATTTTCTAAACATCTGCCAGTCACTATGTTCATTAATGTATGAGTAACTTGATCGACTTGGGATTTTCTTCTGTAAACCCACATGACTTGCATTCCCTGTCCTTGATCTGAGTCCCTTACTTATATCTCGGACAGAATGTGCCTCGGCAAAATAACATAGACACCAGATGCGTCCAGCTATTTATTCCTTTTGAGTGTTTATCAGTTTGATTTCCTTTTGCATTAAAAATTGAGCGATAAAATAAGTGCAGTATTTAAGAAAAAAAGTTACAATTGCCATAGACTACCTCGTACAATTTTGTGTTTGTTAAACAAATTTACGGCTCTGAGTTAATTACCTGACCTTTTCGGTGTAGTCTTTTTTTATCGTTTTGGACGGATGTGTTTCGGATAAGTCACATCCGGTTTTTGAATCATCTATTTATAAATTCTTTGTAAGTTTAAAAGTTGTACTTAAAAATTTTGTAACTATGAAGAAAATAAATACAAAAGTATTGATAATTGGGGGTGGGTGCAGTGGTGCAGCTGCCGGAATACAGTCAGCCAGATTAGGAATAGAAACAGTTATAGTAGAAGAAACTCCCTGGCTTGGGGGAATGATAACATCCGCCGGCGTTTCTGCTTTTGATGGGAATAAATATGCTCTTGGTGGAGGTATATTTGGTGAATTAAGAAAAAAAATAGAGTCTCACTACGGAGGAGCAGATAAAACTTTTACCGGCTGGATCAGCCTTACTTGCTTTGAACCATCAATTGCCGCACGGTTTTTACATGATATGGCGGCGAAAGAAGATAAGTTAACTGTTCTTTTTCAAACTTCTTTCGAAACAGTAATTAAGAAAGATGACAGAATTTGCGGCGCCATAGTAAAAAATTCATCAGGCGAATTAATTGAAATAAGTTCTCAGATAGTAATTGAAGCAACTGAATTCGGAGATGTAATCGAATCAGCTGGCATTCCCTATCGCCTTGGCAGGGATGCAAAATACGATACAGGTGAAGCAGATGCCCCTGATTTGCCCGATGATGTTGTGCAGGATATGACATTCTGCGCAATATTAAAAAAGTATCCGGGTAAGGCTCCATCTGTTCCTGCATCGAAAAATTATAACCCGAAAAACTTTATTAATTCCACAAGTATTATTTGTAATTCCACAGACGAAAAAATTCTGGGTCACAAATTGCACTCTTGGGAAAGTTTTATTAGCTATGCCGCATTACCAAATGACAAGTATCTTTTAAACTGGCCGTTTCATTCAAATGATTATCCTACAACAATTGAAGTTTATAACAGAAAACATCGTCAGTATCATTACTATCGGGCAAAAGAGTTAACACTTGATTTTGTGCATTATTTGCAAAATGAATTAGGTCATCCGGAATGGGGTATAGCTCCCGATGAATTCCCCACAGAGGACTTTCTTCCGTTTATTCCCTATGTACGAGAAAGCAGGAGAATAAGAGGACTTCGATTAATGTCCGAAATGGATGTTGTGCCCGTTGCAGGCTCATATCGTCCTGAATTACAACAAGACTCCATTGCTGTCGGAGATTATTTCCTCGATCATCACCATAGCCGATTTTTTATTGAACCAATTGAAGAAAGACTTGTAGAAGAATTACCAGCAAATGCACCTTTTCAGATTCCTCTGCACTGCGTTATTCCCGCAGGTGTAAAGGGTCTGCTTGCCGCTGAAAAAAGTATTTCTGTTACTCATATTGTTAATGGCTGTACAAGGCTTCAGCCTGTAGTAATGCTCATTGGTCAGGCAGTTGGAGCTTTGGCGGCACTTTCTGTATTACATTCCACAGAGCCCGAATTACTCCCTGTTTCGTTAGTTCAAAAAACATTACTCGATGCCGGTTGTCAGTTATTTCCCTACAAGGATATATGGAATTCCGATCCATTATTCAGGGCATCACAGGAACTTGCATTAAAAGGTGTATTTATCGACGAAGAAGATTTTGCCTTTCATCCCGATAAAAATGTTACGACTGAAGAAAAAAGAATCTGGGCAGAAAAGCTTGGTTTTCTACCCGAAACTATTCAAGGAGAAACGAGAGGACAGGTATTTCATTCTCTCTTGGAATTGTTAAAAGTTCAACAGCAATAAAATGTAATCAGGTGTACCGTGAAAAATATACTTGCCGCTTCCCTTTTTCTGTTTATGATTTGTGTTCAGGCGCAATTACCTCCTGGCTATTTTACAAAAAATGGTGAGGTGTATTTTCGGTTTTCATATACCGATAAAACAACAATTAATCAGCTCTCTAAAATTATTTCAATTGATAATGTTACCAGCGACTCCGTGTATGCGTATGCAAATGAATCAGAGTTTAATAATTTTTTAAAGTCTGGAATTCACTATCAGGTTCTTCCGCATCCGGGAGATGCTGACGATGTACGAATGAGCGACAATATAGACGATATTAAAGCATGGGATTATTACCCGACTTATGATGCTTATGTTGCAATGATGCAGCAGTTTGAAACACAGTACCCTTCACTATGCAAGCTGTATGAAATTGGAACTTCAGTACAGGGTCGTAAACTTCTCTTTGTAAAAATATCCGATAATGTTGAATCGCGTGAATCCGAACCGGATTTTATGTTCTCTTCCTCAATTCACGGTGATGAAACAACCGGTTATGTGTTAATGCTCAGACTTATTGACTACCTTCTTACAAACTATAATACAAACAGCAGGATAACTAATCTTATTAACAATGTTGAAATATGGATAAATCCACTCGCCAATCCGGACGGCACCTATCGCTCAGGAAATTCAACGGTTTCCGGAGCAAGACGCTATAATGCAAACAACATTGACCTTAACAGAAATTTCCCCGATCCTGCAGATGGTCCCCACCCCGACGGAAATTCCTGGCAACCGGAAACAATTGCAATGGCCCGATTTTTTCATGAGCGCCGGTTTATTCTGAGCGCTAATTTTCATGGCGGTGCTGAAGTACTGAATTATCCCTGGGACACATGGCAAAGAAGGCACCCAGATGATGCCTGGTGGCAGTTTATCTGTCGTCAATATGCTGATACTGTTCATGCAAATGCTCCTTCTACTTATTTACGATTTCTCAATAACGGAATAACTAACGGATATGACTGGTACAGAGTTGCAGGAGGAAGACAAGATTATATGACATACTTTGCCCGCGGCAGAGAAGTTACTATCGAAATTTCTAATACGAAGTTATTACCTGCTTCTCTTCTTCCTGCACATTGGGAATATAACTACCGCTCTTTTATTAAATACATTGAGCAAACACTTACCGGAATTCAGGGTGTAGTTACTGATATTTATAACAGACCACTGAAAGCAAAAATATTTGTTAACGGGCGAGATGCCGATAATTCTGATGTATTTACCGATTCGTTAACAGGAGATTACCACCGAATGCTGAACGCAGGCACATACAGTATCACCGTATCAGCCGATAGTCATTTCGCAGAAACGATAAATAATATTGTCGTTGTTAATGGTCAACCCACTTTTGTCAATGTTGCTTTACAACCGGTTAATCCGATTCCTGTAGAGCTAACTTCATTCACAGCAACGGTTATTGATAACAATATTATTCTCCGATGGAAGACAACATCAGAAAAGAATAATAAGGGCTTCCGTCTGATGACAAAATCCGGAAATGAAGCTGATTTTTCATTACTCGTATTTATTCCCGGCAGAGGAACAAGTACAGAGTCACACAATTATACCTATACAATGTTTAATCCCGGACCTGGAGAATACTATTTCCGGCTTGTGCAGGAAGATCTTGACGGCGCGTTATCGGAGCATCAGATCCTTCGTGTTGTTGTAAGCGCTCCCCGAGAGTTTGGTCTTAGCAAAAATTTTCCGAACCCGTTTAACCCGGTAACATCATTCAGCTACACTCTGCCACACCAAGAGCATGTATTACTTGAGGTGTATGATCTAATTGGTAACAAGATTGCAACCTTAGTTAACGAAATAAAGCCGGCGGGTACTTACCCTGTACACTTTGACGCTTCTGCATTTCATTCGGGTGTCTATTTTGCCAAAATTAAAGCAGGAAATTTCACCGCTTTACAAAAGATGATACTCGTAAAGTAACAATGTTTTACTTTTATCGTATTTACTGAATCAGGTAGTTTGCTCCTGATATAAATTTTGTATGAAACAGCAAAGAGATATTTTCTCTGGAAACATAATTGTATTACTGCACCATCTGTAGTACATTTATCCCGTAATAAAATAGAAATTATATGGCAAATCTCGAGTATTTGAAGGCAGCAAAAATAACTGATGAAGAGTGGGATGCCTTTGTTGATGAGTCGGATAACGGAACAATTTTTCATAAACGCAGATTTCTTGCTTATCATCCGAAGGATCGCTTTAAAGATGTTTCATTTGCTCTGCAAAAGGATAATAAACTTTTCGCTCTTTTCCCGGCTGTGATGATTGAGCGGAACGGCAAAAAAATTCTCTCCTCTCATTCCGGTGCTTCATACGGTGGTCTGGTTTACCGTGACCTCTCTGTTAAAGACGCCTTTAGTGCAGTTGAAATTCTCATTCAAACTGCGTCTGATATGGGATGTTCTGCTATTCAGTTAACGCTTCCCCCAATTATTTATCAGAAAAAATATTCACATTATCTTGATTTTGCCTTGTTCAGGAACGGGTTTACCTATCTGAAGAGAGAAATATCCAGTGTTGTGCAACTCGATTCCCCCGATGAAATTCTCCTTTCCACATTTAAGGCAGAATCAAGGACTGCTGTAAAAAAGGCGCTTGCTCAAAATGTCGAAATTTTAGAAACGGAACGCTTTTCGGATTACTATGAAATATTGAAAAAAAATCTGAAAATGCGGCACAATGTAAACCCAACACATACTCTCGAAGAATTACTCAAACTGAAGAGTTTTTTCCCTGCAAAAATTCGGTTAATGGGAGCTTTTCTTGAAGATAAACTTATCGCCGGAGTTTGTAATTTCTCGGCAAACAGAGAAGTTGTTCTTGCATTTTACATTAGCCACGATGAAGATTATCAGAATTACCGTCCGGTAAATTTATTGTTTTACGAAATTATGAAACGCTACCGTGCTGAAGGATTCAGATTTCTCGATTTCGGAATATTTACCGTAAACATGGAGCCTAACTGGGGACTTGGAAGATTTAAAGAAAGTTTTGGTGCCCGGGGAATATTCCGGGATACTTTTTATAAAGAATTATAACCGGTACGCGTATTACGCATAACAATAAACTGAAAATCCTCCATATAGCGCCGCAGAATTTTGCCGGCGTGCCTTATAGTTATTACCGGATGCATCTCACCGCCGGTGATATATCCAGGCTGGTTACGCTTCATACCAATCCTCTCGGTTTTCCTGAAGATATCTGTCTTGGTTTTCCTTTACCTGTTTCTCCCATTGCAAAATTGTGGCGCAGAAAAAAAGTTCAGGATACAATTCAGGTAAATACCTCATTACCTGTATTCAGGGCAAAAAACTTTGCGGAAAAAATTTATTTTTCAATTAATGACTTTCTTCGCACCGGTAAGGTTAACGATACAATTGAAGAATACGGTCTTAATGATTATGACATTATCCACTATGACGGAGGACTTGATTTTTACCGCTACCCGTCTCAGGCAATTGCGTGGAAAAAAGGTGGCAAAAAAATAGTCTGTTGTTATTATGGGAGTGACCTCAGACAGCGGGGTATTATCAAGGAGTTAGATGCTATATCAGACCTCAACATTACATCGGAATATGATCACCTCGCCCTAAAACCCGATCTTCATTATGTTTTCTATCCGTATGACCCGTCCGAACTTCCGCCAAGGGCTCCGGCAAATTCAAAAAAGATTCGGATTGTTCACTCACCTACAAACCGCATTTATAAAGGCACGGACTTAATTCTCCGTGTTATAAATCGGATTGAAAAAGAACTGCCTGTGGAATTTGTTTTATTGGAGAATTTACCTCGTAAGCAAGTATTGAACATTAAGAGCACCTGCGATATCAGCATCGATCAGGTAGGAGGTAGTTTAGGAGGAACAGGCTATGGAAAAGCCGGTCTGGAAACTCTTGCAATGGGAATACCAACCATTACTAATATGCACAACGGCTATGCTTCGTGGATACCGGAAAATCCTTTTTGTGTTGCTAACAACGAGGAGAGTCTTTATGCTACTCTTTCTGAGCTGATACTAAATGAAAAATACCGCGAAGAATTGGGCCGTAAAGGAAAAGACTGGGTTCATAAATATCATGGGTATGCTTCGGTTGATAAACGGTTAAAAACTCTTTATAAGGAGTATCATATAACCGAATGAAAGCCAAACCCAATGTTATCAAGAATACACTTTGGTACGGAACTGCGAATTTTTTCCTGAAATCAGCGGGATTTCTTCTTCTTCCGGTGTATTCACATTTCATTTCACCACAGCATTTTGGCGACTACTCCCTCATTGTTGCTGTTTATGCAATACTCGCCGCCCTTACTCAGGGTGGTATGCAAAGTTCATATACAAAATTCTATCTTGAAAAACAGGGAGCAGAAAAATTACTTACTTCCGGTACCGGTTTTTCATTTGTATTGCTCATTACAACGCCATTTGTTGTTTTTTCTGTTTTCCTGCCCGAAACACTCTCGCATTTTATTACCGGTAATACAAGCTATAGAAATGCGATAATACTTTATGGTTTCATCACACTTTTCGACTCTTTCGGTAATATGTACCTTCAGCACCTTAAAACTGTTGAGAATGTAAAAGAGGTAATAGCTCTTACCGGTATTAGCTCTATGGTTAATATAATCGTCGGCTTTGTGCTTGTTTACTTTTTCAGAAGCGGCGTTGAAGGCATAATTATCGCACAACTTGTTGCCTCCTGTATCGTGCCGCTATTTCGCCTGAAAGAAATATATGGACTTATGTCTGCCGGTCTTAACAAAAATGTTTTACGGGAAATGCTGATTTTTGCCGTACCGCTTTACATTGCCGGAATCTTTACTACTGTAACAGATGTTGCTGACAGATTCCTTCTGAATTTCTTTAAAGGTAGTGAGGATGTCGGGGTGTACAGTTTTGCCTATCGTGTTGCAATGGTAATGAATTTGTTTGCCATTGCTTTTCGAACCGCATGGACACCTGCTTCAATCAAAAGCTTTCACAGTGGTGAATATAAGATTCATTTCGGGAGAATTTTCACTAAACTCATATATCTTGCCTCTCTGCTTCTTATAAGTGTAACTGTGTTTCTTCCTCTCTTTTCCACTCTGCAGATTTTTAACACATACATTATCAACCCTCAGTATTTAGCAGGCTTAGCAATTATCCCTGTGATTATGTTAGCCTACTTGTGCAATGCTCTTATTTCTTTTTATTCAGTGTATCCGTATATCAGTGGTAAATCATCGTTATTTCTTTACTCGGATTTCATTAATCTGTCAGTTAACCTGATTGCAAACATAATTCTCATTCCCCGTTTCGCTTTAACAGGAGCCGCAATAGCTACACTTCTTGGATATTTCTCATCGGTTATATTTATGTATTTGGTATCTTATAAAGAGGTTGAAGTAGAATATGAAAAAGGGAAACTTCTTCTGATTTTCACATTGCTTGTGGGCTTTTTAACTTTACGGGTTATTCCGGGTAACTCAATTTTTGATGTGGCATTTCTTATCATTGCAATCCTTCTTGGGTTTGGTATGTTCGGTTCTTCAGTTTTCCGATTATATTTATTTATCAACAACAAATAAACTTCGTTTTACTGTAACATTATGAAAAAAGAAATTGAAATTGTTGTTGAACCGGAGCTAATAAACGATACCTCTGTCATTCGTTCTAAAGTTGCTAAAGCCCTACGATACAGTGAAAATGAAATATCTGCCTGCCGTGTTATAAAACGCTCAATTGATGCCCGTCCGAAAAATCCGGTTTACCGGGTGAAAGTTGAAGCATTCATCAACGAGCCACCCTCACTTGTTGAAAAAAAACCGGAGTACAAAGATGTCAGCAATGCTAAACCATGCCACATTATTGGCTTTGGTCCTGCGGGAATGTTTGCCGCATTGCGACTGATTGAGCTTGGAATCAAACCTATAATTTATGAGCGTGGGAAAAATGTTCGGGAAAGAAGGCGGTCACTGAAGCAAATTCAACGCGATAATATTGTTAATCCTGACTCCAACTATTGTTTCGGTGAAGGCGGGGCTGGCACATACAGCGATGGTAAATTATATACCCGATCTACAAAACGGGGCGATGTGAACCGTATTCTTAACATTCTTATACAACATGGCGCTTTACCTGATATTGCAATCGATTCACATCCACACATTGGCTCAAATAAACTTCCTCAAATAGTAACCGCAATAAGAGAAACAATTTGTACTTATGGCGGCGAAGTTCATTTTAATTCCAAAGTGACTGATTTTATTAAGAACAAAGAAAGAATACAATCACTTATTATTAATGGCTCAGAGGAAGTTGCGTGTAATGCAGTAATTTTTGCAACCGGACATTCAGCCCGTGACATTTATTACTTATTCAATCAAAAAGGATTGTTAATCGAACGAAAGCCATTTGCGGTGGGTGTCCGCATCGAACATCCGCAGGCTTTTATTGATGAACGACAATACCATTCGCCGCAGAGAGACCCGCATCTTCCTGCGTCATCATATTCATTGACTTGTCAGGTCGGAGATCGGGGAGTATTCTCTTTTTGTATGTGTCCGGGCGGTATTATTGTCCCATCCGCAACATCTCCTGAAGAAATTGTGCTTAACGGTATGTCGGTTTCAAAGCGTAATTCTCCATTCGCAAATTCAGGTCTTGTTGTTACAGTTAATGATACTGATTTCATTGAAACAGGTACTCTTGACAATCTCTCCGGAATTCGTTATCAGCAACTGATCGAGCAAAAAGCTTTTCTTATTACGGCATCACAAAAGGCTCCGGCACAAAGAACTTCCGATTTTATTAAAAATACTTTATCCGCCACTCTTCCAAAAACATCGTATATACCCGGAGTTACATCAGTAATGCTAAGCGATGTTTTACCGAAAAAGATTATTGATGGTTTAAAGACAGCTCTGGAAGTATTTAATAAAAAAATGCCCGGTTATATCTCGCATGAATCACTGATGATTGCACCGGAAACGCGAACAAGTTCTCCCGTCCGAATTACCCGAAACAAGGATACATTACAGCATCCCGGGATTGCAGGAGTATTTCCCTGTGGTGAGGGCGCCGGTTATGCCGGTGGAATAGTTTCAGCCGCTATTGATGGCGAGCGTGCGGCTGAGGCTGTTACAAAGTTTATTTCAATGTAAATAGACCCATCCCTTAGTTGATGTTTTCAATCAACACTTTTCCAAGATAACGGTCAACGCTATATTCTTTAATACTGAAAAGTAAAAACGGCACGGGGAGAATGAAGTACGAAATATCGAATCGGTCATTAAACACCGATGAATAAAATCCATTCAATAGTACGGATTGAAAAAAGGAAATTACCACAAGTATAAAAAGCAATACTCCACAGGTAAAATACAGCTCCTGTATGTCTGAAATTAACCACCCTATGTAGAGAGTAAGAATACCCAAAAACGGATAGACCCAAAAAGGAAGATACAATAACTGAATCGCAAAGGGTCCGTGTTCAATAAATACCGGAGGATTTGCAAAATAAAACGGTAATAGTGTTGCTGTAAAAACCAATAATGAACTCAATATAACTATTACCATCTCCCGAATATTTTGCCGGTAAAAAAAAAGAACTACCAAAACGAAGATAAGTAAAACTGCAAGTCGAGTTGAAAGAAGTAAACCCCATAGAATTGATATTACAAGATTACCCCATGGCTTTGCGCTGTTAAACAGATACTTCGTTACAATAATTACTGCAATTGCCAGAACCATATTTGTCAGTAATTCACTGCGCACGAGATACTCGTAATATAAAACCGGTGTTATCAGAAGTAAAGCAAGTGAGAGATAAAATTCGCGTTTGTATTTTGCTGATTTGTATATTAGTGTAATAATAAGTGCTGAACCTGCGGCAACAAGAAACCCTGCATCTGAGGCAAGGTAAAATGGCAACGCTATAAAAAACAGCATCGGCATTCCCGAGGGATTTGATGAAATACCGTAGGGATAGCCTCCTCTGAGAAATGTGCTCAGCCACTCATTAATTGCGTTATGTCTGCCAACCCTTGTCTCAGCAGGAATGATAAAATAAAGAAGGCAAAACACAACAAAGAGAATTTGCCAAACCCTGAATGCAGGAATTTTTTTTTGCAGTTGCATAAAAGGCGCCGTAACGGAATTTATACGCCATATCAGGTAGCTTGATGCGATAAAATAAATAATTACGAGGAGCGGGTAAAGTTCGGTAAACCGGGAACTATATTTCATTACAAAAAGTCCTCCGGTAGAAATTACAATTCCGGTAGAGACTACATTAATTATATGTTTTTTCGATAACAACGGGAACTATTATAATAAAACTTGAATTTTAGTAATAAAAAGGTCATATATGCTAAAATACATACTTTTATCAATTATTGTTGTATCTGCTATAGGCGGTTATGCATTTTATCTTGGTTCAAAAGGTTCGATAGTTGCCGATCGGGCAAAATTATCTAATTTATCTTTAAAGGATTCTTTAGCGATGAATATACACGATATCACAGTAAAAGATATTAACGGTAACGATGTATCACTTGCCGCTTATAAAGGTAAGGTTCTGCTTATTGTCAATGTTGCTTCATTCTGTGGTTACACCAAACAGTACAAGGGATTACAGGAGCTTTATTCCTCCTACAAGGATAAAGGATTTGAAATTCTTGCTTTCCCATGTAATGACTTTGGTTCTCAGGAACCGGGAACGAATGAAGAGATAAAAGAATTTTGCTCTACAAAATACAATGTTACATTCCCGCTGTTTGATAAAATTACCGTGAAAGGTGAGAACATCAGTCCGTTATATGCCAAGTTAATTGATAATCCGGCTACCGGTAAGTCAGATATCAGGTGGAACTTTGAAAAATTTCTCATTAGTAAGGAAGGAAACATTGTTGCGCGTTTCCGCAGTGCTGTTGAGCCTCTTTCCGATGAATTGCTGAGTGCATTAAAAAAGGAGCTTGAATAAATAAAAAACCACCGTGGATTAAATTCCACGGTGGTTTAATTATTACATCCTCTGATTAGATTCCTTTTATAAATTCCAGTCTTATCGCCCTGTCGGCTGCACCCGGAGACCATTTTTTATTATCGAGCATATCGCGTAAATCCAGACCAAGCGTAAATCCCTCCGATGGTGTCCAGCGTACGCCCAAGTTAAGATACCCTTTACCTTCTCCATAAATTTTTGTTGTATTGTCGTTAAATGCAAAATCGTATTCAGCTATGACCGAAACCTTTTCTCCAATTGTTTTTTCAGCGCCAATTTGCCAGTCAAGAAAATTATCTCCGTCTTTAGTTTCAAGTGAATAATTCAGGCAACCATGGAAACTGAGAAAACCGAAGAAACTAAAATTTTTACTTGCGGCAAGAAATAATCCGGGTGATTTGACAGCATACCTGCCTGAACTATCAAAATATTCTCCTTTACCTTGCGAATCGAAACCAATGGTAAATGCGGGCAGATTAAACGATTCCTGAGTAAATTTATAACGAATATGTGCTCCCGGGAGATTATACCATTTTGGTGAACCGCTCCCGATTATATTTGCCCCACCGAATGATATTCCGAAACTCATATCTTCAAAGACTCCCACTTCCATTCTGGCGATAAAAATACCTCCCGGCAATATGTCGTTTGATAGAGCAACAAATCCTTTTTTCAGTATTCCGGCTGTAGGCATATCCACAAGAAAACGGTATTCAAATTTAGCATTTTCACCGGCAGTGGATTGTGCAAAACCTGTTGTTACAAACAAAAAGAAAACGAGCACTCGGATGATATTTTTCATAGGCAGATAAAATTTTAAGTATGTGGTTGATTTACTATTGCAATTTAAGAAATGCAGAGGTGAAATTTATTTCTTCTTTTTTGTTTTTGATAATAAAACTTCAAATCTGCCCAGATTCTCTTTTTTAATTCGTAATTTCAGTTGTATTCTCTTTTCATCGTATTTCTCATCCTGAACATCAGCGATTTCGTGGAATTTATGCACCATGTGTGCCAGTTCAATCGGCAAACTGATAGTTCTTTCTTCTGTATCCGAATCGGTTAAGGCTATCAGTTTATCGAGCAATGCCGATATGTTAATACCTCTTTCTGCCGAAATGATAATTGCATCCGGAAATTTGTTCTGAAGAAATTCAATTCGTGTCTTATCGTTTAAAGCATCAACTTTATTAAAAACTCTGATTATATGTTTTTTATCGCAACCCAATTCGCGCAAAGTTTCATCAACAACTCTGATATGATCTTCGTAAAATGGATGAAGCATATCAATTATGTGTAAAATAACATCTGCCTCACGCACTTCGCTTAATGTACTCTTAAATGATGCAACGAGGTGGTGAGGAAGTTTGCGGATAAAACCAACAGTATCGCTTAAAAGAATAGTTTTCTTTTTCCCTATTTCGAAGCTCCGGGTTGTAGAATCCAAAGTTGCAAAGAGTTTATCTTCTGCAAGTACGCCGGCGCCTGTTAACCGGTTAAAGAGTGTTGACTTACCTGCATTAGTATAACCTACAAGAGAAACTTTCATTTCATCTTGTCTGCGTTTCGTTTGGGTTATCCGATCTTCTTCAATTTCAGCTAATTTTGCTTTCAGTAACGCAATCCGGTCGCGAACTATACGACGGTCAGTTTCAATTTGTGTTTCACCCGGTCCTTTTGTTCCAATACCGCCATATTGTTTCGAGAGATGTGTCCATGCCCGGGTCAATCGGGGGAGCATATATTGCATTTGGGCAAGCTCCACCTGTGTTCGTGCTGTTCGGGTTCGTGCATGAGACGCAAATATATCTAATATAAGTCCGCTTCGGTCAATAATTTTTCGTTTAATCATATTTTCAAGGTTTCTTACCTGTACAGGACTAAGATCATCATCAAATATTATCAGGTCGATTTCATTAATTTCCACAAGCGCTTCAATTTCTTCTACCTTACCTTTTCCTATATAAGTTGCTGTATCGGGGCGGTAGCGGTCCTGAACAATTTTCAATACAGTAACAGCACCCGCTGTTTCAGCCAGTTCCTGCAGTTCATCTAAATGTTCCTGAATAACTTCACGAGGAACATCTTTGGGTCTTATTGCAACAAGAATTGCGCGTTCAGTTTTATTGGTTTTTAGTTCTATCATTAATTTTCGTTATGGATACAAATTGAAATTCTAACACTAAAATAATTATTTCAAGTGTTATGAAGTACGAAAAACTAACTTGTAACTTTTTTGCTTAAAGAGTTTGCAGAAGAGCGCGGGTCAGATTATCCCGTTCTTCATCGAGAGAGAGTTTTGGGTACTTTTTACCGGCACGATTGTACCAATATTCGGCATTCCAACTATCACCTTCTTTTCTGTGCAGGTATGCGTGAACCCATGCGGCTTCGGAGGAATTAATATTTTGTACAATGCTATGAGCTGTATGCCAATCATTCTTAAATTCGTGCCAGAGAGCAACAAGAATCGGATGTAAATTTTCAGGGGGTAACTTCTCATCAAGAGAGGAGAGGAATCGCCTGAATAATTCCTCTCCTTTTGTCATATCTTCAGTCAAGCCGGTCTATACTCTTTATTACTTTGGTTCATTAAGCAGTTGTTCTTTGTATTGTATAAGATTTTTCTTCTGCTCATCAGTTAATACCGGGTATTCCGGACCAATCTTTTTCAGAGTTTCAACAATAATAGAAGAAATGAGTAATCTCGCAAACCATTTCTTATCTGCAGGAATAATATACCATGGCCCGTACGGTGTGCTTGTTTCGGAAATGGCTTCTTCAAATGCCGCCTGATAATCTTTCCAATGAGCTCGTTCTTTCAAATCGGAGGCAGAAAACTTCCAGTTGCGGGTTGGATCTTCTATCCTGCGAAGAAAGCGGCGTTTTTGTTCTTCTTTAGAGATATGAAGAAAAAACTTCACGGTCCGTATTGCATTTTCATGCAGATATCGTTCATAATCACGAAACTGACGATAGCGTTTTTTCCAGATATCATCTTTAATTACTTCTTCAGGAAGTTTTTCAGCTTTCAGATAATTATGAACTTTCACTACAAGCAGTTCTTCATAATGCGACCTGTTAAATATTCCAATTCGCCCTCTCTCCGGCAGAGATTTATTGATCCTCCATAGATAATCGTGATCGAGTTCCTCTGCGGAAGGCTGTTTAAAACTATACACCTGTGTGCCCTGAGGATTGAGTCCTGACATTACATGTTTAATTGCACCATCTTTACCCGCCGCATCCATTGCCTGAAAGATAAATAACACACCGTATTTATCGTGTGCATATAATTTATCCTGCAGTTCTGCCATTTTCTCAATGTTTTTTTGCAGAAGCTTTTCTGCTTCATCTTTGGATTTGAACTTACCGCTGTAATCGGTAGGATAATCTGAAAGCGAAATTCGCTTTCTATATGGAGCCCTGAATTGCTTTATATTCATACTCACCTCGATTTGTTATCCTTTGTATTATTTTAAGAGAGTTGGCTTTCATGGATGGTGATGTGCAGGTGCATTTTTATGTCCGTGGGAAATCTTTATTTTTATTGATATGCATATTAGCATTCTCAATACTGATAGTCAAGAAGCGAGCCGCATGACGGGTGTTGAACCTGAAAATAATAACCAAGATGTGCGCTGTGATATACGGTTTGGCTTACTATGATTAAAACATCACAAAAAATCTCTCTGATCGGGGCTTCTGTCTTGCTTACTCTGATTCTTTTTGAAATTATTGTGCGTATTGTTTCCCCATCGTTTTTATACCATCGTATTGCTGAAGATTTATTTTTTCGTCCTTCCGCACAATTTCGCTTTTACCCGGATCCCGAAATTTTGCCCGGAGTGACAAGAAAAAGCCGATTTACTGTAACATCTCAGGGACTTCGGGGAGACTTGCTCTCAGATTCACCGCATTTGAAAATAATTATTTTTGGTGGGAGTGCGGCGGAGTGCCTCTACCTCGATGATACCTGCACCTCGCAGGCGGAGATAAAAAGAAACTTGCTCCCTGAAAAAACCCTTATTGCCAATGCCGGAAGAAGTGGGTTTTCG
>CAYTLQ010000006.1:0-4627 GCA_964438715.1 uncultured Ignavibacteriaceae bacterium
ATCAACGCTTCAATTGCGTCAGAGGATCCGTTGGCTAATCCGTTAGCTAACGGACGATGCTACTATTATATCACCCTTTCAGGGTTTGGGTATTTAACGAATATTCTACAATAATTCCAACCCTTCGGGTTTAATTGCAAAGATAAATTTGTTCGTTATAAAAAATCAATCCTGAGTGGAAGACAAATTATATAGCAAGCGTGTTCTGAATACCATATTCCAATCCCGAAGGGATGTAATAATTATAGCACGGATATACACAACACCATATAAAAATCCCGAAGGGATGACATTATTAAATAATTTGCTTGCTATCAACCCTTCAATTGCGTCAGAGGATCCGTTGCTAATCCGTTAGCTAACGGAAGATGCTACTATTATATCACCCTTTCAGGGTTTTGTTTGGGTATTTAACGATTATTCTACAATAATTTCAACCCTTCGGGTTTTAATAACCACAAATAAGTATGATTTGAAAAATCAATCCTGAGGGTATGCAATAATTATAGTAAGGGTAACTAAAAGCATCATCACAATCCCGAAGGGATGACATATTTTTAGCGCACACATCACCAATAAAAATAAAAATCCCGAAGGGATGTAATATTTATAGCATAGATATACACAACACCAAATAAAAATCCCGACGGGATGAAATTATTACAAAGGGATGACATGATTACAAATTGAGGAGTAAATAAAGGTCTATTCTCAGGAGAAATAGATAAAAGTCACAAAAAATACCTGCGGGGTAACGAACTCCCGCAGGTATTTGAAGTTTTAGTAGGATTCTTTAAGACGCCTATATGTCGCAACAAAAAATCCAACAACACAAATAAACACACCTAACCAAACAAGGTTAACAAATGGCTTAATTGAAGCCGTAACAGAAAGAACTTCTTTAGGCCCGGAGGATGTTGCCGCCGAATTATCATTAAGATTAATTACATTGAATTCAGCATTCTTGTTTGCCGGATCAATTTTAGTAAGCTCCATTCGGATTCCAAATTCAGGAATTTCTGCGGGAATGTAATGGACACCATTTGCATCTTTTTGCATAATGCAGTTCTGTGTTATTGTTTTTCCGTCTTTCGTAAACTGAAGTTTTGCCCCCATCTGAAAATCACCACCGGACATCATACTGGTCATATCGGGCTTAATGAACTCAACATATTTTATGGTGATTCCAAACAATCTCGTTTCTTCTTCAACAGTTAATTTGAGACTGTTGCCATTAGCCGGCTGTTGTGTACCGTCATCGTAGCCATTTGGTGTTACATAAAAGTCTTTGGTGAAATACGATATAATATCAGGTTCTCTCATAAGACTGTTATTGAAATCGCTAATGTACATTACAGGACTTATCTTACTTACTTTTTCATCCTTTTTAAGTTCAATATTAAACGCAAATTTTTTATTGTTCTCAATCGGATTATAACCGGTAAATTTCATATCATAACCAAACAATTGTACCGGTTGACCCTTCACCAAATCAATATTTTTTTCAACACTATATGCGGCTGAACCAATTACCCCAAGGAGGAAAATTGCAAAACCCATGTGAGCAAGATATGCCCCGAGCATTCTGAAATTACCGGTAATTATTTTATAAGCAATTTCGGCATTTACAAATAGTGTGAATGCACTTGAGAAGGCAAGAAGAATCATCATTATATCATATACTCCACCGACAAAAACAATCAGCAAGGTAAGTACCACAGATGAAATAATAGCGAACCGTGATTTCTTAAAAATTTCCTGCCAACTTGAATTCTTCCAACGCACTAGTAAACTAAATCCATTAAGAAGTCCGATAATAATAGCCAAAGGAACATGCATTTCATTATAAAACATCGTTTCGACCGACTGGCCAAATATAGGAGCTGATGTACCTACAAGAACGATTATTGCAGAAGCTCCTAAAGCAACAGCGGCAGTAAAGAGAGCAAGTTCGCGGGAAAGCAAACTGCTATCATCTACCTGATGTTCATTAAGATATTTCCAACGGTAAACAATCATTCCTGCGCCGATAAGAGTAAAAGTTCCAATAAAAACGATAAGATAGAGATATACAATCGTTCCCGGATCGACAAAAGAATGCACAGAGGCATCACCGAGGATTCCACTCCGTGTAAGGAATGTGCTGTACAATACTAACACATAAACCATAATACAGAGGATAAGGTTAGTTTTTGCAAAACGGCCGATTTCCTCGCCGGCTTTCTGACTTTTTCTCTGCACGAGTAATGTATGAATTGCAGCAACACCAACTATCCATGGCACCAAACTTGAATTTTCTACAGGATCCCATGCCCAATATCCACCCCAGCCCAGAATTCCGTAAGCCCAATATCCACCGAGCATAATACCGAGACCTAAAATACCGGCGCCGGCAATTGTCCATGGTAAAGAATGTTTCACCCAATCCTTGTAATCATTCTTTATGAGCGCAGCAATCGCAAATGAAAATGGTACTGTGGACATTGAAAAACCAATAAACAGAATTGGAGGATGTATCTGCATCCAGAAATTCTGAAGTAATGGGTTTAACCCCTTTCCAAATATCACCAGATCATTAAAAGAATAACCTGCCGACTGAATGGCGGCATACAATTCTTCACTTACTTTCACAAACGATTCATTCGATTCCGGATCACTGAACATAAAATTCTGCATAAAAGGCAGGCTGAGAAATGCCTGATTCAATTTTTTCATTTCAACGAAAACAGGCTCAGACCATAAATATGCAAACGGATTCTTCATGAACGGAGAGACCATAACCAGAAGAAAAGTAGTGGCAAGAGTATATACCATCATTACCCGAAACTCGAGGTCACCTCTCTTAGCTGTATAAGACTGGAGGAACACTCCAATAAGAGAAGTAAAGAGAAGCCATAGCATAAAGCTCCCCTCCTGCCCCGCCCAGAAAGTCGAAATGAGATATCCTAACGAGAGATCGCTGTTACTATAACTAAATACATATTTATACTGATATTGATGAGTGAGTATAATATAAAAAAGAAATGTTGACGCGAGCAGTACCATCATTGCCGTACCATGGTATGCAATGCGGGCTAATTGTAGTGTATTTTGATACCCTCTGAATGAAAAATAATACATAACGAGGGAAAAAAAACTAAATACTAAAGCTAATGTTAAAAATATGCTTCCGGCCATTTGATCTCCTTAAAGGGTATTTACGAATTTGCTGCTGCTTTTTGGTCCTGATACTTGGAAGGACATTTTGTCAGGATATCTCTCGCCTGAAAAGCACCGTTTTTATATTGACCGGTAATTACAACCTTATGAGAATTCTCAAAATTATCGGGTTTCATTCCGGAATACACGACCTTCATCTCATGACCCAGAGTATCTTTTATGAAAAAAGTAAAGGTATTAGCAGCTTTATCAATTTCATAGTTCTTCTCTTTCACCCAGAATCCTGTAAGTTTTACCGACTTCCCCTTTTCAATAACTTTGCTAATATCATCTTCATATTTCAGGTTACTCTGTGTAAAAAGATAAATCATCAGTCCGAGAAAAACTGTTACTATTATTCCGCCAAAGATGTGTTTATTTTTCATTTTTGTTCTCCTTTTCAAGGGATTTTAATCTTTTATCAAGGTTAAACATATAGAGAAATATACCTGTCCAAACAATCATTACGATTATAAGGACTATATACAGCGCGTTGTTCGATAAAAATTCTGTCACTGATTTTCCTATATAATATTTTTATTAAGTTTTTCTTTAAACATATAACTTTTATATCCTACCTGCCACATCCAAAAATACAGTATCGTAAATCCGATAAGTGAGAGATAGAATACCAACATCATATTTGCATTCATCTTAAAGTCAACAACAGGCCCCGATGTGGTATCATCTGCGGAACCGGGATGAAGCCCATTCATAATTCTTGGCATAATGAAAATGAAAAACGGTACAGTCACAAAAGATATTATAGAATATACCGAGGATAGTGTAGCACGCTTTTCTTCATTTTCAATAGCAGATCGTAAAGCAAATAAAGCCCCATAAATCAACATTAAAGCAAAAATACTCGTTTGTCTTGGATCCCAACTCCAGAATGAACCCCACGCAAATTTTGCCCATACTGCTCCGGTTACAGTTGCCAATATGCAGAATATCATACCCAGCTGAGCGGCTGTATAGGCCTTAGCATCATCCAGCATATCTTTTTTTCGAAGATATTTGATACTGTAAATTGTGCTCATCAGGAACGCAATAACTGTAAGCCAGGAAGTTGGAACATGGACAAGAATAATTTTCGCATTTTCTTCTAAACCGGGGATAAATGGAAATTCGTACCATTTTTCCGGATTCTTAACTATGGGAAATGCAATTCCCGCAATGGAAACAAAACTTATGAGTAGGTAGAGAATAATTTTCCAAATCATAATTTGCAATTGTTAAATGTTAATATTTGTTAATCTTTCCAAATAAAATCAAACAGAAGATACGATGTTGCAATCATTATAATATTGTAACATAAAAGTACCGCAATCGGTACAAAAGACCCCTCAAAATTAGTGCCATCCATACAGGATTTCGTGACATCAATTAGCGTTAAAATTAAGGGCAATAAAATAGGGAATGACAATAC
>CAYTLQ010000007.1:0-10284 GCA_964438715.1 uncultured Ignavibacteriaceae bacterium
TTAGCACAAACACCATGTTTTGACTGACAGGTTAATACTGAACGGATGGAAACCGAATCGATATTTGCTTCCTCAATTTTGCGGGCAAAATCTTCAGTTATCATTTCACCACTGGCTATAATCAATTCTTCACTTTTCGGATCATAAATATCCTCAAGTGCGGTTCTTCCAATAATACGCTCAGCTAATGATTCTCTTTCTTCTTCAACATCCTTAATAGCAGAAACAAGAACACCGAGAATTGTGCCGCAGTCTATCTCACTGATGATTACATCCTGCGCAACATCCACAAGCCTACGGGTAAGATAACCGGCATCCGCAGTTTTAAGCGCTGTATCTGCAAGTCCTTTTCTCGCACCGTGGGTAGAAATAAAGTATTCGAGTACCGAAAGACCTTCTTTAAAGTTCGCAACAATCGGGTTTTCAATAATTTCACCTGCTTGTCCTGAAAGAGTTTTCTGCGGTTTCATCATAAGACCGCGCATTCCGGCTAACTGGCGAACCTGTTCCTGCGAACCTCTCGCACCCGAATCTACCATCATGTGGATAGAGTTAAATCCTCCATCGGCTTTACGCAGTTTTTCGGTAAGCGCTTTTGAAACATCGTTTGAAGTATGCGTCCAGATATCAATTGTTATATTGTAACGCTCATTCTCGGTGATAACACCCATTTCGAATTCTTCAAGAACCTTACTTACACGGCTTTCCGCATTATTGATAAGATTAACCTTCTCTTCAGGAATAAGCAAATCGCTAAAGCTGATAGAAAGACCGCCGGCTGTGGCATAACGGAATCCTATGTCCTTAAGGTCATCAAGGAATTTTGCAGTTACTTTGTTACCCAACCGAATAAACATCTGACCGATAAAGTTACCGAATGTTTTCTTAACAAGTACCTGATTGAAATATCCCATTTCCTTCGGAACGATTTGATTGAAAATAACCCTGCCGGTTGTTGTCTCAATCATTTCTCCGTCAATACGAACATTAATCTTTGCGTGTAAACCAACCACTCTTGCATTATATGCAATGATAACTTCTTCAGGTGAGCTGAAGACCATTCCTTCACCAAGGTCTCCCTCTTTCCTCTTTGTTAAATAATAACAACCAAGAACTATGTCTTGAGTGGGAATAACAATCGGACTGCCATTTTGTGGCGAAAGAATGTTGTGACTGCTTAACATAAGCAGATGTGCTTCCAATTGTGCCTCTGCAGAAAGAGGAATATGAACCGCCATCTGGTCTCCATCAAAGTCAGCGTTGAATGCTGTACAAACCATAGGATGAAGACGAATTGCGCGTTCGTCAATAAGTACAGGCTGAAACGCCTGAATACCGAGTCTGTGAAGTGTCGGGGCACGGTTTAACAATACTGGGTGACCATCAATGATTTTTTCTAAAATTTCCCAAATGATTGGATCTTTGCGATCCACAACCTTTTTTGCACTTTTGACAGTTTTGTTGTGACCGCGCTCAATGAGTTTCCGGATAATAAAAGGCTTAAAAAGTTCAACTGCCATGTCTTTCGGCAGACCGCATTGGTGCAGTTTTAACTCAGGACCAACTACAATTACGGAACGACCGGAATAGTCAACCCTCTTTCCAAGCAGATTCTGGCGGAAACGACCCTGTTTCCCTTTAAGCATATCACTCAAAGACTTTAAGGGTCTGTTATTATCACTACGAACAGCAGAACCACGGCGTGAATTATCGAAAAGAGCATCAACAGCTTCCTGAAGCATTCTCTTTTCGTTACGAAGAATTACCTCAGGAGCCTTTATATCAATTAATCTTTTAAGACGATTGTTCCGAATAATAACCCTTCTGTACAAGTCATTCAGATCGCTTGTAGCAAATCTGCCACCTTCCAGTGGAACCAACGGACGAAGTTCAGGAGGAATTACCGGAATATAACTGAGTACCATCCAATCAGGTTTGTTCTCAACAGTTTTATCTTTTTCTCTGAATGCCTCAATTACACGAAGTCTCTTCAGTAATTCTTCTCTTTTCTGTTGTGAGTTTTCAGTTTTTAATTGCTCTTTCAGCTGATGGAACAACTCTTCAATGTTCGTCTGGCGTAACAATTCCTTAATTGCTTCGCCGCCTATTTTCGCATAGAATTTATTCGGATCAGAATCAGGTAGTTTATCATTCCCCTGGGGGAGTGAATTAAGAATCTCAAAATACTGTTCTTCGGTAATGAGGTCTTTTCTGTTCAATCCGGTAGGACCGGGATTTAACACAACATAAGATTCATAATAAATTATCCGCTCTAATTCCTTCGAAGAGAAACCAAGCAGGTTACCAATTTTGGAAGGAAGTGATTTGAAGAACCAAATATGAACGACAGGGACAGCTAACCCAATATGACCCA
The DNA here is from genome assembly GCA_964438715.1 of uncultured Ignavibacteriaceae bacterium. Lineage (GTDB taxonomy): Bacteria > Bacteroidota > Ignavibacteria > Ignavibacteriales > Ignavibacteriaceae > CAYTLQ01. Next base: position 2,375 of record CAYTLQ010000007.1, read on the forward strand.
TCCGCTCACGACGAACACTTTTTTGTGTTACTTCAACACCGCATCGGTCGCATATAATACCTTTATAGCGGATTCTCTTATATTTTCCGCAATAGCATTCCCAATCTCTGGTCGGACCAAATATTTTCTCGCAGAATAATCCATCTTTTTCAGGGCGAAACGAACGGTAGTTAATTGTTTCCGGTTTCGTCACCTCACCCCTTGATCTCTCAAGAATATCGTCAGGGCTTGCCAGTGTAATTGTTAAACTGGTAATATCTTTCAACACATTCTCTGTCTGCTGATTTCTCATAATCATATAGTAAAACTCCTTAGGATAATAATTTTATACTTTATCCAATACTATTGAATCTGTATATCTAAACCTAAACCTTGTAACTCTTTAATCAACACATTAAAGGACTCGGGGACATTGGGCTCCTGAACATTATTTCCTTTAACTATTGCTTCATAAACTTTCGAACGACCCGGAACATCATCACTCTTAACAGTAAGAATTTCCTGTAGTATATGTGACGCACCGTAGGCTTCGAGCGCCCAGACTTCCATTTCTCCAAAACGCTGTCCACCGAATTGTGCCTTACCGCCAAGTGGCTGTTGAGTAATAAGAGAGTATGGACCAGTAGAGCGGGCGTGAATTTTATCATCAACAAGGTGACTCAGTTTCATCATGTAAATGTAACCACATGTTACTTTCTGATGGAATTTTTCACCTGTTCGTCCATCTATTAACTGGGTTTTACATCCTACATCAATACCGGCTTTTGCCAGCCATTCATCAACATCGCTGACTTTGGCGCCATCGAACACCGGAGTAGCAAATCGTACCCCAAGTTTTTTTCCTACCCAACCAAGAGCAGTTTCATAACGCTGTCCGAGGTTCATTCGTGACGGCACACCAAGTGGATTAAGTATAATATCTACCGGAGTACCATCTGCGAGATGTGGCATATCTTCAACAGGAACAATTTTAGACACAACACCTTTATTACCGTGACGACCTGCCATTTTATCACCAACAGAAACCTTGCGTTTCTTTGCGACATATACTTTGGCTAACTGAACAATTCCCGGAGGAAGCTCATCACCGGTTTGAATCTTTAGTTTTTCACGCCTGTATTCATCATCAATATCCGAGTATCGGCTGAAATAATTTTTGTATAATAATTTTACATGACTGTTAATTTTTTTCGATTCAAACCAATCAGCGGTATAATCGAGTTTTGTTACATCATCCTCGGTAAAAGTTTTTTCCTTAATGGTAACACCGCTTCTTAACTTGATAGAACCGTCAAGATCTCTGATTCCGGTGGTTGTTTGCCCAAGCGTTATTGCTGTAAGTTTTTGCACAAGTTTTTCGTACAAATCAGCTTTCTTTTTCTCGTACTCTACCTCAAGATTTTCAAGTGCGCGCTTTTCCTGTTTTTTTGCATCGGCATCTTTTTTCTTTCTGCTGAATAGGCGGGTTTTAATAACAGTTCCGCGCAATCCCGGAGTAGCTTTAAGCGATGCATCTTTTACATCACCGGCTTTATCACCAAATATCGCACGCAGGAGTTTTTCTTCGGGGGTCGGATCAGTTTCACCCTTCGGAGTAATTTTTCCAATCAGAATATCCCCTTCTTTTACTTCTGCACCTACACGAACAATACCGTTTTCATCCAGATTTTTAATTGCCTCTTCACTAACATTTGGTATTTCACGGGTAAGTTCTTCCTCACCTCTTTTTGTTTCGCGTACCTGCAGTTCAAATTCTTCAATGTGAATTGAAGTGAAGACATCATTGGCAACAAGTTTTTCGCTAAGTATAATTGCGTCCTCAAAATTATAACCTCTCCATGGCATAAATGCTACCAGAACATTACGACCAAGAGCAAGTTCTCCACCTTGGGTAGCAAAGCCATCGGCAATTACATCACCTTTTTTAACGCGTTGCCCAACTGTAACAATAGGTTTTTGATTAATACATGTTTCCTGATTCGTGCCCATAAACTTAAGTAGTTTATAGGTAACACGCTTAATATCGTCGAAACTGGTTAATACTTCTGAGGAATCAGCTTTAATGTCATAGTTAATAGTAATTTTTTCACTATCCACATACTCAACAACGCCATCACCTTCCGAAACAACAACCGATCTCGAATCTCTTGCAACACGACCTTCAAGCCCTGTTCCTACGATCGGGGCTTCGGGACGCAATAACGGAACTGCCTGTCGTTGCATATTCGATCCCATCAATGCTCTGTTTGCGTCATCATGTTCCAGAAATGGAATAAGAGCCGCAGCAGCACTTACAATCTGAGCTGGAGCAACATCCATATACTGAATATTTTCAGGATGAATAATAGGGAACTCACCCCTGAAGCGCGATTTGACCCTTTCTCCCGTGAATTCGTTTTTCTCGTTCAACGGAGCATTAGCTTGTGCTATGGTATATTCATCCTCCTGCTCAGCAGTCAGGTAATGTATCTCATTCGTTACTTTGCCGTCTTTTACCTTACGGTAAGGTGTTTCAATAAATCCATATTTATTAACTCTGGCAAAAATTGTAAGTGAAGAAATAAGACCAATGTTTGGACCTTCCGGAGTCTCAATCGGACAGAGACGACCATAATGTGTGTAGTGAACATCACGGACTTCAAACCCTGCGCGCTCTCTTGTAAGACCACCAGGTCCAAGAGCAGACATCCTTCTCTTGTGGGTAAGCTCAGACAAGGGATTTGTCTGATCCATGAACTGAGAAAGCTGATTTGTTCCAAAAAATGCATTTATTACACTACTTATTGTACGCGCATTTACTAAATCCTGAGGAGTAAAGTTCTCGGAGTCACGAATATTCATTCTCTCTTTGATTGTGCGCGCCATACGGGCAATACCAACATTAAACTGCTGTTGAAGTTGCTCACCAACTGTTCTTACACGACGATTGCCAAGGTGGTCGATATCATCATAACCGGCAACACCTTCCTTAAGAAGCATAAGATATTTAATGATTTCTACAATATCTTCTTTCGTGAGGACGGTTATATTCTCAGGAACATCTAATTTTAATTTATTATTCATCCTGTGGCGTCCCACTTCACCAAGATCATAACGCTTATCATTGAAGAACATCTTATCGAGTAATGCTTGCGCTGTCTCCATATCAGGTGGTTCGCCGGTGCGTAGCTGACGATAAATTGAATAGAGTGCTTCTTCTTTAGTGTGTGAAGGATCTTTACGCAGTGTTGTAAGGATAAGGTTTTGTTCAATCTCAATATCCTTACGGATAAATTTCACTGTGGCAACTTCCGATTCCAGTATTCTCTGAATACTTTCTTCAGTCAGGACGCTTTCACGGGAAAGGAAAATTTCACCGGTACTTAAATCAAAAACATCACTTGCAATTATCCTGCCCAAATATTCATAAAGATCTACCTTCGAGACTGTTATCTCTTCGGTAAGATCAAATAAATCTAAAATTTCTTCATCACTAACATATCCAAGAGCACGGAGTAATGTAGTAGCCGGAAACTTTTTACGCCTGTCAACATAACAATATAAAACAGAGTTAATATCAGTAGAAAATTCTACCCATGAACCTTTGAGAGGTATAATCCTTGCAGAATAAAGAGGAGTGCCGTTTGGATGCATGTTTTGTGAGAAGGCAACACCCGGCGAACGGTGTAACTGCGTTACTACCACCCGTTCTGCACCATTAATTACGAATGTTGCTTTTGGTGTCATGAAAGGAAGATTACCAAGGTACACTTCCTGTTCGACCGAATTTACAAATTCTTCAGTTTCAGAATCTTTTGTCGAAAGTAAAAGGCGTGCTTTAAGCGGTGCAGCAAAAGTAAGCCCCTTCTCAAGACACTCAGATAGCGAATATCTTGGTTTATCAATAAAATATTCCTTGTAATCAAGCCGGTAATTTTCCTTATTGTCAGTAATAGGAAAATTCTGGCGAAAAACCTGTTCTAATCCTTTGTTTTCTCTTTCTGCCGGAGGCACATTGAGCTGAAGAAATTCTTCAAATGAATCCTTCTGAACTGCTAATAAATCGGGTATATCGAGGACAGATTTTATATGTCCGAATGTTATTCTCTGAGTATCCAAACTTGAACCTCCTAATTAAATCTCTCTGCTTTGCATTATCAAAGACGGTCACTTTAAATATGACAAAAGAGTGACAAGGCACACTAATGCCTTGCCACTCAGTTTATAAAATTGCGGGAAAGAATTTTCGTAAAAAAATTACTTTATCTCTACTGTTGCGCCTGCTTCTTCGAGTTCTTTCTTAATTTTTTCAGCTTCATCTTTTGGAATAGCCTCTTTCACCGGCTTCGGAGCGCCATCTACGAGATCTTTAGCCTCTTTAAGACCAAGGCCTGTATGCTGGCGAACGACTTTAATGACATTGATTTTCTTATCACCTGCCGAAGTAAGAACAACGGTAAATTCAGTTTTTTCTTCAGCCGGAGCCGCGGCTGCAGCGGCACCTGCACCGGGCATTGCACCCATCATAACGGGAGCGGACGCCGTTACACCAAATTCAGCTTCTAATGCTTTCTTTAATTCAGAAGCCTCAACTAAGGAAAGGGCTTTAATTTTTTCTACGATTTCTGCTATTTTTTCACTCATTATAAATAGATCTCCTTTAAATTTTAAGTTTAAGCTGCTTTTTTCTTTGCAATTTCATCAATAACACTAACGAGATCGCGAATAACGGCGTTAATGGCTCCAACAATGCCTGAAGCGGGTGCATTGATACTGCCAAGAATACCTGCGATAATATCTGCTTTTGACGGCAAACTCGCTATTTCAGCAAGCTGTGAACCGCTGTAATATTGCGATTCAATGTAGCATGCTTTCAATGCGAACTTTTGTTTCTCGTCAAAGTATTTTTTGATGATTTTTGCGGGAACGGACGGGTTATCTGCAGCAAAGACATAACCAGTCATGCCTTGAAGATGATCAGCAAGTTTTTCATATTTTCCGCTTTCGGCTAAGGCTCTTTTAAACAGAGTATTTTTAATTACCTTATACTCTATTCCTTCCTTACGCAGTTCGCGGCGCAAACTACTGATATCCTCGACATTTATTCCACTGTAATCCAAAAGGAACACAGAGGTGCTTTTGTTAAGCATTTCAACTGTCTGAGCTATGATCTCAGCTTTTTGTTGTTTGTCCATTGTTTTCCTGTATCGTGAATTATGGTCTAATAATTTGACCTAGAAGCATGAAGTATTTAGTGCGTAATTTCTTTTGATTAATGAGCGCCAGCTTCCTCTTTATTAATTTTGAGTCCCGGACCCATAGTTGTTGAGAGGAATAGGCTCCTGATATACTGTCCTTTTGCGCTCGCTGGTTTCATTTTAACAATTGTTGAAAGAAAAGCCCTTGTATTTTCTACAAGCTGGTCAGCTCCAAAACTGATTTTTCCAAGTGAAGTATGAACAATACCGGCTTTTTCAACACGGAATTCAATTTTACCGGCTTTCACTTCTCTAACAGCTTTGGCGACATCCATAGTCACTGTACCGCTTTTGGGGTTTGGCATAAGACCCTTTGGACCGAGTATTTTTCCTAATTTTCCAAGCTCACCCATTACATCGGGAGTTGCAATAATAACATCAACTTCTGACCAACCACCTTTAATCTTATCTATATATTCTTCAAAACCTGCATAATCAGCACCTGCATCCAACGCTTCCTGTGCTTTCGGACCTTTGGCTACAACAAGTACCTTAACCTCTTTACCGGTTCCATGAGGAAGAGTAACGGTGCCGCGTACCATTTGATCAGCATGACGAGGATCTACCCCAAGGCGTATGGCAACATCAAGCGACTCAGTGAATTTAGTATTACTTTTTTCCTTTAAAATTTTAATTGCTTCTTCGAGCGAATATTCTTTTTCAATATTCACTGACTTTTTAATTTCCCGGATTCTCTTAGATTCTTTCATTTCAAATTCTCCTAAACAAAGATTAACCTTCTACGGTAAAACCCATACTGCGGGCAGTACCGGCAACCATACTCATCGCGGCTTCCAAATCGTTAGCATTCAGGTCGGGCATTTTCATTTTAGCAATTTCTTCAACCTGGGCTTTAGTTACCTTAGCGACCTTAATTCTGTTTGGTTCAGCGGAACCTTTATCATGCTTTGCGGCTTTCTTTAGCAGTACAGAAGCAGGAGGGGTTTTAGTAATAAATGTAAACGATTTATCAGAAAATACGGTAATAACAACAGGAATTATCAAGCCTTCCTTATCAGCAGTTCTGGCATTAAATTGCTTGCAGAATTCCATAATATTAACACCTTTTTGACCTAATGCAGGTCCTACCGGAGGTGAAGGATTAGCTTTTCCAGCTGGTATCTGGAGTTTTACATAACCGGTTATTTTCTTAGCCATTTATTTTATCCTTTTGAAAATTTTTTACTTTTCTAATTCTGCCTGAATAAAATCAAGTTCAACAGGTGTCTTCCGTCCGAATATTGAAACAAGCACCTTTATTTTCATCTTTTCTTCATTTATTTCTTCAACAGTACCACTGAAATTATTGAATGGACCGTCAATAATTTTTACAATATCACCGATGCGGAATATTGTCTCAAGTCGTTCGGTATCAGACTGTTGTTTTATTCTTCCTAAAATCCGTTTTACCTCTTCAGGCTGTAGAGGAACAGGATTATTTTTATTTCCCAGAAACCCCATAACTGATGGTGTATTAAGAATAATATCTTTTACGAGTGCATCCATCTCACCCTGAACGAGCAGGTAACCGGGATAAAAGTTTTTTGTTTTACTTCTCTTTTTTCCATCTTTTACTTCAAAAACCTTTTCAGTAGGAACAAGAATCTCAGTAATCTTGGCCCTGAGATTTTCATTATCCCGCATTTCGGATTCGAGTATTGTTTTAACCTTATTCTCGTGTCCGGAAAAAGTTCGGACAACAAACCAGCGATGTTCCATATTTGTTAGAATATTCCTTTGAACAGGTTTGTTAATCCGAGATCAATCACATAGGTGAAAGCGGCAAGAATAAGACACACTACAATTACGATCATTGTAGATTCTTTCAATTCTTCGTATGTAGGCCAGGTAACTTTTTTCATTTCCTTAACCACATCTTCAACAAAATTCTTAATTTTTTCTTTCATTGCTGTCTGCTTTATGGTGGCACGTCAGGAGGGACTCGAACCCCCAGCCTGCGGTTTTGGAGACCGCTGCGCTGCCAATTGAGCTACTGACGTAATCCCAATTATTTTGTTTCTTTATGAATTTTATGCTTACGACACCAAGGGCAATATTTTTTATATTCCACTCTTTGTGGGTGAGTGCGCTTGTTCTTTGTTGTTGAGTAATTTCTCCTCTTGCACTCAGTGCATTCAAGTGTTATAATTTCTCTCATAATTTAACTCGTGTTTAATTTTGTTTTTGAGCTGACGACCGGGATTGAACCGGTGACCTCATCCTTACCAAGGATGTGCTCTACCAACTGAGCTACGTCAGCTTATTAATTTCATATTTCATTGTCGCAATTGCGTCATCAATACTTGCTGAATTTTTTGGAGAAATTTTCCTGAATCTGACAGGCATTTTGTATTAACTTTTTTTCAATATTTGCCCTCAACAATTCATTGCGATTATTCTTCAGATGATTTACATTTCCTACATCGTGGGTTGCACTTCGGGAAATGATATAACAAAAAAATATTTATTGAGCGGGAGACGGGACTCGAACCCGCGACCAACAGCTTGGAAGGCTGTGACTCTACCAACTGAGTTACTCCCGCATAATCTCATAAAGAAGATTTCACTATTATGCTTAAGAGCAATTGCAACAATATTTCAAAGAACTTTTAAAAAATAATTATCCCGGTACTGCGGGATAATTATTTTCTTTGTGGGCGGCGAGGGATTCGA
>CAYTLQ010000008.1:0-3999 GCA_964438715.1 uncultured Ignavibacteriaceae bacterium
TGCGTTGACCATATTGAAGAATAGTACGGCACATGATGCGGCAGGTGCTATCCATAGCGATTTTTACAATAAATTTATTCGGGCTGAGGTAGTTTATTTTGAAGATTACCTGAAATACGGAAGTTTTCCAAAGTGCAAAGAGGCAGGAGTCTGGCGGCTTGAGGGTAAAGAATATATTGTAAAAGATGGTGACATTCTGAATATAAGGCATAGTTAATGAAATTTGTCCTCATTAAAACAGGATCCGGTTTGGTGTACACTCATTTAAAAAATAAGTTCTTTAAAGCAATAATTTTACAACTAACATTTATTTTTATTTCTTGTGCCGGTACCACAACTTCAGACTCAATATCAGATTCAATTGCAATTTCAGTCCAGGGGAAATCGAGAGTCTTCACTTTTACAAACAAATTCTTTGGACAATTTCACGGTGAAACTAATGCATACTCCACCGATGGTTGGCATGGATGGACGCTGAAAGAACAAAGAATTTTCAATGACTACATTTTGATGATTGGCAATGATTCAGTTGAAAGGGAGAAAAGTCGAGCTACGGTTACACCTTATAACTTAATAAGAGAATATCCCGGAAGTTTTTCTGAAACCTTAACATTTGCCGATAGTTTAGATTTATTAATAATACAAACGAATGATAAAGCTCCGGATAGTATAAAATTAACCAACTTTAATGGCAGATTTCTGAAAAAAACATCCGATAATATTCTGGAATTCGATTTATCAGACATCTTGCCGGCGATGAAATTTATTGTGGCTTCTAATTCCGGGATAACGCGAACAAATAAGTATGATAATTTTACCTCAATCTCTTTCGGCCAGAAAAATGTTCCGTTCGTTGTTATTTTTCAGGTCATTCATCAGGACTCACTTTTTAGTTTCCCTTCAATAGAAAACCTTACAGCTCTTAAGAAAAAACGATTAGATAAGCTACTAAATGCAGTTAAATTAACTACTAATGATGAAGAGTTTAACAAAGCGTTTCTTTGGGCTGTTGCATCACTCGACGCATTAATTACTACACAAGGGACCAAAGGAATTTTTGCAGGATTGCCATGGTTCAACAATAACTGGGGCAGGGATACTTTCATTTCACTTCCGGGGGCAACATTTGTCAACGGAAATTTTGCAGAGGCAAAAGAAATCCTAAAGGGCTTTGCTGAATTTCAGGATAAAAATCCCTCGAGTATATACTTTGGGAGGATCCCTAACCGCGTGACGCTTAAAGAGTCAATCTACAATACAACAGATGGAACACCATGGTTTGTTATACAATTGTATGAATATTTTCTGGCCTCAGCCGACACCGCTTTTGTTAAAGAAATGTATCCTGTCGTAAAAACAGCGTTTGAAGGTGCTCAAAAAAATTATGTTGATTATTCGGGCTTTCTCACTCATGCCGATGCTGAAACCTGGATGGATGCAGTAGGCCCAGACGGACCCTGGTCCCCAAGAGGAAATCGGGCTAATGATATTCAGGCTTTATGGTTCAGACAACTCGACTACACCGCAAAAATGGCTGAAATGGTAAATGATGCAAAAACTCAGTTATCCTGCATCGCTCTGAAAGCAAAGTTGTTTGTTAATTTTCAGAAATTATTTATTGATAAAAATAGTCTTATTATTTATGACCATCTCAATTCCGATAACAGCCCATCATCTGAAATTCGTCCGAATGCTCTTTTTGCCCTGAACGATGCAGAGCTTATACCTGATGCAAAACTGAGAACAAAAATTTTGTCAAAACTAACTAAAGAAATTATTTCACCTTACGGCGTTCTTTCTCTTTCACCGAATGATGATGGATTTCATCCTTTTCATCAATATCCGCCATATTATGTAAAGGATGCGGCATATCATAACGGTATTATCTGGCAATGGAACACAGGTCCGGCTGTTAAAGCGCTTTGTGATATAGGTCTTCAGGATAGTGCATGGGTTTTAACAAAGGATTTAACCCGACAGATTCTCACAGATGGGGCAGTTGGTACCCTTGCTGAACTCAGCGATGCACTTCCCCGCTCAGGTGAGAAATATCCTCGATTAAGCGGTGCATTTTCACAAGCATGGAGTCTGGCAGAATATATCCGTAATTTCCGACAGAATTATCTTGGTATTATTCCCCACGCTCCTTCAAATTCATTATACATTATACCCTCATTACCTAAAGATATTGATTACGCCGATGCAACCGCTTTTGTCGGAAATAAAAAGATTAAACTATCCTACCGTTTTAACGATTCTTTTTATCGCATTTCTTTAAAACCTGTTGGACCAATAGACTCAATTGATATTGGAATCGGTTTAGTCAATCGTGCCGGATCAAGTTTTCAATTAAAAACCGACTTAAAAAATAACGATGAGCTTATTGTAGAGGTGCCTGCTCATTCACTCGAAAAATCAGATCTGCGAGTTATGAGAAATGGTTCAGAAATAAGTGTTTCCTTTCAGTTTTATGAACCTTCAAATGACTTTAAAGATATATATGCCTCATTTCAGCTTGCTCAACCATTTATTAAAGAGGGGTTAAAATCATTAAAAGGGCCGGATTACCGGTTACTGAAAAATTCAGATGTAAAACAAACTAACACTGCTTCAGAAAGGCTACTCAATGTTAAAGACCCTGCAAGAGATGAAATTTACAGCTATCCGACAAATATCAATTTTAAGAAGGGTATTCTGGATTTAACAAGTTTTGAGCTAAGTGAAGATTCCGAAAATTATTTTTTCAAATTTTCATACTCCAATCTCTCTAATCCGGGCTGGCATCCTGAGTACGGATTTCAACTTACACTATCAGCTATTTACCTTTCCGTTAAAAATTCATCATTTTCGACATCGCAAATTGCAGGGAAAAATTCAGGTTATATTTTCGCACCTGAGAGAAAATATACTACTGCAATTATAGTTGGAGGAGGTTTAGAGATAAAAGACGCCTCTGGTAAAACTCTTGCTGTATATACTCCTGTAACAGAGGATGTAAAGAATCCTCTTGGAAATACCCAAACTGGTACGATCAGTTTCTCCATACCAAAATCAATTCTGGGAATAATAGATACAACATCCCCCATCAGTATTTTAACGGGCGCTCAGGATGACCATGGCGGAGCAGGTGTTGGAGAATTCCGCAGTGTCCTCGAAAAATCATCCGAATGGAATGGCGGTGGTAAAAGATCTCCTTCCGGGCATAACATTTATGATTTCCTATTCATTAATTAATTAATTAGTCAGAATTATGTTAAGAATAATTCTCATAATTTTAATATGTACTACAACTTTACTATCGCAGAATATAAAATTTCATATAATCAAATCTGAGTATCTGGGTACGAATGATACAATTCTTGTAGTTACACCGGAAAAACAAGGAACTGAAAAACCTGCTGTGGTCTTTTTATTACATGGGTATTCCGGAAATTACAACCAATGGAATAATACTTTATCTTTACAAAAGTTGGCTGATAAATTCAATTGTCTCATTGTTTGTCCTGATGGACTTTACGATAGCTGGTATCTGAATCATCCAAAAGGACAATATTCTTATGAAAAGTTTTTTTTAAAGGAGTTAATTCCTTTTATCGATTCGATTTATACATACGACCAGCGATTTAGGTTTATTTCAGGACTAAGTATGGGTGGATTTGGTGCAGTCTCATTCATCATCAATCATCCTGACTATTTTCTCGCAGCCGGCAGTACAAGTGGTGTACTTGACCTGACTCCATTCAAAGGCAAATGGGGCTTGGATAAAATATTTGGCTCAGGTAAGGAAGCCGATTCATTATATTTTTATAATTCCCCGATTAACCAATTGAACAAACTATCCGGAAAAACCAACCTGCTTATTGTGGACTGCGGAACGGAAGATTTTGCTTATAATGTAAACAAAGCTTTTTATGAAAAAAGCAGGGTACTAAATGTTCCCGTAACATTTATTTCCACACCCGGTAACCATAACCATTCTTATTGGAAACGCTCTCTGCC
>CAYTLQ010000009.1:0-9297 GCA_964438715.1 uncultured Ignavibacteriaceae bacterium
GTTAAAACAACATCTGAGCTTTTTTGTTTTTTCCCCTTCTTAGTATCATCTTTTGTAATATTATCTGATTTTTCAAGGGCTTTTTGTTCTTTCGAAATCTTCGATTTATTCTTTTCCCCTGTCCTTGATAAAATATTTCCGGAACCCGATACTTTATCCTTCGTATTCTTAAGACTCTGATGATTTTCTCCCATGGAGCCTTCAGTAAATTTTGAAAGTATGCTATCTGACCAACTTTTCGGCAAGTTGAATGTCATAGGAAGCGAAGCAACTTTTTCAAAATATAATTTCATTTTGTTATAATCAGCAGCGCAATAATTACAAATTACTATATGTTCTTCAATTTCGGTTTGAAGGTCTTCACTTAAAGTACCCTCGAAATAATCTTCTAAATATCCGGCAAACTGTTTACAATTCACTTTTTTAACCCAGCCATTAATTTTCTCCGGGCAATACTGGTCTTTATGCGTACTTCCATTTCTGTAGTGTCACCCAATAAGTCTTTAATTTCTGCATAGGAATATTTTTTAATATCATGCAATATGAGTACTACCCTTTCATCAAACGGTAGGTTTTGCAATAATAAATCAAAATGCGATAAATGAATTGAATAATTTTTTGGTGTATTTTCAATTTTCTTATCACTGATAGTGTAAGCGGCAATTTCTTTTCTCAGAATTTCCAATAGCTGATATATTGCTATTCCGTGCAGCCATGAGAAAAAAGAACTGTTCATTCTCACTTGCTGAATGTTGTTTTTTGCAAAGTTCAAAACAAATTCTGTCATTTCTAAAGCACTTTGTTCATTACCGAGAAATCGAAAACATAAAGCAAATAAACTATTATGATACATCTCTACAAGTTGAAGAAATGCTTTCTGGTTTCCTTTTTTAGCACTTTCTATCAGATTAACTACATATTTACTGTTTTCGTCAAACATTCAGAATCATTTCCTTAGTCGTCAATAGTTTCGGGCGGTAATTATTTTAGTAAATTTAATTTATGAGTAAAAAACTTGTTTTCCGAACGGAGAATCAACAAATAAATACCAGAGGGAATGTTGTATCGTTCAGTATTAAATTCAAATTCCGTTATTTCTCCAGAAAAATCTTTTTCCAGTCCTGTAATAACCTCACCCAAAGAATTTACCAGCAAAAACTCATATTTATTGTTACGGGAACTCTGAGCCATGGGGTTGAAAATTCTGATTTTTGTGGTATTGTTAAAAGGATTTGGAAAATTTTCAACTTTTATTAAATACGATTTTTCTTGAAAATCACTTGTGATGTGTTCGGTATTAACTGTAATATCCCTTTTAAACCATGCAATTGCGTCAAATACAAGCTCCTGACCTTTGATGCCGCTTGCATCACCAAGACGAACCGATCCCATCGAGCCCTTGTGAAAAAAGTATGTCCCCAATGATATCCAGTTATTCGTTACATCTTTTTGATTAATGATTTTTTCTGTCATCCCCTGAGCATGTGTTATCTTATATCTTGCCTGCATAGCGTTACTGAAACTAATATAAGCCTTAACTTCATAATATCCGGAATCAGCAAGTGTTGGTCTCCAGATAGCATAACATGTATCCGATGAATTTGAATCGGTAGTATAAGTGTACCAAAAATGTCCGCCATACCCGGCATTCATATCTCTCCATCTGCTCATTGTTGCCGGAGTCTTGTTATGAAGATAAAATCCTCGTTCAATATTATAATCATCGATTAATGTATCAGGAGGTATTGGTTCTTTAAATCGGCTTGAGACACCCCAATAAATCTGATTTAAATTTTGATAACCATTATTATACCCCGGCCAGTCGTAAACTGCGTTTTTCCCCTGATAATTTGGGTAACCCGGGAGATTTTTATTTCCATACGGATCATTTGCGATAATTGTTTTGTTACTACTATTGTATCCTGAAACCGCAATAATATGACCGGCAGTTGTCAAACCATTACAAAGAGAATACGGATAACCACTGTCAATTTCTGCAGAAATTTGCATGAAAGACGGAGCATCAGTTCTCTGCGCTGATAAACGATGATTTGAGTAATAGGTCACCATGCGTGAGTACGGACTATAACTTCCCGACCACATAAAACCATAACCTCCTTTGCCCGGATTTCCGTTTGGGTCGTTTGCAGTAAGAGAATAATCTATCATCCTGTACCTGTAACTTTCGCAAACATATCTTCCATAGCTGTTATAGTGACCCGGAAAGGGCCAGGAACACCACCCCTCCCATTTAGGCAGGATGTTATAATATGCAAGTATCATTATACCGGTTGTAGGACCGCATGCAGAGTGTCCATTGAACCAGTCCGGTGTATCGTACACCTGATTAACATAAGGAAGATTTAATGTTGCTTCGTTTAATGTATTATAATTGCTCAACGGAGGTAAATTATTTTCTTCTGTAAATCCTAATTTTTTTTCTTCCATAGGATCATAAATCTTGAAACCGGTGTATTTATAAGTAAAAATATTTGTGGAGATTGCATCTGAGCATAAGAGTTGTTCTGTATGAGGGGAAAAATATGTATATAATTCGATAATATTTTTTGTATCAGTGACCTGATTTCTTGAAAGATCATCCAGATTCAGTACCCAAATATCCGACGACTTCAATAACCCCATTTCCGATTCAATTACTGAAAAAAAGATCCTATTATTTCCGGCATCAAAGAATGGAAAAGTACCTTTTCCTAAATCGATATAAGAAAAGTCATTAACATTCAGTATGCCAATGGTTCCGTTTAAGCCTTGTATAAGTATTTGATTTCTGTTTATCCATTGCGGTTGCATCCCGGAAATTCCGGAATATTTAACCTCGCCCGAATAAAGGTTTTTTATAATAATTTTATCATTTTTACCTGCATAAGTAATGTTAAATCCCGATGAGTCAATAGATACGAGGTTTACATACTCCCCCAGCGGATACTCACTTTTTGAGATGTTATCCCGTATAATGAGTGATTCTTCATAGGTATAAAAAACTCTTCCATCAGACAAAAAACCCGGTTGCCCAGCACGAGATGTGAAATTATCTAAATACACAAAGTCTTGCTTAAATAGATCGTAAATAAGAGGTCTTTGGGATCCTGACTGATTTATTTCCTTAAATCCCAAATATCTTCCGTCATTGGAAACAGTAAAATATCTTCCTGACCCATGAGAGTTTATGATTGGCTGAATAGTATTGTCTTCACAAATTAATAAAGAAGACTCTCTATCATTTGTAAATACGATACCATACGGAGTAGAGATAAATCTGCCCAAATGGGGATACTCCACTCCTTGTGCGAAGAGATTTGAAATTGAAATTAAAGATAATAACAGGAATTTCATTAGGATTTATTTTACCTGCAAAATTACTATAATTTCCCATCAAAGTCACTCCGACTTTTGTTATATCTCACATGAATTACTTTAAGAGAAGCGCTTTTGTAAATCCTGAATAAACTCCATAACCTGTTTTTGCCGTCACACGAATTATATATAAACCGCTACTGAATTTTTCAGCATTCCATTCAATTGTGTGGTTGCCGGCTTCTTTCTCCCCTTCCTGAATAACCTCGAGAGTGTTTCCAAGTATATCAACTGCTTCCACTCTCAAAAACGCAAAAGAGGGAAGATTTACTGTAAATGATGTACGAGGATTAAAGGGATTAGGATAATTTTTCCCAATACTGAATTCAGTCAGATGTGAATACACTATTTCGATTATATTACTTAATTCAGAACCACCGGAATAATCAATTTGTTTTAACCGGAATCGTATTGTTTTCCCTGCTTCCGCCGGAAACAGTTCATATTTGAATGAATATTTTAATGAATTGGCTGAATTACCTGCTCCGGGAACAAATCCAATCTTTTCCCAATTGTCACCAATTTGTTTTAATATTTCAAAACCCATATTATTTGTTTCAGTCCCTGTTTCCCAATAGAGATTGACAATATTATCATTAATTGAACCATAAAAAGAAACAAGCTCCACCGGAATAGTAAAAGTTACTGAAGCTGTATTACTGAATCCACTGCTACCAGTTGTAGTGATTGCTCTCACCCGGTAATAGCTCTGCATAGTAATCGTTGTATCAAAATATTCTGTGATGTTAGCAGATACTGTATCAATAACCCGAAATTGCTTTTCCTGAATTTTTCTTCGTTCAATTACAAAGCCGGTTTCCTCTGAAGAGTTATCTCCCCATGTTAGATGTGCCGAAGGTGGAGATGTCTGATTTTGTAGTACGGCTACGAGTGAAGATGGTGCATTAATCGTATTCGTTTTATTGAATTTGTAAATTTTTCCGCCAATAAGGTCAAGAAGATATATTTCACCTTCGGCATCCAAACCAAATGATGAGAGACTAATTCCTGCGGCATTATTCAGTACTTCATTATTAATCACAGTAGTACCATTGTAAATTAATCCCCAAAGCCTTTTAGAAACATAATCCCCGTAAATATATTTTCCTCTTAATCCGGGAACATTATACCCATAATAAACATAGCCCCCTGTAATAGAATAACCACCGGTTGAATTATGTCCATATTCCCAAATCGGCAGAGTTAGTCCTGTGGTATCGCAGGATGATGCATTGTAACAATGTGCTCCCTCCATAATTTTCCAGCCGTAATTCTTACCATTTTTAATAATATCAATCTCTTCATATAAACCCTGACCAACATCTGCCGCGTAAAGCAATCCGGTAACTGTATCAAAGCTAAATCTCCATGGGTTTCTTAATCCCCACGCAAAGATTTCTTCTTTATATCCTTGAGTATTATTCTTGAAAGGATTATCGGGGGGAATTGCATATTGAAGACCGGGTTGTACATTGTTTACATCTATTCTAAGAATTTTTCCCAATAAACTCGCCTTGTTCTGACCATTATTCTGCGGATCACCGGCAGAACCACCATCACCGGTGGCAATATAGAGATATCCATCAGGACCAAAACTCACCTGCCCTCCTTTATGATTTGAATAGGGCTGATCAAATGTTAACAGAATAAGTTCCGATTCTTTCATTGCTGAATCCGGATTATTCGGACTCACCTGAAAACGGGAAATTCTTGTTTTTCTGGGGTTCGAGACTGTATAATTAACATAAAAATAACCATTGATTCTATAGTCAGGATGAAATGCCAATCCGAGTAATCCCATCTCTCCGCCATAGGATACCCTATCGGTGATATTTAAAAATTGCTTCGGGTTGCTTGCTTGTGATGAATTAGGGAAGGTATAAATTATACCTTGCTGACTGACCACAAATACTCTGTTAGTAAAATCATCAGGCATTTGAAAATCGACAGGAGATGAAATAGTAATATTCGGAAATGCATTCTGGATAGCATATTGAGCGTTTACAGCACTATTATAATACACAACTAAAAAAATAACCCCAATAATCACTCTTTTCATTTAGACTCCTTCTTGCTTTGGCTTTTGATCTTTCCACTACTTTTGTTGGAAGTTTTTGAAGTTTTTTTCTTCATCTCAGAGGGTTTATTGTCTTTTACCGCTTTGTTCTTATTATTGATTGACAAAGTTTGCTTTGATGATTTGTTCTCTTTCTCAGATTGTAATTTTTTTACCTGTTTTTTGGAGCTTTTAATCTCTGTTTTTTTCTTTGAGGAATTTTTAACTTTTGACTTTGAGGCAGGCAATTTCGATTTTTTAAGTGATTTACTTTTCAGTGTGGCATTAGGTTTTGAATCAGATTGTGCATCAGAGAGTTTTTCTTTTTGTGTTGTTAAGAGCACTTCTTTTTTCTGTTCACCATAACTCAGATTGTTGATAAAGTCATTAAATATGTAACCTGATTTGGCTGAGATTTCTAAAATGTTCAGATGAAAATCTGTCAATTCTTTGATTACTGCAAGATTCTTTTTTCGGGAAACCTCTTTGACCCAATTTTGAAAACCGGCATTTGCCGCTTGTATTTTATCGGATTTCAGAACAGCTTCAATAAATACGATAAGTTTTAGTGAATAGTCCCACTTTGCAAGCATCTCAAAATTTTCTTTTGAGAAATATCCAATATTCTGATAGAAATGAAAACCGATAAACTGCTTTACGATTTCTTCATTATAAAATCTTCTTGTTTCTCCTATAAGTGTTTCAACTGTAAATAAGTCAGGCGAGTACATTTCCACAAATTCACCAAGAATATGTAATAACTCAAATTCCTGTCTGATAAATTGATAATCATCACTTAGACGAATAAAATTCTGCCACAGAGGCTTGTCGAGCATTAATTCATCGAATAATGACTTATACGATTTGTCGGGTTGATTTTTAAATACTAAAATATTTTTCAATACTGCATACATTAAAATCAGGTCTATATAGGCCCCTGCCTTTATTTCATCATTCAATACAAAACTTCTTCTCACATCACTTAGAAGTCTTGCTGGTTTAATAATGTTAGTGCTTGAAAGTGATGTCTGAATGACACGAATTGCATCTAATAACTTTTCAACATTTTGGAATAAAACTGTTTCATCAGGCGACAGATAACCTAAATCTTTCAACTCTGCAAGAACCTGAGATATTTTCATTTTTGTGTAGAGCGGTAATGTCTGCTGATTAGATCCGGGATGAAGGTAATTTCTTAATTCCTTGATATTTTCTTTGTTAAACAAATCAAAAATAGAATTATGCAGGCGTTCAAGCTGCATTTCTTTTAGAAAAGTCCTTAAATCGGGAACACCTTTTCCATGAAGTGATTCGTATAATTCTGTAAATACACCATTTGTATCGTATATCTCTTCAAAATATATAAAAACTTTGTATTCGTAGCCGTTCAGGTGCAGATGTATGCCTTTTTCAGCAATTTCTCGGGAGTGCCAAAGATATTGTAATCCTGTTTTTGTTTCACCTACAATATAGTAGATCTTGTCATCAATTTTTAATTCAAGGGCTTTCCACACTTCGGTATATATTAATGGAGCATTCTCATCAGTTTGAGCATCTCCAATTATTTTACCGGTGGAATACTTCGCATATCCCGATGTGGCATGATATGAATTATTATAAAAAACGATTGCTTTTTCATTTTTATAGAGATTTGAAAAAACAAACACATTATCAATTTGCTCGCCATTATCGGAGATAAAGTTATACAGCCAGAAATTTTTTACTTCAGCAAAGAGATATCGTTTATTCAAGAGACGACAAATTTCCCACTCATGCCTTTTTATTAAATTCAAATCGGGAGTTTCGTTATAATAAGCTCTGCTGTATTCCATTCCATATTTTTCGGTGAATCCCTCGAATTGTCCATGAGCGAACATAGGCAAACCGGGGAGAGTAACCATCATTACGGCTACACCAAAATATTTATCTCCTTTGCCAAATTGATTAACGGCAGTTTCCTCATCCGGATTACTCATAAAATTTACATAACGCTTCAAAATCTCAGGATTAAACTCTAATGTATTAGTAATAAGCTGTTTAAATTTGAGATTTTCTTCCTTAAGGAACATGTGCATAAATGCACTATTATAAACTCTGTGCATACCCAATGTTCGAACAAAATACCCTTCCATCAGCCAGAATGCTTCAGCAAGCAATAGAGTATCCGGCATTTCACTATTAAATCTGTCAACTACATCTCTCCAGAATTCATTTGGCAACAGCTCATCAAACATCTCTTTCGACATAGCGTACTCTGACCTGCTGGGTATCGCCCCCCCCAGTCCCGGCTGTGGAAACCAGAGTCGTTGATAATGCCGTTTTGACAGGGTCATAGCTGCGTCGAATCGGATAATGGGTGTTTTACGAGCGACACTAAAAATTTCTTGTATTAATGCTTCACGAACTTCCGGAATCAAAAGATTTAACTGTGCTGTATCATTCCACGGCATATTTGTTCCGTCATTACCATGATAGATATAACGAATTCTTCCGGTGCTGTTCTCGATTACCTGAAATACTACCGCTGCATCTTTCATAGAGTAATATTTATCCTCTATGCGTATTTGATATGCGGGATGTTCTGAAAGATCGGGACCTGTAAAAGAATAAGAAGGGTACGGTGGATTATCACGCTGAATAAAATAATCGGGATGTTCGAGTATCCATTTTGAATAAATACCTGTATGGTTAGGAACCATATCACTTGCGAGTCGAATTCCCCTCTTCCAACACCGTTCTTTCAAATTATTAAATGCCTCTTCCCCGCCTAATTCAGGAGCAATAACATAATCAAATAATGAGTACGCTGATGATTCAGCACTATGATTACCACAATATTGTTTAATTTTTTTAGAAGCCGGACTTCTTTGCCAAAGACCAATTAACCAAAGCGCTGTAAATTTCCACCTCTGTAATTGATCGAGTTCCTCATCCGGTATGTCCGATAAAAACTTAATTGGTCTTTCGTATTTTTTTGTCAATTGGTCAAGCCACACGAATACATTTTTGGCAATCATTACAACACGAGGCATCCAATGAATGTCATCGGTAAAGCGTTCTTCTTCAAAGAAATACGAATAGCTTACTTCATCAATGGATACCGGCCGTAAGCCTGTACTAAAAGATTCCTGTCCTTCTTTGTAAAACAAACTCTCTTTATCGTAGACTGGAACAGGCGGTGTGTATGTGCCTCCTCCGGCGGATTTAATGAATAAACGATATTCTTCTTTAAGAAGATCTGTACCCTTAAGGATTTTAGTTATTAACTCATCCGGTAACCCTTTTAACCACATTCTTGCAAACATTCGTAATTGTTCTTCGACATCATCAGGATGCTGAAGTATCGGGCGTTTCAGGAGTTTAATAATTCCTGTATCTGAACCGGGTAGAGTGGGTTCGCTTTCGAAAAATGACTCAATTGAATCAATAGCTTCAACATACGGAACACTCATTTTCAGAGGGGTATCATCAATCAATTCTTTTAATAATCTAAATCCCGGATTAAGATTTTCAAGATGTAAAATTATAAGTTCTTCCAGAACAATTTGCGAGGCTTCAGTGTCCTCAATCATTGAGGTGAGATATTTCTCAGGTGTCATTTTTCCTTCGAACACTATGCGTGGTGGAAATTCGGTGAGAAATTTTAACTGTAATTTTTTTACTGCCGCCTCGCCAAGCTGTTGATTTAATACATTGAGTACTTTTTTAAACGCCCCTAAATTGAGAGAATTCTCATATTGAGTTAAAATAAAATGGAATATTTCATGCATTACTCCAATTGAGTTTAATAGTCCCGGTGTAACCTGTTCATTTTCTCTCCCCTCTTCTAATCTTTTTTTATTAATTGTATCACTGAGTATTCGGGC
>CAYTLQ010000010.1:0-5732 GCA_964438715.1 uncultured Ignavibacteriaceae bacterium
TTTCACACCCGATAATCTTATGACCATTGGCAAATTCTGGTCTACTTTGCCTGTTATCCGAATTTTAAATAATAGTATCGGAATTTATTCTTCGTTGATAGAGAAATGTTTACAAAACGCTATTATGAAGAGTTGAATAGATTTTAAAGAACTCTTAGAAACTCTATACAAAACTTCTCTGGGGTAATTTTATGGTATTCTTTCGGTCAAATTCCTCCTACAATGCCGCAATAGTATCAGCACCAGAGGAATTCTTTTCTGAAACCTCACTGAACTTTTTTCGTAACTTCAATACCAAGTTGTTCCATTCGGTAACGAAGTTTTGAGCGTGAAAGGCCAAGTATTTTTGCAGCCTGTACCTGATTACCTTTTGTAATTTCCAATGTCTGGAGGATAAGGTTTTTAACCACTACATCTATTGAGATGCCTTTATGAGGAATTTTCAAAACAAATTTATCCGATGCCTCCGGCTGTCCCTGCTGGTTCTCATTGCGTTTAAGAAAATGGAAATGCTGTTCTTTCAATTCATCTCCGTCAATAAGCAACATAGCGCGTTCGATTGCATTTTTTAATTCGCGAATATTTCCTTTCCATGTTTGATTCTCCAACAGTTCAATAGCATCGGGAGTAATTCCCTTCATTTTACGGTTAAACTTTATAGAGAATTCATTCATAAAAGAATAGGTAAACATCGCAATATCTTCTTTGCGTTCGCGCAATGGAGGTATGTGTACCCTTGCTACATTAAGCCGGTAAAACAAATCCTCTCGGAAATTTCCTTTTTTCACTTCATCTTCAAGATTTCGGTTTGTTGCCGCGAGAACCCGCACATCAACTGAAACCTCCCGCTCGCCGCCTAAACGATAATATTTTTTTTCCTGGAGAACACGCAATAGCTTTACCTGCATATCAAGGTTAAGTTCCCCTATTTCATCAAGCAGTATTGTGCCGCCGTTTGCAAGTTCAAATTTACCCTGCTTTGTTTTTTGCGCCGCACCCGTAAAAGCTCCTCTTTCATGACCAAAAAATTCGCTCTCTGCCAAATCCTTCGGAATTGCGGCACAGTTAACAGGAATAAAAACTTTATCGCGGCGAGGACTTTTCTGATGAATAAACCGGGCAACAAACTCCTTTCCCGTACCGCTTTCTCCTTCAATCAACATAGTCGTGTCGCCGCTTTGAGCCAATTTTTCAACTGTAGTCATTACCTGCCGTATAATACGACTCTTGCCAAAATGCTCTCTGGTCAGGTCATTTTCATGAAGCATTGTACGAAGGGCGGAAACTTCATGCTGAAGATTCAGTTGTGTTGAACATTTTTTCAGCACTAATTGAAGCTGATCAAGATCAATTGGCTTCAGCAGAAAATCGAACGCTCCGTTTTTCATTGCTTTTACAGCAATTTGTACATCCGCATATCCGGTGATCATAATAACAGGAATATGAAAGTATTTTTTCTGGATTTCCTTTAACACCTCTAAGCCATCTGCAGAAGTAAGGTATATGTCCAAAAGTATAACATCAGGCTGAAAAGTTTCGATAAAATATTCTGCCTTTTCAGCATCCAGACAAAACTCCGAAATGTACCCAAACTTATTAAGAATTTTTTTTAATGAGATGCAGACAAGGTTGTCATCATCAATTATAAGAATTCGAAGCGGCATACTCATTGATTATTTTCCTGATTAACCGTAAAATTCACATAAAAAGTTGTACCTTCACCGGGAATACTCCGGAAGGATATTTTGGCTCCGTGGTCATCCGCAATTTTTTTACAAACCGTGAGACCCAGCCCTGTGCCCGATTCCTTATTTGTATAAAACTCAGTGAAGAGATTTCTTTGAGCTTCTTCGGGAATTCCCTCTCCGGTATCCTGTATTTCCATTGTAACAATAAGCCCATTCTCTGCTTTTGACTGATATGTTTTAATATAAATTACATCACCTTTTGAACAGGCTTCAATTGCATTGGTCATTAAATTAATTATTATCTGCAATATCTGATTTCTCACACAGTGTACGGGAGTAATATCAGGTTTTGTAACCTTTTCCACTTTCACCCCCTTAAGTTCAGCTATTGGTCGTAAAATTTCAAATCCACTGTCAATAATATCGTTAAGGGAATGTTTAGTCCTGCCAGAAATAGGCTTGCGGGAAAATTCCAACATACTCTCTACCATTGTATGAATCCTATCCACAGCCTGAAGACATGAATTTATTGAATCTTTTACTTCAGGGTGAAGGGATTCCTCCATCATTTTCATATATTCAAGGTTCAACCGTATAGCGGAGAGTGGGTTACGGATTTCATGCACCAGACTTGCAGAAAGTTTACCGATTATCTGAAGTTTATTGTTTTGAATTTCGTTTTGCAAAGTCCAATAACAGCTATATTTAAGTTACTATGTTAAAAATAATTAATTTTCTCTAATTAATGTATAATAATCTTTAATAGGTGCAGGACTTTTAAAGCATCACTTAACCTTCCTGTCAGGTTCTTTTGAAAACAATTTGCAAAAGATTTTTGGGAGTTACACTCTTGTATGGTTCCCAATACCAAAGTTTCAGGTAAAGCAACATTTCAAGAGAAAATTAACTTATAATTATAATCCGGCAATGAATTAGTGTGCTTGTAAATTTCCCTTGAGTATATTTCTTATCCGTTCACAATTTTTTTTGAATATGGAAACCACCGCATATATAAATGGAAAAATATTTACATCCGACAAGCGTCAAACACGGGCAGAAGCATTTCTGGTTGAAGGAGGAAAATTCATAAAAGTCGGAACCTTAGATGAAGTATTGTCTCTCAAATCCGGTAGAACCAGGACTATAGATCTTCATAATGCCACAATTATTCCCGGTATTATAGACAGTCATGTTCACATGATAATGGGAGGTGCTTCGCTTCTTAATATTGACCTCACATCGGTTAAATCAGCGGAAGAATTTATCTTGTTTGTAAAAAATTATGTGGCGGAGCACAGAGGTCAATGGATACTTGGTGGCAACTGGAATCA
This sequence comes from uncultured Ignavibacteriaceae bacterium, assembly GCA_964438715.1. Taxonomy (GTDB): domain Bacteria; phylum Bacteroidota; class Ignavibacteria; order Ignavibacteriales; family Ignavibacteriaceae; genus CAYTLQ01. The sequence continues at coordinate 3,020 of CAYTLQ010000010.1, forward strand.
GCAGAACTGGCCCGGTAGCCCGATGCCTGAGAAATCCTGGATTGATGAGTTCACACCCGATACTCCCGTATTTTTGCAACGGATGGATTATCATATGGGAATTGCTAACTCGGCCGCTCTTTTTGCCGCGGGGATTACAAAAGATACTCTGTCTCCCGAGGGTGGCAGTATTGAAAAAGATACAATTACAGGCGAACCAACCGGAATACTGAAAGACAAAGCAATGGAGCTTGTTTACCGTGTTATTCCAAAGCCGACATTTTCCGAAAAGTGTGCATTTCTTGACGCCGCTCTTTCTGAAGCGGCACGGCTCGGGGTAACTTCCGTTCACGACATTACTTATAAAGATCAATTTGATGTTTTTCAGGAATATGATCGAAAGCAAAAACTTACTTGCAGAATTTATTCTCGTCTTCCGATAGAATACGCCTCGTCACTAATTGCCTCGGAAATTTCCTATCGGTTCGGCAGTCCTTTTCTCCGTATCGGCTCTTTGAAAGCGTTCTCCGATGGTTCCCTCGGTTCGGCAACAGCCTGGTTTTATGAGCCTTATTCAGATGAGCCCGGAAATTTTGGTCTCCCAATGGACATTATGACAAATGGATTTTTCCGTAAAACTGCGCTCGAAGCTGATAGAGCAAAACTTCAACTTTCGGTTCACGCAATCGGTGACAGAGCAAATTCCGAGGTACTTGATGTATTCAGTGAAGCAGTTAATCAAAATCCTCAGTGGGACCGACGCTTCCGGATTGAACACGCGCAACACCTCCGGGAATCGGATATTCCACGGTTTAAAGAATTGGGCGTTATTGCGTCCATGCAGCCTTATCACCTTGTAGATGATGGTGTATGGGCGGAAAAGAAAATCGGACCGGAAAGGATGAAACTTACTTATGCCTGTGGTACGCTGATGCGACAGGGTATTCATGTATCCTTCGGGAGTGACTGGCCGGTAGTAACACTTGACCCGATGAAAGGTATTTACTCTGCCGTAAACAGGATAACTGCAGATGGAAAATGTTTAAATCCTGATGAGAGAATAAATGTAGAACAGGCAGTATTGGCATATACAATTACTTCGGCGTATGCCGCATACAGCGAGAACGAAACAGGCTCAATTAGTGAGGGGAAACATGCTGATTTTATTATTCTCAGTGATGATATTTTTTCTCTTCCTCCTGAACAAATCAGAAATGTACATGTAGTAAAAACAGTCGTTGACGGGATCACAGTATTTGAAAAATAAATGCAGAAAAAAATTATGAATCGCAGGTCGTTTATCAGAATCTCAGGATTAAGCAGTGCATACATTCTCAGTGGTATTCCATCCCGGTTTGAGGGTATTTTTTCTCCCGACTTTCAAAGCAATCGTCCATCACCTGAAAAAAGAAATTTTATTTCCAAAGCTGTTGAAGAGCAGATCGGGAAGGTACAGAGCGCTATATCAAACAACGAGTTACGATGGATGTTTGGAAACTGTTATCCAAATACTCTCGATACCACAGTACGGTATTCAGAAAAAGAAGGAATACCCGATACTTTTGTTATTACCGGTGATATTCCTGCAATGTGGCTCAGGGACTCATCCGCTCAGGTGTGGCCTTATTTACATGTTGCTGATAAGGATGAAAAACTTCAGCGGCTTATAGCAGGCGTAATTAACCGGCAGGCAAAATGTATATTAATAGATCCGTACGCCAATGCGTTTAATGATGGACCGGGAGAAAGCCCATGGAAAGATGATATTACTGAGATGAAACCTGAGTTGCATGAAAGAAAATGGGAAATAGATTCTCTTTGCTACCCTATCCGGCTTTCTTATGGCTATTGGAGAAAAACTCACGATACTTCCTGCTTTGGCGAAGAATGGAAATCTGCGATGAAGCTGATATTGAAAACTTTTAAGGAACAACAGAGAAAAGAATCTAAGGGACCATATAAATTCATCAGGGTTACTGGTTGGCAAACTGATACTCTTGCCGGAGGAGGATATGGTAATCCTATTCGCCCGGTAGGTCTCATCTGCTCTATGTTTCGGCCATCCGATGATGCTACAATATTCCCCTTTCTCATTCCCTCAAATTTGTTTGCTGTAATTTCACTAAGGCAGGTTGCCGAACTATGGAATGAACTTGAGTATGAAAAAACATTTGCGGCAGAGTGTATTGCACTTGCAGATGAAGTTGAGCAGGCAGTTAAACAATACGGCATTGTTCCGCATCCGAAATTTGGTAATATCTACGCCTATGAGGTTGATGGATTCGGTAACCGCCTTTTCATGGATGATGCCAATATTCCCAGCCTTCTTTCATTACCGTATCTGAACATTTGTCCACCCGAAGATCCCGTCTATATTAATACACGAAAATTTTTGTTAAGTGAGTATAACCCGTATTATTTTTCCGGTTCAGCGGGAAAAGGCATTGGAGGACCTCATGCAGGAATGGATATGATATGGCCTCTTTCTATTATTATGCAGGCGCTTACTTCCACGAGTGATGAAGAAAAAGTTGAATGTATTCGTATGCTTATAAAAACTCATGCCGGTACGGGCTTTATACACGAATCATTTCATAAAGATAATCCCGAAAAGTTTACAAGAAAATGGTTTGCCTGGGCAAATACTCTTTTTGGTGAATTGATAATCAGGATTTACGAAGAAAACAGAAATCTGCTGAGGAAAATTTAGCTCTCTTTCATTGTTATTGTGCGA
>CAYTLQ010000011.1:0-19626 GCA_964438715.1 uncultured Ignavibacteriaceae bacterium
CTTCACAACGCTGTGGATACTTCGAAATTTAACCCTGCCGGACTGAACCGCAATGAAATACGAAATGAATTGAATATTAAAGAGAATATTATTGCTATCGGCATGCTTGCAAGGTTTAGTCCGGGAAAAGGGCATGAGGAATTTCTGACCTCTGCAAAAATATTGAACAGCAGGTATAATAATTTATTATTTGTCGTTATTGGTGAAGCAAGTCGCGGTGAGGATGAATATGCTGCTTCAATAAAAAAAATGGCTCAGGAAGCAGGACTTACGAATATATTGTTTACGGGATTTCGTAGAGACACCGACCGTATTTTATACGCTCTCGATATTTTTGCCTTCCCCTCTCATGCAGAGGCATTCGGAATAGCGCTTGTGGAGGCAATGGCAATGGAACGGCCCTGTGTTGGCTCTGCCTCGGATGGTGTGCTTGACATAATAGTAGATGGTGAAAGCGGACTGCTGTTTAAGAAAGCTGATGCAGTTCAACTTGCAGAGAAACTAGAAGTATTCATTACCTCACCCGAATTGCGAAACCGAATTGGAAAAAATGCAAGAAAGAGGGCAATAGACTGTTTTGATATTGAAGTAATGACAGACAAAGTCATAAACTTTTACAAAACGGCACTGCAGAAAAAATAGATTATCCTATTCCTCCGGAAGTATAATTATTTCATCAGCAAAAATAAATGTATGCTCTCCCTTTGTAACATGCCAATCCGGTAATTGGGGATGATTTTTTGCAAATATGCGAATATACCTGAATTCGGTATTACATTTAAAAGTAAAATCATGCAGTCTCGTTTTGTAATTTCGTGCCGGTATTTCCGGAACCTCCTTTCCGATTTCGGTAAACGAAATTCCGTCAACTGATCCGAATACCTGGAGATATTGAGGGAAGAAAATCCATGCGCCCGGATCATGATAAAGGCCTATTATTATCTTATCGATTTTATATTTTTGTTTCATATCAATCGTTACATCCATATCTTTGCGGCTATATGCCTGCCACAAACCATCCCTGAACGAGCGGCTACCGCGTATTCCATCAATAAGGCTGAAAATACCTGAAGCGGGATAATAACTGCTCCAATTATGAACGGTTTTGAGTGTGGGAAGTAATGTAGTGTCCGATACTTCCATACCCCTGAATATAGCTTTATAAAAAACTCTCGTAACAGTATCACTTTTGCCGGAACCAGTAATTTCTGAGTACGCAGTAATCTTAGAGGAAGTATTGATTTCAAACGGTTCGGTGTATTTTCTTTCGGTATTTGCTTCAGTGCTCATTGAATAGAAAACAGATGCAGTAGGGTTTATATTTTCAAGACTGATTTTTTTTGAAGGATAAAACGAAGTAACATTATCCGTGAAGTAGGGCGTGTGGACAATAGACGGTAACTTACCAATATCACCTTTATTGATAAACGAGCGGGGTCTCTCATTAAGGGATTTACCAAAACGCTTACCGGGAATTGCAGACATAAAAAAACGAATTTCTCCTCCTTCAAGTATTTCATTATCAGTTAGATACGAACGATAACTTTCTTTTCCCTTAATAAAGGTTTTTGTAACATAAATATTTTTATCAGAATTATTGATATAGTTTATTGTCAGAGATTTCCCGCTTGAAAGAGTAAGAACAGCTTTGTTGAAAATAGGACTACCAATGGCATTAATACCGGAAGCAGGAGTTACGGGATAGAAGCCCAGGGAACTGAAGACAAACCATGCTGACATCTGACCGCAGTCTTCATTACCACAAAGGCCCTCACGACCTGTGAGATAAAGTTCGTTCATTATTCTTCGTGTAAGCCGCTGGGTTTTTTCGGGAACACCTGCATAGTTGTATAAATAGCTTATATGATGACTTGGTTCGTTGCCATGAGCATATTGCCCGATAAGTCCGGTAACATCAGCGGGTGTGTGGAACTTTTCATTTTGCTTAACGATAAATAACGAGTCCAATTTGGTGATAAAAGCATTTTCTCCTCCCATTAAGGCAATAAGCCCCTCGACATCCTGCGGCACATACCATGTGTATTGCCAGGAATTTCCTTCAGTAAAGTCGGTAACGCCAAGACCCGAAGGCTCGGTGGGGTCAAAATTTTCTTTCCATCTGCCATCGAAATACCGACCTCTCATCATTTTCGTTTCGGGATCAAATACATTTTGGTAGTATGATGCACGGGTTATAAAGTATTTGTAATCTTCTTGTTTTCCAAGGAGTTTTGCGCACTGTGCAATACACCAGTCATCATAGGCATACTCGAGAGTACGGGAAACAACATCGGTAGAACGATCGCGGGGGATATAGCACATTTTTTTTACGAATTCAATACCAAGAGTATCCTGCATAGCGCTTCTCTTCATAGCTTCGTATGCTTTTTCATAGTCGAATCCTTTAATTCCTTTCATTATAGCATCAGCTAACACAGGCACCGAGTGGTAACCTATCATACATCCTGTTTCATTCGATGCAAGTTCCCAAACAGGTAAAACGCCAAACTCCTCATATTTTGCAAGGAGAGAGCGCATAAAATCCTTCGTTCTTTCTGCATCGAGTAACGAGTAAAGTGGATGAGCGGCACGGTATGTATCCCATAGAGAGAATACATTATACATCCGAAAATCTTTTGCGGTGTGTATTTTCCCATCCATTCCTCTGTATCGCCCGTCAACATCAGAATAAAGATACGGAGCAAGAAAAGCATGATACAGAGCTGTATAGAATTTAATTTTATCGTTTTTATTATTTCCCTCAACAATAATTTTGCTTAGTTCTTTCTCCCATAATGCAGAGGCACTTGCACGAATTTTTTCAAAATCCCATCCTGAATTTTCTGCGGTGAGATTTTTTTCTGCACCTGCAACATCAACTGACGACAATGAAACTTTAACGAGTATGGTTTCATCCTTTTTTGTTTTGAATTTAAAGAAACCTTTAACACCTTGTTCAGATTCGGCAAAATTGTTATTTAAGAAGGGCATTGTACCCCGCACCATTAAGGAGGATATGAATGGCCTGGAAAATTCAAGAACGAAATACACGAATTGATCATTAGCCCAGCCATTAGAGCGTCGGAGACCTTCAATTTTTGTGGGTGAGACTACTTTTATATACGACTGTGTAGTGCGGTCAGAGATACCGTGTTCCAAATCTACAATAATATAAGCTTCTTCTGCTGATGGAAAAGTATAACGATGAAAGCCGGTTCTTTCTGTTGCTGTCATCTCGGCAAGTATGCCGTATTCTTTCAGAAAAACAGAATAATATCCCGGTTCAGCTTTTTCGGAATATTTATCAAATACTGCACGATAGCCGGTAAGAGGTGACTCCTTTGAACCGGCAGAAAACTGAGCAGGTCCGGTAACAGCCGTTACAAGAATGTCTCCCAGATCAGCGGCGCCGGTTCCGCTAAGATGCGTGTGGCTGAATCCGATAATAGAGCTATCGGAAGCGTGATAGCCGGAACACCAGTCCCACCCGCGTGTATCGGTATCAGGGCTTAGCTGTACCATACCAAAAGGCACAACTGCGCCCGGAAAGGTATGTCCGTGTGCACCGGTACCGATAAACGGATCGACAAATGATACAAGTTTCTGTTGAGAGAAGGTTGTGATGTGCAGAAGAATCGTTAAAGTAAGAACTGTGCATCTGAACATAGAAGACTCCGAATATAAATAGAAAAATTAATTATAATAGATTCTACTTACAACTTTAGAAACTTTGATGTAATGAGCCGGTAAAAATGTTTTGTCTTTGTGATATATTTGGTCTGATAAAATCGTTATCTTTGGCGACAAATATCTTATATCATATAGTATTATGAAGTACCAACTGCTTTTACCATTTATTATTCTATTAGCACTGACTGTTAACGGACAAAAGAAAGGAAAAAATAGTATAAAAAACTTCCCAATCAACTTGGAAAGGCTGAATTACATAGATAGCGCTGTAACCAACGCAATTGCAGAAAAAAAATGTCTGGGTGCAGTTATACTCATTGGTGTAGGCGATAAAGTTGTTTACAGGAAGGCATTTGGTAACTCAGTAGTCACACCTGAAATAAAAAAGATGTCGCCAGAAACAGTTTTTGACATGGCATCTGTTACCAAGCCCGTTGCAACTGCAACAGCAGTTATGATACTTGTTGAAAGAGGCAAGCTAAAACTTAATGACCAGGTGAGAAAATACATTCCCGGTTTTAGCTCATACAAAGACAGCAGTGGCAAAGAATTGCATGCACGGATTTATCATTTGCTCACACACACCAGCGGATTACCGGCTTATGCCGATACTGAAGTAATCAGGGCAAAATACGGTGATCCGGCTCCCGCAGGTACTATTGAACATATTGCAGGTTTGAAGAAAAATTCACCACCGGGGACGGAATTTGTTTATTCCTGTCTCGGCTTTATCACTCTGGCTGAAATAGTTAAAATAGTTTCGGGAAAAAACATTGCAGAATTTTGCAGGGATGAAATATTTATTCCGCTCAATATGAAAAGTACAACATTTAATCCGGCGGGAGCATTAAAAGAGCGTTGCGCACCTACAGAAACCGTTTCCACAGGTACTATATGCGGGTTTGTTCATGACCCTCTTGCCAGTATTCAGGGGGGAATCTCAGGAAATGCCGGTCTTTTCTCTACGGCGGTTGATATGTCAATTTTTTGCAGGATGATGCTGAATAAAGGACGACTGAACGATAAAAGAATTCTTTCCCCCGCAACTGTGGAGCTGATGACAAAAGTGTATGCGCCGGTTAAATTTTCCGGCAGAGGACTTGGCTGGGATGTCTCATCCGATTATATGGGACAAAAGGGTGAACTATTTCCTTATGAGGCATATGGACATACCGGATTCACCGGTACATCTCTGCTCATAGTACCTGAAAAAAAACTTTATATTATTATTCTTACCAATCGGTTGCACCCTTCAGGCATAAAGGGTGATGTGGTACCTTTACGGGCACAGATAGCAAACATTGTTGCCGGTAGTTTGGATTACTAAGTTATTTTGGAAGTTTATTCATCATTCGACCGGCGAGTTTGCCCGCAAGGCGCCGAAGGATGCGCTGACCTATTTTCCCCTTCTGTACTGCGTTAATATCGCCGAGGATCTTTGCTACTGTGTAGAGAATGTTGCGTATTCCGTTAATTTTCATTGAAGTATTCCCATACTTTGTTAAATCATTAATTCAATGATAAGTAAATGAAAAAAAATCCTCAAAAAGATTATTACTTATTTCTCAGATGACTATTGATACAAAATTATTTAATCAAATTCATTTTTATCCTGCTAACATTTTTACCTGAGCGGAGTTCACAAAAATAAATTCCACTGCTTTGTAAGGCACAATTAAAAACAATTTCATAAGTCCCTGCTCTCTGAAAATGATTAATCGGTCTGATAATTTCTTTACCGAGTATATCATAAATCACAAGAGAAACCATACCGTCCTCAGGAACGGAATACCGAATTACTGTAATGGGATTAAATGGGTTTGGATAATTCGGGTATAAAACAAATTCACCGGGTCTTTCGCCTGTGTTTTCTGCATCATTTACATAGGCACCAAAGTACTGATCAATCTCTTTCATAATTTTATTACGAACGCTGTCGGGATACACCGATTCAAATGGAATGCCCATAACTGCTACCTTGCCTGTAACATACGGACTGGGAAGATCGGTATTTCTGTAAATACCCGCAACCCCCTGCGAAGTGTCTATTCCTGTATAGCGGGCAAATGGTTTTCCGCCCAAACGGGGTTTAATAACATCAGGATACCTTACATTAATTGTACCGTGTGTACCATTATCGAATGAGAAAGGAAAGCCTGTACTCGTTAAATTAAACAGCTCCGCGTTATAATATACTCCCGGTGAGTTATTGGGGGCATCGTTAGTGTAATACGAAAATAAATAGTTGTAAATAAAATCTTTATCTGTTGAGGTTCCTTTGTAATCAAGATCCCAGGCTATTTCCGAACCGGATACAAAAACTTTTCCTCCGTTCTGCAGATACATTTTTACCAAAGACTGCTCTGCAGTACTAAAGGTTTCATTTACCGTACTTTCATCACCAAGAATGAAATCTACTGCATGATAGGAAGAAAGTTGGAAGAGATTATCTGTCAAAGCCTCATTCGTTGCGGAATCGAATGCTTTCCCTGCGGCTTTAATTGAAGGAGCATGGCGGTTTATAAAATTAAAAGTGTTGCCGGTAGTAGCACGATCAAAACCATGAACAATCAAATATCTCTGTGTTGCAGTTCCGGGCATACAGGCTAAAACTTCAGAGGCTGTTGAGCGACCGGATGCATTCACAGCTTTAAGCCTGATATAATATATACTATCATTACGAAGGTTATTGATTGTTATTGTTGGTGAACTTGCCGGAATGGAATCGGGAAAGTTTACGCCATCCGGACTTGCAAAAACCATATATCCGGTTATGTTCGTATCGGGTTTTATGACTATTTGTAAAGAGCCTGAACCATTAGCCTTAATTCCAAATGAACGCGGTGTTGCGGGAAGAGTGCTGTCTTTCAGGTAGCTGGTCTGGGTCATTGGTCCGCTTTCGTTGCTTACTACCTTGTATAATGTAGGGTGAGAAAGCAGTTCGGGAATGGTTTTAACTATACTGTCGAGAAGAACCTCTTTATTCAGCAGGCGAATGCCATGACTGTAGTCAACATAGGTATTAATGTGAATGTTTGTAAGTGGCTGAATTGGAGTTCCGTTAAGCTGATGCCAACCATAAATAACTACATGATAGGGACGCGACGGATCGGTAATAAGGTTACTGAGTACAACATCTTTTTTTGTGCCGCCAATCAGCGTACCTAATGGCATCCCGGAGGCTATCCTTTGAACTTCAATAGCAGAATTGTGTTCAATGAACTTTGCAACCTGTTCGTTCTGGTTACCGACTGGTGCATAGGTAACCGGAGCCAGTTTAAGCCCTGCTTTGGAATAAATGTCATCAACCAACTTCGAAGTAGGCATTACCATACCGTATTGGTCGGCAATTTTTTGTGCGGTAATCGGGCCCATAGGTACACGACAGTAATCAGAGTCGCTTCCAATACAGAGATAGTCCGGCATCACTTCATAAATAAGAGTATGTGATACTCCGGAGGCATCAAGAAAAACCGACTGATGTTTTTTTAATGTCCGCATAAAATGAGGGACATTACCTTGTGAGAATTGTGTAAAAATGGCTTCTTCACGCTGTGCGAAAGGGGTTGTCAGAATGGAATTCATAAACTGACTTCCGGTAAGCGCGCCGGGTTGTCTGGGGGGTATGTTAATAAGTTTCGGCAGATCGGTTTGAATATACTGCGAATATGCTCTCGGTCCGTAATAAGTGTAACCGATATCTTCGGCTTGCGTTCCCGAGACCATCCCCTGAATAAATCCGTTGAGCTCAACCTGAATGGTGTGTAATATTGCTCTGGTGGGATTTGTCTTTAATATAAATTTCACTCTTCCCTCCAATGCAGTATATCGGAGGAAAACACTATCAGCAGTATATGTTACAGGAATATAATTTGAGAGATAGCTAACCATCATTCTACTGCGGTACCATGTTCCGCCGGTGGGGCTTACAACAGGTACGCCATTAAGAAGTGCAACACTGTCGTTATAGGCAATAACGCATAAGTAATTTTCAGCAGAGGCATTAAGCCAGTTGAGAAATTTTGGTCCGTAAGAGTTATCGTAACCATAATTGCTATCGAGAAATGAAATTCGTTTTACATATACAGGTATTTCTGTTACTGCATTCAGAAAGCCGAAAGTAAAACTGCCGCCGCCACTGTGTCCGGTTAAAACAACAAACGGATTGTATGCAGAAAACATATTTCTGATTGAGTCAACCATCGCTTTAATAAGGACAGCATTATTTGGATTCGCACTTCGCCACGAAGGCCAGCTTTTTTGTGATGTTTCGAGATAGATTGTAACAGTGTTATAGTTCGTTACATTTGCCCGTAAAAAACGGGTCTGAGCTCCGATATGTTGTATGTCGAAATGCCAGTCATCGCCGGGACGGAGTTTTTTCCCTATGGTCTGTTCTATTGTATTTCCATTTGGAAGAGCAAAGAATGTAAGTGCAGTTGGCAGTGTGGGATTAAACTGCGCTACCGGTGGTGCAATAATATGAATCCGCACTCCGGGATTAAATGTAAATGTTTTGACCTGCTCGTCGAAATATTGGCTCCTCGAAAAACCACTCAGTGCAACCTGAGCATTAAGGTAATGAGGGTATATGAGAATAAATAAAAATAAAGGAACCGGTAACCCGTGGCACAATTTCTTCATATTTCTTATCCGAAGATTATCAGATTCAAAAATAGAAAAACGGCACCGTAATCCAATTCTCTAAAATGATTGTTTAAACAAAAAAAGGGCTGTAAAAATACAGCCCTTTAATTGGATAAAAGCAATATCACTTATTTAACATACGGATAATATTTACACTCACTATCTTGCCAGCGGGTTAAATTATTATTAACGAGTAAGTCATAATTCATAATTGAGGCGCCGTACAGCAAAGACTTTGCATCGTAACCTAACAATTTAAGGACAGTAGCTACCTGTGCAGAGGTTTGACCTGTAAAGCAGTACAGAACAATAGTTTTATTAGTAGGCAAAGTTTTTAAGAAAGTTGAAAGTTTAAGATCGGCTTTTGGAGTGTACTGAACGGCTCCGGGCATGTGTCCAAGATTGTACTGTGCTAAAGTCCAATAGTTGATGATATAATAATTCGAAAGATTAGCCGTAACGGTGTTCCAAGCAATTTTTATATCGCCAAAAGGATCTGCGGCGGCAAGCAGAGTATTAACGCGTGCTTCAAGAATTTCCCTTCCGGTTGTTTTCCCGGTATTTAATGTTGGGAGATCTCCTGCGGCATTTTTCGCATAGACCGTTTTATCAGTAAGCGGATAATTATTACCGATATTGGTTTTCCATTTATTTTCTACAGAGTCGTTCCATGCAGACATACCAAATTTCATATCGTAAACATTAGAGTATCCAAGGAGGCGAAGCAAACTGGTAGCATAACCTCCGGTTTGACCTGAATAACAAACAATAGCAATTTTATCGTAGTTAGAAGGAGTAATAGTTTTCATGTAGTTAGCAATATCTTTAACCTGTACATTCACTGCACCTTCAATGTGGCCTTTTGCAAAATCGGTTGTCGAACGAATATCAATGATGTGAATTTTTGATGGATTTGTTAACTGATATGTGCGTACTTCTTCAGCAGTAATCATTGCGGGGGCTGCTGTATTAAGGAAGTCGCCGCCTGCTGTTGACTCGAGATATTCAGCCAAAACCTGCGCTTCATTAACCGGCGTAGGTGTTGGTTGTGTAGTTGATTCTTCTTTACATGCTGAAAGGAAAAGAATGAACGGAAGAAGAAGTATCAGTAAATAACGGTTAATTGTTTTCATTGTTATGCTCCTTATATATTTTTTGTATTATTTTACCAGTCCCCAGCTGACGGGTAATTTACCGTCAACAATTACTCCCTGACTGGCTGGCATTTCCCAGCTTTGCAGGTCGGACTGGAATAGGTAAAGTTCTTTATTCCTGAAATTTGTGCCTTCTTTGATGATATGGCAATTATCGTAACAAGGTTTACCGGAGGCAACCTGTGTGCGTTTTGTCCATTTTTGAATATTATGCGGTGTAGCATATTTAAATGTTGGACGCACACTAAAGTTATTTAGTATTGGTACTCCGTAGTTCGACCAAGAATCGGGAGCCATAAGTGATCGTCGAAGTGTAGCGTATTTAAAGGGCTTTGTTTCCGGGATAGGATTCATTCCTATTTTATAACCAAGATATGAAGGTATCCTTGCGCCATCACCGTGTACATGGCAGCTACCGCAGTTATTATAATCCTGAGAGTGACATGTGTTACAACTGAAGGTGTTGATGTGCGTTGAATGATACATGTTTGAGGTTGCGACAGAACCGTGGCAGTCTGTACATTCAGGTTTTAGTGCCATTTTATATCGTTGATCATAAATTACTCCATCACCATGTACTTCGTTTTTTGTATGGCATGAAATACATGTGTAGCCGGCTTTTGTAAGATGTACATCCGGAACAGTTCCTGCACCTATACCAAGATAGGCATGTCCGCCCCGACTTGTATGGCAAGTTATGCAGTTATCGCGCATATCGGGTGTTTTTAAGAATTTATGACCTCGATATAAACCACCGCCACCGGCTTTTGGACGATTTACATGGCAGTCTCCACAAGTACCATGGCAAGTGGAGCAATTTGTTTTATAACCGCTTTTTAATTGTTCCGGTAGTTCATCGAAACTATTTGCACCATAGCGCATAAAGACCATAGTTTTTTGTCCCCACCCTTGTTCATGCAGACTATTCTTTGTACGGGCAACAATGTCAGCATGGCAGTTAGCGCATTTTTCTTCTGCGCGTGTAGAAGGATACCTGATAAAATCATTAGAGTGGGCAACTTTTTTGTCACCTGTATTATCAACGCCATTGTGGCAGGAAGTACATTTCATTTTACCGTGATAACTGTTCTTAAACTCATCATAACCTGAGCCACCAAGATAGACCCTGTCATATGGTTCTATATGAGGAGTTTCACCGCCACAACCACCTCCTGCCGCTGCGGTATCAGGGCTGAAGATAGTTTTCAATAACTGGTAATCGGTATGACAGCCAACACAAGAGGCTTTTTCCTCAGGGACATTTGTTGTTCCGGTGGGTGTATCTGGCTCCTCTTTACAAGATGATACTAATGTTGCAGAGAGAAGCATCAGAAAAGCTAATGCAATAAATTGTATTTTGATGGAGTGTTTATGGTTCATAGGTTTCCTCGATCTGCTAATAGTTAACTACCCCGTTTACATGGTTCTGTATATTCGTAAACCGGTAAACTGTATCGGTAGATGTAATAGTGACGGTAATTGACTGAACATGGCAAGTACCACAGTTCTGCATTTGCGGATGAGTGCCACCGGGGAGCGGATTATCGCCGGAGCCATGACAACTTCCACACCGCACAGAGGCGTCGGTCCACTTTGGGGTATTGGATTGATTACCGTTAACAAAATAACCGTGACAATATGTATTTGCGCAAGTTAGTGTTTCAGGATTGTAAACAGGATTTGGGGTAAGAGAACCTGTTTTGTGATTTGCCAGAGAATCAAACACAAGTTCTGCACGCATATCAGTATCGAGATGCCCGGCAGAGGTTAATGCTGTTGGAATAATGTGGCACCATGAACACTCGGCTTTTCTGCCTATATCTCCTCCTTCAAGGTGAACGGTATGTGCACCAACCCCTCGGGATGTGTTAAGGAATCCTCCGGAAAGATCACGAGGAGGAGCTGTTTTCGATGTATCGGAAAAAACTCCATGGCAGGTATTACATGCTTCAGGACCGGAGGCATTGTTATGGCATCCGCTGTTAAGGCAACTACTGCCTGTTGTACCGCCACTGTAGTTTTTTGCGTGACAGCGCTGACATTCCTTAAGGTCGTAAAGCCCCTGGTTTCGAATTACATTACCGTGGAATCCGGATGAAGACGGTGAGGCAAAATCAGCACTGTGAATCTGGACTTTTTCAGGTTTCGTTAAATTCTCTGCTTCTTCGCTACAGGAACTGACAAGAACAGTAGCCAACAGGAGTATTATTATTGAAGTGTAATATTTCAGCATATTAATTCTTAACTCTGAATCGGATAATTTTCTTTACTCCGATTGGTCAACTAATATGCCATAAAATCTGGTGAAGAATTTTAACGGAGAAGAGGAATTTAATTTATAATTACCAATTATTTTTCTCTACCACTAATTGATTTATTGTTTGCTAACAGGCAATTATCGGTTGCAAGACGATGAACAATGTAAATCAGAGAATTTTGTAATAAGTGTAAATAATTGCCATTTTGCAATTAATATTTTTTTTGTAAAAGAATTAATATAAAATCGGGTTTCTTTGAAATTCTGGTTGTAGTTACTATCCTCCGGAGCAGAGGGGAAAGTAGTAAATAACTTTTAGCGCCATTTTTTCAAGTGAACCCTATCAACAGTTATTATACATACTTCAGCGTTCTGATGAAAAAGTAGTATAGTCAAATTGGAAGGTTAACGGCCTAGCTATTGGCAGGAGGATAATTAGCATAAAAGTTCATTCGAAGAATTGCACTTGAACCTACTATTTGCAGGATGTGGATCATACGAATCACTGAATCCGCCGTTACGACTAACGGTTGCGGGCTTGTGTTCGGTCGGGTTTCGGAGTATGAAACTTAATTTTACTAAAGTTTATTAGAAGCAGAAAGCTCCAGGATTGCAAGTCACCCCGCCTGACGCAAAACCCGTGTTATGCCTTCGTTGTTCTCGTTTTTTCGCTGTCATTTCGCTGACAATATTATTAGTTGAAGTCCTGATACTATAAGCAAAACTTCAATGAGCAAAATAAATTTCTCTCGGCTCAATTTTTCAATTATTTTCTTTCCTGTCCAACTGCCCAAAATCATCGCTATGCCAATAAAAAGTCCATAATAAAGTTCGGTCTGTCCGATTAATGAATATTTGTTATAAACGATTGTCTTGGTCAGGTGCATTATCAGTGCGGTAAATGCTTCACTTGCAATGTAGGCTGTCGGTGTCATATCAATTCCAAGAAAAAAAGCAGCTCCTAGTGGTCCGGCACTTCCTGCAAGTCCCGATAAAAAACCTGTCAGCCCGCCACCAAGTAACATTCCTTTGTCGCCAAGTTCAATTTTTATAATGTTTGTCCTACGATGAATGACCAATAGAATGAGAAAAATGCCAATTCCGGTTTTTATTTTGTAGCTGTCAATTTCAGTGAATAGATAACTGCCTAAAAATGTTAAAGGAATAGCGGTCAGTAAAAAGAAGATAATTGGCCTCCATTTTAGTTCGTGTCTGCCAGACCAAATTCTTGAAGCGTTACCGAATATTTGTCCGATTGTCAAAATTGGAATGGCTGCTTTTATACCAACTATTGCAGTCAAAACGGGAAGCAAAACTAATGCACCGCCAAATCCTGCTGCTCCAGAAACTGTTGCTGCGAGAAATGAAATTGCGAATAATATGATTAGTGCTGCAGTCAAGTTTTCTGTCCGTTAGGTGTCGTCCTACGATGAGGTATAATGTTTTGCCGCCTGCCGCAGTGGGGGATTTCGGAGCACTGCACTTTATTTAACCACATCTGCCCTCATTGCGGAAAACGGCTGTTACCGGCTGCCCTTTTTTTCTTTCGTGTTTATTCGTAATCATTTTGTTTCTGCCTTTGTGCATTGGCTTGGTGGCTCTTTAGTAAAACCAGGCTTTAGCAAGGGCTTATACGATTTTGTAAATGTACTACCAATAGCATTGGCATTTCTATTCGTGTAATGCGTTTTCCAATGTCGTTTTAAATTCATTTTCGTTTTTGTAATTGTAAAATGGAACGGCTGTTATCAAATATGTGTCTGTGTCTATTTTGATTGTCTTTTGTTCTGCTCTTATTTCTTTCAAAAAGTCTTCTTTCCATTTGTCGTGTCCTTTCAGATGCTCTCCTTTTGGTTCTATAAAAACCTGAAAAGTCATTTGTTCACCGTCACGTTGTTTGCAGAAAAGCAAAAAGTCGGGTTCAAAGGCTCGTCCGAGTTTGTCGAAGATTTTTATTTCTCTTTCGTTTCGGATTAAGTAAATATTATCAAACTTTTGTTTTAAGTCGTTAAATCGTCTGGAAAACAGTTCTACAAATTTCTTTTCTTCACTTGTTCCGTAGTTGGCATTGTAAACATACCAAGGCTCGTTTGCTACCAATGTTTCTTGACCCTCTGCTCGTTCGCTATCCTTATAAACCTTGATTTCTTTGTCTTTGAAAACTTTGTGAATCGGTTCTTTGATATAGTCTGAACCTTCATATTCTGTAGAGTTGCTCTTTATGTCTGCTTCAATGCTTTGCAATAGTCCGTTTAAGGCTTGCAAATAGTCGAAATGGGTAAGTTCTTTTAGTCGGTTTGCTGTTCCGCTGAAAGTGATTTCTAAACCTGCTAAGAAGTCAGTGCTGTCAATGAAATTGGAAAGTGAACCTATATTTGGAAAGTAATGGGATAAACTATCGTAATAGAAAAACGGATTTTGACTTAATGCAAAACGGATAACATTTTTTGGAATATCAGATAACTTTATATCTTTAGATTTTACTATTTCATATTCTGCTGGTGGATTTTCCATTTCAAACCCGATGGCTGATGAAATTCTGCCAACTCCTGACGAAAGCGTATGTCGGTAATTGGTTTTCTTAACACCTAAATCGGCAAATGATTTTATGTTGTCAAAGCTTTTCGGAATTTTCTTGTTATAGAAAACATGTCCGTCACGATAAAAGTCTGTTCCCTTAAAGTCTAATTTTAAAGTTAGTTGTTTAGTAACAAGGTTTTCGTCATCTTCATAAATACCCCAATCAACAAGGGCTTTCTTCAATTCCGAAATGTAACGGTTGTCTTCTTTGGTGTGATAATACAATTCTTCCAATGTTTTCAAATCGTTGGAAATATCATCATCAAATTTTCGGGTAAACTTGTCTTGTCCTTTTTCTAAGGCAAACGGATAATATCTTGCACCACGACCAATGAGCTGCGCTTCTGCAAGGGTAGTTTTCCCAGGTCTGTTCTCTCTGCCATCTCTGCCTTCATATAACCGAACGATATCAAATAAATTAAGAACATCCCAGCCTTCGTTCAGTTTCTGAACGGCAAAAACAGCACGGATGGGATTGTTTTCGTCTTCTAAAGTGTTTAACAATATTGGGTTTTGCTCGGCTTCTGCATCATTGTTGGCACTCAGGCAATTTTCGGGTTTGAAATTGGCTTGAATGCGTTTTACTATCTCATTAGCTGAAATGCCTTTGGCTTCAAAAAATCGGAAAGCCTTTTGAACAATAGGAACGGTAGAGGTCTTTTGTATTTTCTCTACCATCGCTACCGAAAAATCGTCAATCAGTTTGTGGAAGTTCTCTTTGTTTAGTTATGATTCTTTGATTGTCTTTTTGGCTTTAAACAGTATTACGGGTTTTAAATTGATATTGTTTGAAGTAGCCAATTCCTGACGGTACAAATTCAATATCAACGCCTGGATAATCCTGTCCTGCTCGTCATACAAAGCACGGATAAGATTTATTTCTTTCGAATACTTGTCTTTGCGGAACTCGGCAAGGTCGTATTTGAAAATTACTTTGTCTTGATAGTGTTTCACTAATTCCGCTGTTTCGGTGTCAATTGTTGCCGTAAACTCCAACAAGATATTTTCAAAATTGGATTCGTGAATTTTCTTTACCGTGTCTTCCCAACTGCCAAACAAATTTCCCGATTTTGTCCCTGCTACTAAGTGGTGGGCTTCGTCAGCAATCAAAACTAATTTTTTGTCTTTAAAATCTTCGTAGGTTACGCTGTTTTCTTTGGTTTTGTTCAGGTCAATATGAAGCTGTTGAATGGTGGTAAACTTTATATTGATATTTTCACGGTCGGCTTCTTCAAAATTGTCAATCTCCTTTATTAAAACTTCTTTCCCTTCAATTACAATTTTGTCGTTGAACAAGTATTTTGAAGTCTGCGGGTTGAGAAAATTGTCTTTGGTTTTTTGAATGATATTGTTGCTGTTTACAAAAAACAAAAAGTTGCGATAGCCTTTTTGATAAAGGTGCAACATCAAACCTGCCATTATCAAAGTCTTTCCACTACCCGTTGCCATATTGTAAAGCAAGTGGTAAGGTTTTTTGGGCTTTTCTTCTAAATCTTCTTGGTCTAAGTATATGTATCGCTTAAACGCTTCAATCTGATAAGGCTGTTGCTCAAATTTTAGATTATCGCTAATCCAATTGGGCACTTCTACTTGTGCCATAGTTTTCTTTGCAAACGGATTGTTAAATATTTCGTGTAAAAATGCCATTGTTATCTACTAAAAAGTTTTAAGTATTCGTCAAACACAAAAATTCGGTTGCGTTCGTATCCGGTCATTTCTTTAAGAATACCGGCATGGACAAAGTCAGTTACCAAATCATTGGCTGTTTTGTAAGTGCTTAGGGTGAGTTCTTTCACTTCGTTTACCCGCACCACTGGCTTTTTGAATAAATGGTTGAGTAGCGCATTAGCGTTTCCTGTTCTTTTTCCGAAATGACTGTGGATATTTTGTTCTAACCTTGTTTTTAATTCCAAAATTTGAGTGAGCGTTTGAGTAGCATTTTCGGCTGTTTCGGCTATACCTACCAAAAAATATTTCAGCCACTGTTTCATATCATTTTTGGTACGAACAAAAGTGAGATTGTCGTAATAGAGTCCTTTGTTTTTTTCAAAGTAAGCTGAGAGATAAAGCAAGGGTTTATTAAGAATTTTTTGTTCCACTAAAAACAATGTAATGAGCAAACGCCCAATGCGACCATTGCCGTCTAAAAAAGGGTGTATGGTTTCAAACTGGTAATGTGCAATGCCAATTTTGATGAGTGCCGGCACCTGATTTTCGTTGTTGTTTAAAAACTTTTCTAGGTCGCTCATTAGCTCTGTAGCATACATATGATGAGGAGGTATAAATACGGCATCAGCCAGCGTGTTGCCACCAATCCAATTTTGTGAAGTTCTGAATTCTCCGGGTTGTTTGTGTTCTCCCCGAACATTTTGCAATAATATTTGGTGCGTTTTTTTGAGCAATCGAGTGGAAATGGGCAAGGTTTGAAGTTCTTTAATGGCGGTGTTTAAGGCGTTGATGTAGTTGTTTACTTCCCGCCAATCGTTTCTGCGCTCGGGCGCTATGTCCTTTTCATCTAAAAAGGCTTCATCTATTTTGGTTTGTGTGCCTTCAATACGGCTGGAAATAACGGCTTCTTTGCTAACATGCATCTGAATAAACAAATCTACATTCGGCACTAATTTTGAGAACGAATTCAGCTCGCCCAGTTTAATGGCGGCTTTTTCTAAAAGTGTATTGATACTGCGGTCGTTCCATTCCCAAATGTCATTGATTGCAGTTGGGAGGAAATAGCTGTATCCCGTAGGGTCTTTGCGATATTGTCCGGCTATGTAGTTTTCTAATTGTATCATTTTTGTTTTATAAAAGTAACATAAGATTTTTTTTATTTTAGTTTTAATATATTAAAGTAAAATATAAATTCCTTTAATAA
This sequence comes from uncultured Ignavibacteriaceae bacterium, assembly GCA_964438715.1. GTDB lineage: Bacteria > Bacteroidota > Ignavibacteria > Ignavibacteriales > Ignavibacteriaceae > CAYTLQ01. Next base: position 17,201 of record CAYTLQ010000011.1, read on the forward strand.
AGTTTTGGCGCCTGGCGTTCCGGCCGGCTTTTCAGCTCTGTACTCCATACGAAGTACCGCACTTCGATTATTCACAAAATTGTCAATAGAAGCATGTCACCCCGCCTGACGCAAACCGCTGTTGACGGCTTGCATTCTCTTGTCATTAGCTGTGTTTTTGTTTTTGTAAAATAGTGTTCTTTCCAACGGTATATGCATAAACCGATGCAGGAATATATTTTAGTTTTAAACTGTCTAATTCTTTAGTTCCTTCCTTGTCAATAGTTGTAATTAAAGCAGTTTGTAAGTTGTTGTCCTTTAAAAATTGCAGAAGAGATTTTAAGTCACCAGGTTTTTCAAAAAACTGATTACTCCACTTAATTTCTACAGCCCATTGCGGTTTGAAATTTTTGTCGTCAAGTTTTACCATATCAACCTCTCCTTTTTGCCATCTTGCATAGTAAGGTGTAAACCAATCCCTGTGAAGCCATTGAGCATAAATTGCCGTCTCAACCATGTTTCCAATAAATGGGTCAGTCGGTTGCAATGGAGCAAATAAGGCGCTTCGTAGTGATGGATTTGTCAGGTAAATCTTAAACTGTGTTGCTCGCTGAAACTGTTTAGGTTTATTTGAAATTTTATGAACCACTTTTATCAAAAATGCAGCTTCTAAATACTCAATGTAGCGTTTAATGGTATTTTTTTGGACGCCTGAATTTTTACTTAAATCTTCAAGGCTCACTTCACCCGCACTGTTGTATGCAATAGCCGTAAATAACGAGTTAAGCTCTTGCACATCTCTTATTCCGTAAAGGCTCGGCAAATCTCTCAACAATACTTTGTCAATGATGTCGCTTCTGATATACCGCCCGGGATTGCTTTGAATTTTATCTGAAAAAATTACTTCCGGGTAACCACCGTAATTGATGTAGTCCAAAAAATGCTTATTAAGCTCATTAATATTATTGGTGCTGTAAAATTTTGTCAAACTGCCTTGCCATTCAAAATTTGTTTCTGTGATGAGCCTGTTTAATTGTTTCAAATGTATAAACTCATTAAAGGTCAACGGTGGCAACATAAAATCTGTAAATCGTCCTGCTCCGCTCTCATTGCTCTTAAGTCGTAATGCAGCAGCTGCAGAACCTGAAACCACAAAGCGAGTATGAGGATAACTGTCAACCAAAGACTTTAGATGCACTTCCCAATCTTTTAAGTATTGTATTTCATCAAAGAAGATATACCAGCCTATGGGACTCTCCTGCTTTGTTGCCCTTCGGCAAAAACTAAAAAGTTGCTCTAAGCTGATGTTGTTGTAGATGGGTGTTTCAATTGAAATGAAAGCTACTTTCAAAGGGTCAATTTTATTTTCTAGCAGATTTTGAACGGCGTGATACATCATTACCGTCTTTCCAACTCTTCGTGGTCCCATTAGTACAACTGCTCTTCTGACACCTGTCTCTGCAACCAGAGGCATAAACAGGTCAAAATACAATCTTCTTTGCATAGAAGTATAATATTCTTCAACTGTTCCGGTTACCCACCAGGGATTTTCAAATCTTAGTCGGTCAAGAATCTGTTCTTCTGAATATGGTAATAAAGCCATCTTAAATCTTTTTTATATCACAAAATTACATAAATAAGATTATTATACAAGCATTATTTAGTATTAAATTATGTATTTAAGGAAAATATCAATTAGAAAGAACCTTAATTGTAAGTGTAGGTTGTCGCTAAAATACGCTTGCCACCAACAAAATTCTTTACATAATAACCTGTTCCGATATTTTTCGGTATTGCGTATTTAGTTCTTTATATAAAATATTATTGCCGGGAAATTTAAAGAGCAAACCGGTATCTTTAACTATTCCTTTGCCACATTTTTTTCAAATGAAACTTAAATCGCCAATTCGACGGCAATTTCCCACCGTTCATACTAAATTAATTGACTTTGTTTTGAATATAAACTAATTTTTGCGTCCCAATCACAATTAAGGTAAAACTATGAAAAAACTTTTTGTTTCACTCGCTTTACTGCTTCTAATGGCAGGAAGTGTTTTCGGACAGGGAAGTGTTGGGGTACATGGAAAGTTGTTTGGCAAAGCCGAAGCTGAAAAATTATTCGGTCCGGTTCAAATCCGGTTCAGTATCGATAAAGCGACGCTTGAATCGTATCTGAAAACAGTAAAGGATTATGTAATAATAAAAGCCTCCCGCAAAGGGTATGCTTTTATTGATGAGTCGCGTTTGGAAGTATTCCCCGTAAAGGGAACATTTCACGGGAAAAGTGAGTCATTGATAATTTATAGTGAAACCTCTGAAAAATTAATTGACAATGATGAAGAATTTAAATAAAATTGCTTCAGACAAATAAGAGGAAACGAATGAGAAGCAACAAAATCAATAATGTCGATTTATTCACATCAGCAGCAAATGAGAAGTTCAAGAAA
>CAYTLQ010000012.1:0-13504 GCA_964438715.1 uncultured Ignavibacteriaceae bacterium
GGCTACTGCGAACGATCTGATATGATTCTTCATCTGCGTCCTCCGTTAAGTATCTTTTTTTGGAAAAATATTTTTAAATTTAAACTTTTAGCCGCATTTATCAAATAAATAAACACGATAATTTTTAAAGGGACAATGCTAAATTAGCCTTTTTTCAGCCATACTACAATACCCATTATGGGTAATAATCAGATGATCCAGAATGCTGATATTAAGAATTTTTCCGCCTTCAATCAACCGCTTTGTTACTTTAATATCTTCATTACTCGGCTCTGTATTTCCGGAGGGATGATTATGCAGTAATATAAGACTTTTAGCTTTCCATTCCAGAGCTACTTTAAAGACTTCCTTTGGGTCAACAATACTGGCATCCAAAGCACCAATAGATATTTCTTCGTAATGTAGTATTGTATTTGATGAACTAAGGCAAACTACAAAAAATGATTCCTTGAGCCTGTCTCTGAGTCTGGCCATAAAAAATTTGGCTATTTCTTCCGGTGATGTAATTTTGCGATTATCGATTGCGCGTTGTTGCTCACCTATACGCCGTGCGATTTCGAAAGCGGCCAGTAATGTTGCCGCCTTATCATTTCCTATGCCACAAACATCTCGTAGTGCCGGAAGTTGTTGGGTTGCCAACACAGCTAAGTTACGGTATTTGTCGGTAAGCTCTGCGGCTACTTCCAGAACAGAAACGCCTTTTATTCCTGTGCGAAGCAGTATAGCAATTAACTCGGAGTCAGTTAAACTTTGTGGTCCACGCTTCAACAATTTTTCCCGTGGCCTGTCTTGTTCAGGCATTTCTTTCATCCGCCGCATTTACTGCTCCTGATGTATCCGCGTGATGAGATAAAAAATTCCATTCTGATATCTGATAAAATTCATCGAAGTATTAATTCTTCCAATACCGGTTATTATATCGTTATGCAACCCTTTTAATTTTTTTCGTGTATCGGAAGGAGTAAAATTTTGTGTATCAATATTTTGCAGGAGAAAATTTGCCGCATCATATCCATACAAGACATTGCGGTTAATGTCATAATGTTTTACTAAATGAAATTTTTCATTTAAACTAAAATATTCAGCATCGGAATAATCAATAAAATAATCAGAAGAAATCACCATCATTCCCGCGTATGAAGGAAAATCATCAAGTACTGGTGGCTGAAACCAATCCTGATTTCCATAAATGGGAATATGAATATCCGCTTTACTAAATTCAGTTAATATTTTTCTCACTGCATGTCGTTCTGAAACAGGGATATATATTCCTTCGATATCATTACTAAACTGACGGATTTTTTGTATTATTTCGCGTAAATCCGTCCTCGATTGAGAAAAACTATTTTGAAAAACTACTGTGCCACCCGATTGATGAAAATGTTCTATAAATGCTTTCGCTGAAATAGCGGAATAACCCTCTTCGGCATACATAACGGCAATACTTCGCTTGCCTTCATATTTAAGAATATATTCTGCATCTGAACGACCACGCATTACAAAAGACGGGTTAGCCTGAATAAGGTACTTATTTATTGCCGTTAATGTATCATCGGTAGCTGTAGGTGCAATCAATGGGATATCCAATGTTGCTAGTTCATTAGCCAGAAATTCGGTTTCATCACTGTAAAGAGCTCCGATAACAGCCGCAACATTTTTATTCATTCTGATTTGGGCAGAAATCTCTGCAATGGCTCGTTTATTTCTTGCTGAGTCGAATATCCAAAGAAAATATCTGTCTTTCGACTTTCCATTGTGATTATTGATTGCCAGCTTAATTCCATCAAGCACTTCATTTGCGGCAGATTTTTTATCGTTTTTTGATCCGCTGAGAGGGAGTACAACAGCAATGATATTTTTCTTCAAATTGCCGGTATCTGATAATTCTGTATCTCCGCCTGCAGTGTAAACCTTCAGCGCCTCTGAATGCCATCGTGATTGAGGGTAGTTAGTAATTACCTTAAGTAAGTAATCTTCTGCTTTGCCCGTTACGCCTTTTCTGTAATAATACTTTCCTATCAGCAGAAATAAGAAATCGCTCTTTTGTTTAATGGATGGAAGTTCAGGTAGTACTTTAATTTCCTTTTCCGATAAATTATCTATTACAGCACTTAAATAATTAAACACTAATGAAAATCGTGCCTTTGTGTAGAGTGAATCCGAAAGCAATAATAAATACTCTACAACTTCATTTTTCTTTTTTTGTTTCCAATATAACTCACTAAGAGTTATGCAAACATCTTCAAATATTTCTCCACCTGAACTATTTACTAACTGAATCAATTTTGTTTCAGCAGGGAGATATTCGCGTAACTGCATTTCACATTTGGCGATGTAAAGTAGTGCAATTCTTTTTTTTAGCTCTGCAGGAGACCGGGAGATGTATTGGTTAAGTATGTTTTTTGCTTGCTTAAAATTCTTATCCCGAAATGATTGTACCCCATTTTCTAAAAGTGAATCATTTTGACCGGCAAAATTAAGCGGTGAAAAAAAATTAAGGCAAAGAAGAATAATTCCGAGGTTAATAAATATTCTCTGCGGCAACCTGCGTAAGGCCTTTCTTTGCTGATTCTAACTCCGGATTTATCTTTAGAGCAAGTTCAAAAAAATGAACAGCATCATTAAAATTTTTATTATTCAGACAAGCACTTCCAAGTATCGAATACACCTCTGCATCAATTTCATCTGACTCATTAATGAGCGTTCGAAGACAATTCTCTGCTTTACGGTATTCCTGTCCTGCCAGATATATTTTCCCCGCCCACTCCAGCGCCAATCTATCATCCGGTTTGAGTTTCAGAGCACTCTCAATAGAATCCATAGCATGTGAAACCATATCCAGATTAAAATAGACTATTGCAAACAATAAAGAGATTTCAAAGTTTGTAGAAGAAAACTGCGCTGCCTTTTTCACAAAATTAAGCGCATCCTCGAAATCATTTAATTGTATTGCAATTCTGCAGAGATAAAGGTACGCATCCTGTAAAAATTCCGGATTTTTATTTGATTTCAGATATAACCTGAAAAATCCCCTAGCAATCTTGTAGTCCTGCAACATATAATAAGCATAACCGGTAAAAAACATTGCAATCGGTTCTTCTTCAGGAAGAAGACGAGAAAGAATATCTATTGTCTCATTCCAGTACTGATTTTTGAAGAGAAAATGTCCGGTATAAAGTCGTAATGTTTTGTTATCCGGGTTCCGATTGAGCGCCTCCAGCAAGACCCTTTTACTGCTAAGAATATTTCCCTGTTTTTCATAAATGGTCGATAGAGCTATTGGAACTGAAAGTTCCAATGGATAATCATTAATAAGTTGGTGTAAAATCTGTATAGCGTGAAGAACTTTTCCTTCCGCTTCGAATTTCATTGCTTTCTCGAAACGGTGGTTAAATTCCAAAATATTTTCTGTTTTCATTCCCATTCTATTGTTGAAGGTGGTTTGGAACTAATATCATAAACAACCCTGTTAATTCCTCTGACCTTGTTAATAATTTTATTCGACACAGTCTTTAAAAACTCGGGTTCAAAGGGATACCAATCAGCGGTCATTCCATCCGAAGAAGTGACAGCCCGAAGTGCAAGTACATTTTCATAAGTTCTGGCATCTCCCATTACGCCAACGCTCTGCACAGGCAAAAGTACTGCAAAAGCCTGCCAGATTTTGTAATACAGTCCTTGCGATTTAAGCTCCGAAATAAAAATTTCATCGGCTTCTCTCAGTAATTGTAACTTTTCCTCAGTTATCTCACCAAGAATTCGGACTGCAAGTCCTGGACCCGGAAACGGTTGCCGATAAATAAACTCATCCGGTATTTCAAGTTTTTTTCCTATCTCCCTTACTTCATCTTTAAAGAGCTCTCTGAATGGTTCAATTAGCTGTAAATTCATACGCTCGGGAAGTCCCCCAACATTATGATGTGTTTTTATGGTAACCGATGCACCTCGTAACGATACCGATTCAATCACATCGGGATACAATGTCCCTTGTACAAGATGAGTAACTCCGGAAATGCTCTTCGCTTCTTCTTCGAATAATTCTATGAAAGTATTACCAATTATTTTTCTCTTTTGCTCCGGGTCGGTTACTCCGCTAAGGCGTTTAAGAAACAGCGCTCCGGCATCAACAAGTTTTATGCGCAAACCAAGTTTTTCGGACAGCCACGAAGTAACTTTACTACTTTCATTTTTTCGCATCAAACCAGTATCTATATGAATACAAAATAATCTGGTTCCGATTGCCTTTTCCACTAACACAGCGGCTACGGTAGAGTCAACACCTCCGCTAAGTGCACAGATTACATTACCTTCAGGGCACTTTTTCCTGATATCTTCAATGCTTTCAAGTATAATGTTATCTGCTGTCCAATCTGAATTACAGCGGCAAATTTCAAAAAGAAAGTTTCGTATGATTTGCTTTCCTTCAATTGTATGCATAACCTCGGGATGAAACTGCACACCGAAAATCTGTTTATCTAAATTTTGTATTGCACAAAACTGTGTTGCCTCGGATACTGCAGTTGTCTCAAATCCTTCGGGAATAATTTCCACTTTATCACCGTGACTCATCCATACCTGAGAAGATTCAGGAATACCCTTAAAGAGAGGTGACTCTTTAATAATGCTCACCATTGCTTTTCCGTATTCACGCTCCTCAGATGACTTTACCTTGCCGCCAAGTACGGATGCAATAAGTTGTAATCCGTAACAAATACCCAGAACCGGTACTTCAAGAAAAAAGATCTTTGTGTTTATTGTTGGAGCTCCGTCATCATAAACACTCATCGGTCCGCCGGAGAGAATTATACCATTTGGCTTAAATGAGGTAATTTTCTCTATATCGGTATTAAACGGGAAAATTTCGCAGAACACTTTTTCTTCTCTGATTCTCCGTGCAATAAGTTGTGTATATTGAGAACCGAAGTCGATTATTACAATTCGTGAATGTTCCATAGAATTCTACGCCGGAGTTTTAATTTTCATCATTTCAAACATCTCTGCAAACCGTATCTTTAAGGTGTGTTCCTTATGCACTCTGGAATGAGCGGCTTTTCCCAATTCAGAAACAAATTCTTTTTTAGCGATACAATAATCAAGTTTCTCAAATAGTTCATGTTCATTTGAGAAGAGCAGAATTTCTTTATCAGGAATAAAGCGATGAGGAATATCCTCCTGTAAATTTGAGATTTGAACAGCGCCGCATGCTGCTGCCTCCATTACTCTGAGATTTAATCCACTCCCGGACGCGTGAATTCCTTGCTCATAACCTTTATGAATATTTAATACAATCCCACCACATTTCATGGCCTTCAGCATTTCGTCAGCATAAAGTGCGCTATCCTGATAATATTTCTTAAGTGAAGTATTTTTCCATCCTCGTCCCCAGATTTTCACCTCATATTTTTCGGCAAGCTTTGAAATTAATTTCTCCCGTTCCGGATAGTAACTACCAATTATGGATACTTCACAAGCATATTTCTTTTTATCAGATTCAGTTACCGTTATGTTATCTGCATATTCCACATCGTAGCCGTAAGGTAAATGATGTGCAGACGGGTGACCGTTTTTTTTATAGAGAGAAACGGAATAGGGGTCGTAAGTAAAAAAATGATCGTAATACTTACTAACCTTGGAGGAGAATGTAGGGAATTCCCAGGGATCATCACCAAACCAGTTGAACATAACACTCCCCGAGTTTTTTTTTAACTCCCCTAATAAATCCGGTTCAAAAGCTTCACCTTTTAACACAAAGATCAGGTCGGGCTTATATGTTTTTGCAATTCGTAGAAGAGTCTGTGCTCTTTTTTTTCGGATGAACGAGTCGGTAAATAATCGAATTGTTTTATTCCACGAAAGAACTGAATTCCAGTCAAATTCCAGCACTTGAAAACCGAGACTTCTAAGTGCTTTAGGAATAAGTCTGTTAAACAGAATCATCCGGTTGTAACCGGCAACATAGAGTAATTTCACTTCCCTATAAATTCAGCATAAGCTGTGCTATCAAGCAATTCATCTATTTCAGATGGATTGCTCAACTCTACTTTCAACATCCAGCCTTCGCCGTAAGGGTCTTTATTAACTATTTCAGGATTATTATTTAAGTCCGTATTAATAGCCAAAACTTTTCCACTGCAAGGAGCATAAAGATCGCTTACAGTTTTAACAGCTTCAATAGAACCAAAAATCTCGCCTTTTTTTACTTCGGTAAGGCCTTCGTTAAAGTTTATATACACAACATCACCTAGTTCACCCTGTGCATATTCTGTAACACCAATAGTGCCGGTATTTCCGCTAACGGAGAGCCATTCATGCTCTCTTGTATATTTTAATGATTCGGGTATAGTCATAATTTCTCCGAGAATTGATTACGAATTTGCTGGTTTGAAATATTTGTCAAGAAAACTTGTATCGAAATCACTGGTAATAAATTTATCGTGCACCAATACTTTCTGATGAAATGGTATTGTAGTTATAATACCCTCAATGGTAAACTCCTCCAATGCCCGCTTTGCTCTGTTGATGGCAAACTCGCGGTTTTTGCCCCAGATAATCATTTTTGCTACGAGAGAATCATAATAAGGAGGTATAACATACGATTGATAAATATGTGAGTCAATTCGTACTCCGAACCCGCCGGGGAAATGGAGTGATTCTATCTTACCGGGTGATGGACGAAAATTATTATCAGGATCTTCCGCATTTATTCGGAACTCTATTGCATGCCCCTGAACGGCGCCGGGAGGTGTATCAACCTTTTCTCCCATAGCTACGAGTATTTGCTGGCGAATCAGGTCAACATCATAAATCATTTCAGTCACCGGATGTTCGACCTGAATGCGGGTATTCATCTCCATGAAATAAAAGTTTTTCTGCCGGTCAACAAGAAACTCTATTGTTCCAGCCCCTTCATATTGAATAGAAGATGCACCCTCAATTGCTGCCTGAGCCATTCGTTTACGCAGTTCATCATTTATAAATGGCGAGGGCGCTTCCTCAATAAGTTTTTGGTGTCTGCGTTGTACGGAACAATCGCGCTCACCATAAACATGAACATTGCCAAATTGATCTCCCACTATCTGTACTTCAATATGGCGTGGATTTTCAAGATATTTCTCAATATAAACATCACCATTATTGAACGCCGCCTCAGCTTCTCCGCGTGCCATTGTAAAGGCATTTTCAAAATCTTTCTCTTCCTGAACTATTCTCATCCCCTTACCTCCCCCACCGGCTACAGCTTTAATAATAACCGGGAATCCCATCTCTTTTGCAATTCCAAGGCCTTCCTTTGGATCTGACACAACGCCATCACTACCCGGTATAACAGGCACCTTACCGCGTTTCATTGTGTCCTTTGCAATAGCTTTATCCCCCATCATTCGTATCATTTCAGGGGAAGGACCAATAAATTTTAGTCCCGATTCTGTACATATTTCTGAAAAGTCGGCATTTTCAGCTAAAAAACCATAACCGGGATGAATTGCATCCGCACCAGTAACATGTGCCGCTGAAATAATTGATGGAATCTTTAAATAACTTTCTTTGCCGTGAGGAGGACCAATACAAACGGCTTCATCTGCAAATTTTACATGTAAGGAGTTTTTATCCGCTTCGGAGTACACCGCCACAGTTTTAATCCCCATCTCTTTACAGGTTCGAATTACCCTCAGAGCAATTTCGCCACGATTCGCAATTAATATTTTTTTAAATGCCATCAGTGGTCCGGCTTATAATTCAATTAAAAATAATGGTTGATTATACTCAACCGGTTTACCATTATCTACAAGGATTTTTACAATCTTTCCGGCTACATCACTTTCTATTTCATTCATAAGCTTCATCGCTTCCACAATACAAAGTGTCGTACCGGGCTGAACATAATCACCAACTTTAACATAAGCATCAGCATCAGGAGCCGGGGCACGGTAAAATGTACCAACAATCGGGGATTTTATTTCATGAAGATTGGAGGTTTTCTCACCCGCTGGTTTTTGGGCTTCCTCAGCTGTAGCGGCAGGCGTTGCGACTGTTGTAACAGGCTGAAGTTCGGTATGAGCAGGAATATGAATGCCGGGTGTAATTTGAGTTCCTGTAACAACATGTTTTTCACCCTTTGAAATTTTAATTCGTAGATTATCTTCCTCAATCTCAAGATCATTAATACCCGATTGCTCAACCAGCCGTACAAGTTTTTTTACATATTGAAAATCCATCCAATAGACCTCTTTTAGTTTGAAGAAATGAAGCGGATTTATTTTACTTTAAAAATAGCATAACTCCGGATAAGAAATTAATTAATATCACGGAATTAATCAAATTTTTGCAGATTTAAGCAGTTTTTTTGCAAAAAATCCTCATTTTTTTCAAAAAAACTGCAAACTTTAAATATTCAATTTTCTGTATGAGATTTATTAACCTTATTCTTTAAAGCTCAAAAGCGAAGCTTGACTCCGCTTTTGAGGTGTCTTCGGGAAAAAGTATTTTTATGACAATTTTTACCCGATAAAAACAGCTTAATCAAAATTTTATACCAACAGACAAATACTGTACATCTTTAAGTCTGCCAAAATCTTCATAAGCATAATCTAATACCAATCGGAATGCATCCAGAATCCGGTAGTTTACACCGAGACCGGCAGTAAAACCTTGTTCGGAATTCATTTCAAATAAAGACTTAAAACCTCCCCGAACGAACAGCATCTCATTCCAACCGTATTCAGCCCCGAGATTCATTGCTTCGGTATTATCATTCGGATGAATTGCATCTATGGCGGCAGATATACGGTGCTCGCCTACTTTAAATAAATCAGAGGATATCCCGATCCTGAATAATAAAGGTAATTCATATTCATCCAACTGCACATCGCTGTTTATTAGATTACCGGTACCAGATCCGGTTGTAACAATATAAAGAAGGTCCCTGCCCTGCATTTTCATCTTAGGACCAAAATTTGAAATACTTGCTCCAAACCGTAATTCCCTGCCAATATCAATGGTATAAAGTGTACCAATATCAAATGCAAACCCTACAGCAGATTCATTCCAGATATGTTCCCTGAGATATTTCGCAGTAAAACCAATACTAAAATTTTCAGTGAGATTTCTTGCGTATGATAAACCAATTGAAAGCGCTCCGGCAGAAAAAAATTCACCGGTTCCTTCCGGCTTTTCAATTGTTCGCACAATATCGTCATTCATAGTGAGAACCGAGACCGAGGCACCAATTGTACCAAGATCCGGAATATGAAGCGCATACCCGGCATAATCATAGTTAACATCTAATATCCAGTCGGTATGATGAAAAGCGGCTTCCTGTGAGTAAATTTTCCCAATTCCCGCCGGGTTCCAATAAAGCGATGTTACATCACCATACATGGTGGTAAAGGCGCCACCCATACCTATTGCTCTGGAACCTACTCCTATTTTAAGAAACTGTGCCGCAGTTGTACCGGATTTGTTTGTGGAAGTACCAATCTGTGCGAATGTTAAAGAATATGAAATACATAAGACAACCGGTAAAATGAAAAACTTTTTCATAGTGATTATTCCTTTCTTCGTATCCGGTTATTTAATTATCGCAAATTTCATCAGTCGCTCACCTATTCCGGGTGCATCGATGTGAGCAAAATATATTCCATAAGCGATACTGAAACCATCACGATTAAGCAAATTCCAGAATTCCCTTCCGTTTTCGGCAGAACTTTCATGTTCAATGGTGTTTACCCAATCGCCCGAAAGAGTATAAATCCTGATTGTGCATTTCATTGGAAGATTATCAAAGTAAATTCTCCGCTCGCCACGCGTTTTTCCGGGAAGTTTTGATGTTGGCTCTAATTCATTATAACCCACATACGGATTTGGAACAATAATTATTTTATCGAGTTGCGACTTAGCCAAGTCGTTCGATACACTTCCGGGATTAAGTGAAAAGGTGTAAGTATCTTTTGAACTCAAAGGTCTTTTTACCCTTAAATATAAAATATCTCCATTACCGGGAGGAACAGCGGTAATATTTGTATCTGTCGGAGGTGTCAATATTACTCCCCAACAAAGCGTATCGTTCAGTGTTCCGTTAGCAGAGTAAGAACTGAATAAGATTATCTCCTCCCCTTGGCTCCAATTTGAATCCCTCGTTGCATTATTTTCTTTTAAGAATGTCCATATGCGTTTTGGAACTCCCGATGTAATATCTTTTACTGAGTATTTTACCGGGCGTGTAATTAAACTGCTCCCTACAAGGATTTTTGCACTGTCAATATTAGTATTTGAGAAATGAATCTCGTAATCTGCGGGGAATTTTGCTTTTTTTGTCCCAACTGAAGCCAGACCAACTTTAATATTGAAATTTGTTGTTCCTTCAATCCAACGGGAACTTAATGAATCAAATGCTACCTCCGGATAATCAGTTACTTTGATTCGAACCCCCGAGAATACCGGATTACCATCTTCGCCGTTGAGTAGGGTACTATTACGCACGGGGTAGTACCTGTAACTCACTAAGAAATTGCCACTTGCTGGTATGTTCGATCCGGTAACTCTTCTTACAAGTCCCCGCTCATAATCCACATAGTAGTCGGTACCCTCTGTATAAAGTGTACCGTTCTCATGGGACACTACTAAACGAAAAGCAGAATCTAAATTAGCATGATTAAGTTTTGAGAAGTTATATTCAAAAAAGCGAATAGTTTCTTTTTGAATATTGTGCTTTAACACCGAGTAATTTTTTACAAGAGTATCACCGAATATTGTTCGAAGCGTATCTTCAACAATTATCGAAAAGTTTTCTGTTTCCGATACGCCCAGGTCATTTAACAATTTTATTGATATCGGGGCATTAGAAATTCCGGAAGTTTTTGATATTACTATGTCGCTCTCTTTTGGCGGAATATACCCTGAGACTCTTGGTCCCGGTATAACCCTTACAGTGTTAATATCAAATTCGGCAATTGAAGAAATTGGGTCCACCGAGATTTTTTTCGTAGTTTCCGTAGGCGGCACACCGAGTGAGTCACCATGATCATAGGCAACGACCGCATAGTAATAGGTTTGTCCGTTGATTACATTATTCGAATCGACATACGAATGAACAAGTCCACGGTTATTTCCCAAAAAGTATTGAATACCCCTTCCGGAGAAACTTACCGGATGATATCCTTTCCACCAGTCAGTTACGCTGTAAGAATATTTACCATCAGTATTTACATCGATGAATGGTTCACCTGCATCATATTTTTCATTTGCATTAATATCGGTAAAAGGCTCTGCACGCTTATCAACATCCCATTTTGCCTCTACACCATTTGCATCTTTTAATGGAGTAGAGAAGAATGAATTCCCTTTACCATCAGTAATTACCTGAATATCGTCGAATGACGGATCGGTACTGCGATAAATAACATATCCTTCAAAATCTTTTCCCGTTAGAGGATCGAGCGATTGTTCAGCAACTGCGTCCCAATATAATGTAACTTTTCTGTCATCAGGAATTGCTGTTACAGTGGGTTTTGCCGGGGGACGGAAGAACCGGTAATTTGCATTATAAATTCTTTTCACAGTCTCAGCTGTTATTAGCAGGTCATCTAATGTTTCACCGAAAAGAAGTGAGATTGATATTCTTTTCGATTCACCCTTTTTTAAGCTTATAAAGCCGGATCCAAATACAAAAACAATGTCAGTATTCTGGATGATTTCACTAAAGTTACCGGGACTCATCCTGTTCCAGATTGACTCATCATTAGAAACTTTATCGGCATTCCATGTCCAACTGTTAAAACTAGTCAGCCCAATCTGATCGGCTTCATCAAGGTCGGTAAATTCAAAGTTAGGTTCACCCGGATATAACGGATCAAGGGCACCACTTGGCAGTCTCTTACCTGCAGTTGGTAAACCGTCACCCTCACCCTCATCGAGAGTATTGCGTATTCCATCAATTCCTACATCATCGGTCAGTGGGTTCCAGTCGTTATCATTATCAATGCCATCGTTCTGACGCTCATCAATTAGCAGGTCTCCATCGTTATCAATTCCATCAGAAGAATTTCCCGGGCTTTCAAGAAATTTACAGGAAACATATCCTACTTTAACCCCCAGACTTCCAACACCATCCGGATCAAAGAAATACACAATACTTCGTGAATATACCGGGATATTTGAAACATTGTGATTCCCATCGTAGTCATAAGGAGGAATAAAGAGTCCGTTATCATCAGTGTTTTCCGGAGAACCACCGCCTACATCACAGTCGCCGTAGATACCGTAATTTACAGTATCAAGATCTTTATCACTGATATTCGCAACCGTGTAAACAAAGAAAATTGTGTTCTCCGCAAGAGTGTTACTCCATTGAAGCGCCCTGCCATCTACCTGCACTCCTAATCCTCGTCTCATCGAATCAGCAATAAAAGGGAAATATGTAAACTCTCTGTTATCCCTGTCATCCATAGCCCAGAAGACTTCCAGGTCAGCATTTGTGGCATCCTGTTCGAGGTAACCCGGCCAAACATATTTTCCTAATGTGGGATTATACCAGGAACTTGGCCAACTATCAGGCTTGCCATCACCATCTTTATCAGGCGCAGGATTCGAAGCCATAAGGTCCGAATTCTCATCAGAATATCCGGGAATTGGCTGAAATGTCCATAAAGTGTCGGCAGTTTGATTGTATTCTCTGAGATTTGGATAGTCCCACAGGCCATCAGAAACAATATGACGAATTATGGTAGTATCACCACCATCTTTTACTGCGGCGGCAATTAATGGAGAAAATTGAAAAATGTACGATGAGCCTTTCCAAACTCCGTTATTTACACCCCGGATCAGATCGTATCCGGGAGCAATGCCACCGTAGTTATGAATGGAGGTAACAATTTTATTTCCATTCATCAGATATTGTTTTCTTCTCTCTCTGGTTTGTACTTGTTTAAGGAAGCTGTTACCCTCACCATCGCGGGGTTTTATATTATTCGGATTATAAACTCCAACAGGCGAGCTAACTGAATTTTGGTTAATGAAATTCTTAATAATTTCATGTTCCCTCGCTCTTTTTATCTCAGCGGAATTTTGTGGATAGATAAATCCGGATGTATAGACAAAAATAAAAGAGATAAGCAGTGTAGTAAATTTTGTATATGTCATGTTCATCTCTCCAACTTAAAAATCAACTGAAACACCAAGACGAACCTGTCTGGGTGGATAATAATAATCCGGCCGATTGAAATAATCCTCGGGGGGATAATACCCGGGTACATTTTTTGCGATCTCTTCAGCGCCTTTAGTTGCTCCACTTCCAAGCAATAAACTGTATGTGGAGCGTCCCGTATCGAAATAAACAACTCTTTCGTTCAGGGCGTCAAACAAATTAAATACTTTTAAAAAGACACTGATTTTAAGATCCATTAAATCAAATGTTTTTTCGGCCATAAAATCAACAGTTGCCACACTTGGCCTACGACCACTATTCGTTTTAACTAATATTTGCTTCTCTAATATTTGCGGTGTATATGGT
>CAYTLQ010000013.1:0-24024 GCA_964438715.1 uncultured Ignavibacteriaceae bacterium
GTCACGGTTATTGCAATTTAAAATTTAATGACAAAAGCTATTAAGAAAGATTCGGATCATTTTTCCTATTTATATTTACTCTTCACCCTGATTTTTTATGTTTACAGAATAATTTCGCTTAAAAAGTGCTGTATTTATGAACCTTTCAGTAATGTAATACATAAGAAAAATTCTGGCGAATTTACAGCTGTATGTGTCTCTGAATACCTTTACGGAAATTTCCCATCCTTTTTTCTTTGCCTCGCTCGTTTCAAATTCCCTTTCACGATCATAAATAATAATTTTACAAACCGTAAACAACATTAAATACCAGATTTTGTATCCTCTCAACATGTTCAGTCTTATAGAAAACACCTTATCGGGAACTAACAATCACCACATTACCTTGTTAAACCTCTCATTATTTTTTTGCGTCAAACTACTCGTAACACTAATTATGGCACTAATTACATTAATTAAATCACTATAGAGTTTTATGATGAAACGACTATTTCTCTTTTTACTAGCACTATTATGTTCCATTCCTCTCTTTGGACAAAATACTTACACAGTGCTCGTGAGGGACCAGGAAACAGGCGAACCTCTTACGGGTGCAACAGTTATCCTCAATGGTACATCAAACGGTGGTATAACAGATACTGCCGGATTCGTTCAGATAAAAAACATCCCTGACGGAAAACAAATTTTTATCATACGCTTTATTGGTTACAGGGAAACTTATGATACAATAACATTTCCTCATCAGGAGAAAAGCCCTCGAGAAGTGTTCCTGATACACGATGAAACTGAATTTGGAGAGGTGATTGTAACAGCCACGCGTTCCAGCAGAATAATTGATGATGAGCCAACAAGAGTAGAGGCAATCTCAGGTGAAGAAATTAATGAAAAGGGAAATATGAAACCGGGTGAAATCAGGATGCTTCTTAATGAGAGCACAGGAATTCAAACCCAGCAAACCTCAGCCACATCTTTGAATACTTCTCTCCGTATTCAGGGACTCGATGGTAAATATACACAGATATTGCGTGACGGATACCCCATATTTTCAGGGTTTTCAGGTGGATTAGGTCTTTTGCAGATTGCTCCCCTTGATTTAGCGCAAGTGGAGGTAATAAAAGGTTCCTCGTCAACATTATATGGCGGCGGTGCCATTGCAGGCTTGATAAATCTCGTCTCAAAAAAGCCTCATGAAGAAAGGGAGTTAAATTTTCTTCTGAACGGTACTTCCGCAAGAGGAATTGATCTTAGTGGTTTTTACGCAGAAAAATTTAATAAAACCGGGACAACGCTTTTTGCCTCTTATAATTCCGGCGCTCCATACGACCCGGCAGGAATAGGTTTATCAGCAATACCCCGGTTTCATCGGGTAACATTAAATCCGAAACTTTTTCTCTATCCCGCCGCTGAAACTACTCTGGATATTGGATTTAACAGTACAATTGAGGAACGAACCGGAGGCGATATGCAATATTTAGAGGGAAAAGGTGATAGCATACATTCATTCTTCGAAAAAAATAAAACAAACCGTTTGAGCACACAGTTTGGTGTACAACACATGTTTACCAATGGCTCTAAACTCCATCTTAAGAATAGTATTAGTTATTATGATAGAACAATTGAAATTCCGAATTTTTATTTTTCCGGAGTTCAGTTTTCTACCTTTACAGAAGCGGCTTATTTCTTTAATCACAATGAAAACGAGTTGGTACTGGGCTTAAATCTCTGGACGGAGAAATTCACACAGAATAGTCCAGATTCCGGCAAGGCGCTGGATTACAACCAGGTGACATTCGGTGCGTTTCTTCAGAAAATCTGGAACATTAGCCGGATGATCTCCATAGAATTTGGTGTACGCGGTGATTATCAAAATGAGTATGGGTTTTTCTTCCTTCCAAGATTTTCGTCACTACTGAAATTTAATCCTGAACTTTCTTTACGATTTGGTGGAGGACTTGGTTACAAAACACCGTATGTATTTACTGAAGATGCCGAACGCATACAATTCAGAAATGTATTACCAATTGATTTTAATAACACAGAAGCTGAAAGATCTCTAGGAGGAAACCTTGATATCAATTATCGAACTGTTATTTCGGATGTAGTTTCGTTCAATATAAATGCTCTTATCTTCTATACGCAGATTTCAAAGCCACTCAGCCTTACTGCCACCGGGGATGGGTTTTATGAATTCCTTCAAACCGGTAGTTCGATTAGTACCAAAGGTATTGAGGCACAAATAAAATTCGGATACAATAACTTTAAACTTTTTATCGGTTATACTTTAGCAGATGTTCAACAGACCTTGAATCAGGTTTTTAGTGAGCTTCCGCTAATTTCAAGACACAGATTAAACAATGTACTGATCTATGAAGTAGAGGACGAACTGAAGGTTGGGTTTGAGGCATATTATTATAGTTCACAAAAACTGAATGACGGAGCAGAAGGGAAACCCTTCTGGATCTGTGGACTTATGGTTGAAAAATTCTGGGAGAACTATTCTGTATTTATTAACTTTGAGAATATTTTTGATACCAGACAAACGAAGTTTGATACTATTTTTACAGGAACAATAACAAATCCCGACTTCAGGGATATTTATGCACCGGTTGATGGTTTTGTAATAAACGGAGGGATAAAATTACGGTTGTAGAGTTATAAATATTAATAATACTATCGACCTTTAGCCGAAGGCGGACAAAAGCATCAGGAACTTTAATTAGCAGATTCGTCGGTTAGTTGCCCCTTCAGAACCCGGAGATTTATTCCTCTCTTTTGTTACAAATATTTCACTGCCTTCAGAGCTAGTGAAAATCAACAATATTTCAACTTGCCCCCATTTTAACATTATACAATTAGTTTGGAGTGACACCTCCGTTGGAAGTGTTATCACTCTGCCGGGAAAATCATCTCCGGCAGAGCATAACATTGTTGTTAGTTTACTTTACGAGTGATTTACCGTCTTCACTCAGTTTTTTGCTGTACTTTTCGGGATTTTTCTCAAATTTTTTTATACAGCTTTTACAGCAGAATCCATACTCCTTATTGTTGTACACAACCGTCTTTACTGTATTATCAACCTCTTCGCCCATTACCGGACAAATGGTATTCCAAGGGTTATAAGTGGTTTTTTCAGATTTCGTTTCTTTCTTCATTTCAGTTTTTGTCTCTTTTTTTTCCTGACTTTGTGCCATGTCTGGTAAAAAAAGTGTGAGAGCGAATAGTAGAAGCATTGCATAATGAAGTTTTTTCATTGTTTTTCCTTTATTTGTGATTGTTATTATTAGGGTTTATCACCGATGAATTGTTTACCATCGGCTGATAAGTTTCTTAAATGCTTTTCCGGGTCTTTTATAAAGTCTTTATCACAGCCCTTACAACAGAAACCAATACGCCTGCCTTTATATGTAACAGTCGGCGCTTTATCGGAAACTTCATCACCTTGAATCGGGCAAACGCTGTTCCATGTAGTAACTCCGTTTTCGGGTGGATGCACAATAATTTGCTGTTGTTTTTCGTTCGCAGGTTTTACCTGTGATGTATTATTAGTGTTATTACCATTCGGTTTACTTCCTCCTCTTAATTGCATTTCTGAGTCGAGAAGATAACTCCCATTCACAACAATTTCATCACCAATACTCAGTCCGCTGAGTATTTCATATTCATTCTCCGGAGTGCGGACTCCTGCAACAACATTTAGAGGTGTATATTCCCTTTCACCGGTCTTTTTCCATACAATACTTCCCGTTCCTGTAACAATTACTGCATCAGCGGGAACCAGAATCCCTTTTTTCCCGGGCATGGTAAAAACTGCCTCTCCGTACATATTTGGTTTTAGTTTCATTCTGTCATTACTGAAATCGGAATATACTTTTACAGTCCTGTTTTCCGGATTTACCAACGGAAGAATCAAATCAACTTTACCCTCAAACACCTCTCCGGGATACGGAGTAAGCGTTAGACGGACTTTTTGACCCACTGAAATATTTCGGGAATTTTCACCGTAAATTTCGGTAACACACCGCACCCTTGAAAGATCTGCAATCTCGTAAAGCTGAGTCCCCTCATTAAAATATCCACCTTCTACAGCTTTTTTACTGAGTATTATACCGTTATAAGGAGAATAAATTTTAATAACATTTTTTACCTGCTTTTCAGTTTCTATTTCACTGATCTGCTCTTTTGTCAGTCCATATAACAAAAGTTTTTGTACTGCCGATTGATACACTTGCGGAATACCGGAAGAATTTTTTTCTCCTGCCGCAATAATTAACTCTGATTGTGCACGCGAGAGTTCCGGCGAGTATGCTTCGAACAAGAGTTCGCCTGCTGTAACGAAGACACCGCTCCTAGCCTTATGAAGTTTCTCAATACGACCATTAAACTTCGCTGAGATAAACTTTCGGTTTTCTTCAGGTATTTCAATATAACTATATCCTTTAATAACAGAAACAATCTCTCGTTCGGTAACCCTGAGTGTTTTTATATTTGCGGCAAACTCTGCCTGTGGGCTGATTTTTAGGAAATCGTCATAATGAACGGCGTTTCCTTCATCAACTTTTTTTACCAGATCCATCTGACAGATTGGACAAACGCCGGCTTTATCAGATACAACTTCCGGGTGCATCGGGCAATAATAGGTTACCGAAGTATTATTTTCACCGGGACTGTTCTCGTGACTGTTACATCCGGTAAATAGCATCACTACAACAATAAGAGAAATAATCGTTTTCATTGTTCCTCACTTATTTCAGGAGCCTGGCCGGTCATCAGTTCAATTTCCGAAAGCGACATCCAGGCTTCCGTTACATACATATAATAGTTCATTTTTTCCATTACTACCATCGAAAGGGTATTCAGTATTTGCGATAATGACACACTGCCATTTTTTAACCCTGCCATTTGTACTTCAAGTGATTTTTCCAATGCAGGAAGTACATTCTTTTTATATTGCTCTGCATTGCTTCGGTTTTGCTGATATGCAAGAACCGCTCTGCGTAAATCTGACATCATTGTTAAATACATAGACTGTTTTTCGGTTTGCAGTCCTGCAATTGTATTTTGCAGAGATTCATTCTTTGCTGTAATTTTTCCTTTTGCCCATGGCAGGAATGGAAGCGTCAGCGATGCCCGTAAGGTAAACATATATTCAGCCCCGCTCGCTGAGGGCAAGGAATGTAATGATGCTGAAGTCGTGACAATCATTCCCTTTGGCATTCGCATTATCATTGCCTCCAGCATCAAATCAGGAATTAGTTCGCGTGAGTTCATATCTGCCTCTGCTTCATTCATTTTCACCATTTCATCCATCTGTTGCAGAGCAGGATTATTTTCCGGTATTAATGAAGATAGAACAGAATCGTTCAACTCTGCATAAGGAAGAGACAATTCATCCTGAAAGTTATAGTGAAATGAAGGTACATTTAACAGTGAAGCAAATCTGGCATCAAATTCTTTCTGTTTTGCAATCTCTTCTGCAATCCGGATATCAAGTTTTGCCAATTCAGATTGTAACAGATAAACATCTGCAGAAACACCACCACCGGCGATTGAAATATTCATCATACTATTATCCAACAGCATCTCAAGATATTTTTTCTGCTCCCTGTATAATGCCTCGCTTTTTTTGCTACGGTACATTGAGTAATATGTTTCTCTGACAGATGAAGCAAGCAACAGTTTTATCTTATTAAGTTCCGATTTCGCAACCAGCGAATTCATTTCCATTACCTTTGCCGCAGAGGACAATTTATTTCCAAGAGGTATCATTTGTGAAAGACCGATACCATTCGAGAGCGCCTCATTAAAAATATTTATCGAAGAGACCGGTACCTGTGTAGCTTCGAAAATTAATGATGGAGGCGGAAGAAAGCGATTCGATTCTGCTGAAAACTTTGCCGCAGTTATTCTCAACTCAGCTGACTTTATTGCAGGATTTCTTTCCAAAACTGTCTTAATTAATGAATCCAATGGCTGAGCCTGAAGCCCTCCTGTAAGTTGTATTACAAACAGGAGCAAAAAACCAATGATAACCTTGTAACCGTTTAAATTATGTGAAATCATGGCAATATCATCCTTCCTTCATCCACCCTGTCATCCGTGACATTGATAATGTTCCCTTCGTTAGCGCCCGTTCTTTCATAATTGCAAACAGAACGGGAGTTATAATAAGTACATGGAGAGCAGATGTTATTAACCCTCCGATCATGGGAGCAGTCAGGGGTTTCATTACATCAGCGCCGGTTCCGGTTGACCACATTACAGGTATCAATCCAACCATACTTGTAAAAACCGTCATCAACTTTGGCCTGAGCCTCAACACCGATCCTTCTACTGTCGCTGTGTATATATCTTCTTTGGTAATTGAGTAATTCCCTGCGTACGCCTCCCGTATTTTTTTATCGAGCGCTGCATGTAAATAGATAACCATAACAACTCCTGTTTCAACTGCAACACCATATAATGCAATAAATCCCACCCATACAGCTACAGAGAAATTATAATCAAGTATATAAATCATATACACACCTCCAATAAGAGCAAAAGGCACGGAAAGCATAACGACAAATGCTTCCTTATAGTCTTTTAATGTAAAGTACAGAAACATGAAGATGATAATAAAAACGGCAGGCATAATTAATGTTATTGTTTTTTGTGCACGCTCTTTGTTTTCATACTGGCCGCTCCATGCAACAGTATAACCCTCCGGAAGATGTAATTTTTCTTCTATGAGAGCTTTCGCATCATCTACAACACTGCCCATATCTCTGCCACGGGAGTTAAGGTAAACTACCGAACGGAGCATGCCATTTTCACTGTTTATCATAGGAGGGCCCATTGTAACTTTCACATCGGCAATGTATTTCAATGGAATAAAAGAATTGCCTGCTTCATCAGAAAATGCTGAGTAATCAATACCGGCTTCAGAAGTATTGGTACGCTGTGTAGCTGAAGAATTTCCATCCATTCCGCTCATTCCACCCTGCTGGTTCTCTTCTTTACCGGCATAATTTGGATCTCCCTGAGAAGTGCTTCCTTTGCTCACATAGTTCGATGGAATAAGTAGTTCTTTTATTGCTTCAGCATTTTCACGACTTTCCCGCGCATATCTCATCCGCAGAGGAAATCGCTGACGACCATCGTAAATTGTTCCTAACTGTTCGCCACCTATTGCGGTTTCGATAATCCGTGAAAGCTCAGCGACATTTATACCATATCGTGCCGCTGTTTCGCGGTTAATCTGAATATCCAGATAATACCCTGCCTGATTGCGCTCCGCAACAACATCAGCGGCTCCCTCCACTTCTTTAAGGAGTTGTTCAGCGCGTACGGCATACTGTTCCAAAGTGTCAAGGTTTGGGCCAAATATTTTCAGCCCGATTTCACTTCGTACTCCGGTTGAAAGCATATTAATCCGGTTAATAATCGGCTGAGTCCATCCGTTGCGAACACCTGCAAACTGTAGTTTGCTGTCAAGTTCCAGTATAATATCTTTTTTTGTAATTCCCTCCCGCCATTGATCTTTTGGCTTTAGCAGTATAATTGTTTCTATCATCGAGAGCGGTGCATTATCTGTTGCAGTTTCTGCCCTTCCGGCTTTGCCAAGTACATATTCTACTTCCGGCACAGAGCGAATAATCTTATCCTGCAATTGTAAAATTCTTCCTGCCTCGCCAATAGAAACATTTGGCAGCATAACGGGCATAAATAACAGTGATCCCTCATCAAGCGGGGGCATAAACTCTGTTCCGGTATCAATAATCATTGGAATTGTTACAATCAGCGCAAGAAAATTCAGTGCAAGAGCAGTTTTACGGTATCGGAGCACAAGTTTTATTATTGGCTGATAAATTCGCTGAAAGAAATTTGTAACGGGGTTAGCTTCTTCTTTTCTAAATGTCCCTCGCATTAACATTGTCATAAGAACCGGAATCAGTGAGATAACCACGATTGCCGATCCTAGCATAGTAAATGTCTTTGTAAACGCAAGAGGATGAAAAAGCTTTCCTTCCTGTCCGGTTAGCAGAAAAACAGGAAGAAACGATACAAGTATTATCAGGTCGGAAAAGAATATCGCACGCCCTACCTGTTTTGCTGATTGCAATGAAATTCCAAAATATTCATCGTTGCTCAACTGCCCTTTTTCTTCCATAGCTCGTGCAATATTACGATAGCTGTTTTCCACCAACACTACGGAGGAGTCAACAATTACCCCAATAGCAAGAATAATTCCCCCAAGGCTCATAATATTTGATGATATATCAAACAAATACATAAAAAGAAATGCTAACAGCGTTGCCACGGGAATTTCAATAAGTATCCTTACTATCGAGCGAAAGTGGAAAAGAAATAGCGCTACAACAACTGCAACCACTATACCGGCTTCAATCAGCGCACGCTCAAGAGTACCGACAGCTTCTTTTATAAGAGTGCTTCTGTCATAAGCAGTTTTAATATTTATTCCCTTCGGTAATCCGGGTGTAATTTCCCTGATTTTTTCCCGAACCCTTTCAATAACCGCCTGAGCGTTCTCCCCGTTTCGCATCACCACAATACCCCCTACAACTTCACCCTCGCCATTCTTTTCCAATAACCCGCGACGAAGTTCTCCCCCAAGCTGTACTGTAGCAACATTTCGGATAAATACGGGAACGCCGTTCGGAGTATTTTTTATTGGAATATTTTCTATCTCCTCCTGAGTCTTAAGGTATCCTGTGCCCCGGATGAAATATTCAGCATCAGTTACTACAATGTTTTTTCCCCCTGATTCATTATTGGCATTAGTAAGCGCTGAGGCAACATCAAGCGGAGAGATATTATATGCTTTCAGTTTTTCAGGGTGAACATCTACCTGAAATTCTTTTACAAAACCACCAATACTGGCAATCTCCGCAACTCCTTCCACAGAAGAAAGTTTATATCGTATAAACCAGTCTTGTACACTGCGCAAAGTAGCTAAATCGTACCCCTCCCCTTCAACAGTGTACCAAAACACATGACCTACTCCGGTTCCATCGGGTCCGAGAGTTGGTGTTACTCCAGGAGGAAGTTGAGAGGTTACGGTTCCAAGTCGCTCCTGTACCCTGCTTCTTGCAAAGTTGATATCGGTTTTATCCTGAAAGATGACAAATACAAAAGACATCCCGAACATTGTGGTTGCACGAACTGCTTTTACCTCTGCCATTCCCTGCATTGCAGAAACCAACGGATAAGTTATCTGATCTTCCACCACTTGTGGCGATCTTCCCATCCATTCAGTGTAAACAATCACCTGATTCTCAGAAAGATCTGGTATAGCATCGACGGGTAAATTCATCACTGCGTAAATACCAAGCCCTGAGATTATCAAATATATGAGTAGTACAATTGCCCTGTTATGCGCCGACCAATCAATTATTTTTTCTATCATTTTCTTTTCGTTTCATAGTTAAACTTCTGATAAAAAGAATAGTGTATTACCACTCAGGTTATGAGTCGTAACACTAACCAAAAGCAGTAATCAGAATACATACAGACCCGCGATTACCGCAAAAAGCGTAGCAGTAATCCGGTAGAGACTATGAAGAAAAGAAAATCAGATGAGTAGTGAATGAAATGCAATAGGAATATCGGGTCTGCCTCCCGGCGGAAACCCGACAGGTATGTTAGGGCTAAAGTAATATTCATCAGCAAAAAAATTCTCAACAGTACTAAGTGGAGAAATTTCTTCTAAATGCTCAAAACGAGTCTCTTTGGTTATTAGCAATTCTTCATCAATCGAAGAAACTATAATAAGTTCGGAACAGCATTCAGATGAGACAGCATTTCGAATTTTCGGGTAATCATTTTCTTCGGCACAGCAGGAATTTTCCTCTATCGGCTGAGTGGCACATACATCACATTCCTCCGCAGTAATGGAGCCTGTGGCGCCACAATAATGAAGTGCCACCGGTATTCCGGTAACTGAAACTGTGAAATAAAAAAGAATAGCCGAAAAGAAAAAGTTTTTCATAGCAGAAAAATACCATTTTCCTCAATACGAACAAAACCAATTCTTATGGGAAAAATCAAGGCGCTGTATCACCCATTAACACCCAACTTAATTACATAATCCACAGTAGCTGAACACATGGCATCTGATTTAACACTATCAAATCTGTGGATACAATTTTATGGTCACTTCCTCCGGATAAAATATTTGATATCACAAAAAATATAACGCCGAAAGTGACATATTTATCGTGCATAACACAAATTCAAAACTCCGACAGGGTGACATTATTATAGAAAAATATCCACCACCACCACCAACCCTGAAAGGGTGATATGATTATTATATAAGATATAAGGTTACATTTATACAGAGACATTTAACAAAACACAAATTCAAACCCCGTAGATACAATTTTATGGTCACTTCCTCAGGATAAAACATCTGATATCACAAAAATTATAACCTCACGGTGACATATATATAGAAGTAGTTTGCACCAATTAAATTCAAAACCCCGAGAGGGTAACATTATTATAGAAACATATCCACCACCACCAACCCTGAAAGGGTGATATGATTATAGTAATATTATTATCAAACAAAATTAAACCCCGACGACAGTATTATATAAGGTGACAATATACTAGATGGTAATTTATTTATAGCTGGCAAAAAATATTATCCGCAATCATTCCGATTGTTAACTAGTTAATAATCCAATCCCCAATAAATAACAAACAAAAATATTTTTCCCTCCCAAGCTTCCATAATTTTCATAACTACCTGAAATCAATATTTACACATACAATGGTACAGGAAAAATTCACTCAAAATATTCCTAAGGAGTTGCTAAATTAAACCATTAAATATTTATTATTCAGGAATATATTAATGCGCAAAAAACATATCATAATTTTACTGGCTCTGTTGTCCGTTACCTTTACCGCCTGTAATAAATCCGAAGAGCCAAAAGAACCGGTTACACAGAATACCACACCCGGAGTGCGAAAAGCAGAAATAAAAGAGGTAATTCAGGTCTCCACATACACATATCTTCGTGTCAATGAAAATGGAAAAGAACTGTGGCTGGCGGCTTCAAAAATGCAAGATGCAAAAGTCGGCCAACCCGTGTATTTTGGTAAATCAATGGAAATGAAAAATTTTAACAGCCCCGAACTCAACAGAACATTTGAATCGGTGCTGTTTGTGCAGGAGATAAGTCTCACACCTCCCAGCACTCCTCCGGGGAATGTAATGAACGAACCCGTAAAACCAACAATACAGAAAGTTAATGTTCGCATAGAGCCAATCAGCGGCGGTATTACACTCGCTCAGTTGTTCGAAAATCCGTCAAAATACAGTGGCAAATCAATTAAGGTTACCGGTCAGGTTACCAAACTTAATCCCGGTATTATGGACCATAATTGGTTGCATGTACAGGACGGTACAGAATCCAACGGTAAATTCGATCTTACAATTACTACCAAAGATGCGATAAATATTGGGGACATCGTTATAGCCGAAGGTAAGATTTCTCTCAACAAAGATTTCGGGTATGGTTACAAATACGATGTTATTATGGAAGAAGCAACCGTTGTAAAAAAATAACTAAGTTCCCGGCTTCTTATTTTTACCCCGGATACTCCGGGGTTTTTTATTTTCAAAGATTCAACACGGCAACTTCACCTCCGCCATTGTCTTTCTGTGACATAAGTGAAGAATTATCCTCACAATTCTTTATAGGGAATTTTCTATCTTAACAGAGGAAATTACCACGAAATTGACATGAGTAAAGTTTTTAAGTATCACTGGCAGTGGCAATTAACTTCCCCTCCGGAAAAGTATTGGGAGCTTATTGCTGATACAAACAGATTCAACTTCGATACAAAGGTCCCCAAGATTACACGCACAGGTCATAAGCAAGGCTTCAGGAAAGAACTTACCTTTACGCGGCTTGGTATTCCTGTCGTTTGGAGCGAAGAACCTTTTGAGTGGGTATATCCTGAGCGATTCGGCGTGGTTCGCCGATATAGTTCAGGCCCCGTGAAAGAAATGCGTGTTTTGGTTGAATTACACCCACACAATTCGGGCACACTTCTTACTTATGATGTTGAAGCTGTTCCTGCAAATTTATTAGGTTTTGCGGCTATTCCCGCACAAATAGGTATAATAAGCGCCCGTCAGTTCGATAAAACCGTACGGAAGTATGATAAAATAATTTCCGCAAGTGTTGATGAAGTTAGCAAAATATTACCAGGAGGTAAAGTTTCGGGTATTGATGAGAATCGTCTCAATACACTCATCAGAGAATTAGAAAATAGAACCGGCGAAAATGTAATTTCTCAGAAACTGCATAATTTATTATTAACTGAGGACGATTTATCCCTTATCCAAATCCGGCCTTATGTTTTAGCGGGAAAATGGAATGTACCTCGGAAAAAAGTACTGGAAGTATTTCTGCACGCCACCCGCGCCGGCATACTTGATCTTAAATGGAACCTTCTTTGCCCTCAATGTCGCGGGTCAGGTGAACCATTAAAGAACCTGCGCGAAATACACTCGCCGGTACATTGCGAAAGTTGCGATATCGACTACACGGTAAATTTTGAGCAACTTGTAGAAATTACTTTTATGCCCAATAGTTCAGTACGAAAGGTAGAAGCCGCCACATTTTGTATAGGTGGTCCGCAGGTTACCCCTCACATCGTTGCTCAAAAAATTCTTCAACCTGGCGGGATTTCCTTGTTAAATTTGAAATTACAGGAAGGAAGTTACCGCTTCAGAACAAACCAACATGGAAACGGAATTATTGTTTCCGCTATTCCCGGCGAAAATGGCAATTCAACAATAAAAATAACAGATGACTCGATCTCAGCCCCAATAACAGAAATTTCTCCCGTTTGTGTACTTCAAATAATGAATAACAGCAAAGAAGAAAGTTTGTGCATCTTCGAGCGCGTGGCGTGGGCAGATAACGCCGTAACCGCAAAAGAAGTTACCACACTTCAGGTGTTCCGAGACCTTTTTGCAACTGAGGCGCTTGAAAGCGGTGAGCAGATTTCCGTTGGTAGTATTTGTGTTCTTTTTACCGATTTGAAAAATTCCACACGCCTTTACAGAGAAATTGGCGATGCAACTGCCTTTGGTTATGTTATGAATCATTTTGAGGTACTGAGAAAAGCGGTATCGGAAAATAACGGCGCCTTAGTAAAAACAATCGGTGATGCAGTAATGGCAGTATTTATTCAACCGGAGGACGCTGTTAAGTCCATCCGTGAGGCAGTGAAAAATCTTAAAACCATAAGCGGTGCGCAGTATGTCCGTCTGAAAGCAGGTATCCATTATGGGCCTGCAATTGCTGTTAATCTTAATAATAATCTGGACTATTTTGGCTCAACGGTAAATATTGCATCCCGACTTGAAGGGCTTTCCGGTGGAGATGATCTGATTGTATCGCAAACCGTTTTTAGCGATGTCAGAGTTGCCGAATACATTAATCGCTACAATGCTTCGATTTCTGTTGAACCGTTTGAAACTAAACTCAAAGGGTTCGAGGAGGAGAAATTTGATTTATGGAGAATACGCTTTTTTGATTAGTTCTATTGTGGTATATTTTCAGTTTATTTACAATATCATACATAATGACCCAGCTGAGACAGGTAGTAGTTTTTTATCTGGATAGCCACAAGTTGATGGTACCACTTACCAGCGTTAAAAAAGTCTTACTGGCCGCTGAAATTACGCCGGTACCAAATGCACCGGCATATCTTCTCGGAATTTTGTCTATCGCAGGAGAAACTGTCCCGGTTCTTAATCTTCGAAAACTACTAAAACTTCCTGAGAAACCTGTATCCCACGATAATCACTTCCTTTTGATTCAGACGCCTTCAAGGAAAGTCATATTAGTTGCCGATCGTGTTGAAGGATATTTCGAAATGGAGGATGAGGCAGAGGTTATACCCCAAACTGCTCTCCCCGGACTTGATAAAATAAAGCAAATTTATCAGACTTCAGAAAATTTTCTGATGCTTGCAGATATCGATGCACTTCTTCATCAATCGGAAGAAGATGAGCTGGATACATTATTAGGGCAGTCGCAACCCGAGGTAGAAACAAAACGGGAAATGAATGAATAACCCCGAACTTTTAACTGAACTCGCTTCTTATGTTCGACAGAATCTGGGTTTGCACTATGCCCCCGAAAAAATTTCTGATATAGAGCGAATTTTTTTACAGGTAATTGCGGAAACCGGACATACCGACTTACAAAGTTTTGCGGAAAACCTTTTCCGGGTACCATTGACTCCACAACTTAAACAACTTCTGGTAAAACACCTTACAATTGGTGAAACATATTTTTTTCGCGAACGCAGAGTTTTCGACATATTGCCGCAAATTATTGAAAGCATTCTTTCTGTTCAGCCAACTAAAGAAAAATCACTTCGAATCTGGTGTGCAGGATGTTCTTCGGGTGAAGAACCATATAGCATAGCAATATTTTTACGGGATTATTTTCAAAGTAGGGAGTTTCCATCACTGAGAATTTTGGCAACCGATATTAATGAGCAGTCTTTGGAGAAAGCACGCAAAGGCATTTACAGGGAGTGGTCATTTCGCGGAGAACCATTGGATTTCCGGAACAAGTACTTCACCCGATTGGAAACCGGTGAATACCGCATTAGTGATGAAATAAAATCAATGGTTGAATTTGCACATCTTAATTTATTTGAGGATAACTATCCATCTATCCTTACCAGAACAAACGCAACCGATATAATATTTTGTCGTAATGTTATTATGTATTTCGATGAAGCCGGGCGTAAAAGCGTTCTTTCCAGATTTTTTGATTCGTTAAACGAAAAAGGTATCCTCATACTTAGCCTCACCGAAGTAGCTCATCAGTCAGAACCCAGATTCAGGGCAGAAAACTACTCGGAAATTACTGTATTCCGGCGGGATAGTTTCTCTTCTCTGCAATCACCGGCGCGTCGAACAACTGAATCGGTAAAGTATTCAGAAAATGTTTCGGTAACCAAATCAACCTGCAACAAGGTTAAAACTGTTCCGCTTCCTGAAGATTCATCCTCTGTATCTTCAGCAAACATTCCTGAGTTGGTTAACACATTAATGAAGAATCATCAGTACTCCGATGCAATTACCTTCTTACGGAATAATCTGAAAGAAACACGCAAAAAGGACAGCTCACGGGTGGATCTTTACAAACTATTGATAAAGGCTGAGATTAATAATGGTTCTTTTTATGATGCCATGAGAACATGCGATGATGCAATACGGGAATTTCGTTTAGAACCTTCATTTTATTATTCGTATGCTTTAGCGCTTATGGGTAATTCGCGTTATGATGAAGCAGTAACAATGTTAAAGAAGTGCCTGTATATCGAACCGGCTTTTGTTGCCGCACATATTACGCTCGCACAGATATATAAAAAGACCGGTAAACTGAAAGAACAAAAACGCGCTTACGAGCTTGCATTAGAGTTTCTTGAGGTTGCAGGAGATAATTATATAATTGAAGAACTTGACGGTCTGAATGCAACAGAAGCCCGTCTTATGATTATCCAGACACTACGAAACACTACTGAAGTATGAAAGAGAAGAAGGAAGAATACTCGCCCGAAGAATGGGAACAGGTAACCTTTTCGATTAAGAAAATTCTTAAACGAATTCAACCTGTTCAACGGAAATCCGAGTCGGAATCGCTAAAAGAATACAATGAGAAAATACTCAAAGAGCGCGCCCGGCGGCTGGCAAAAAAACAAGAGCCGGGTCTTGCAGAAGGGGCAATAGAAGTATTGCGATTTCAGTTGGCATACGAGCAATATGCAATTGAAACAAAATTTGTCAGAGAAGTATTACAGCTTCGCGATATAACGCCTCTGCCTCATGTACCAAAATTTGTTATGGGCCTTGCCAATATTCGTGGAGAAATTATTTCTGTTCTTGATATTCGAAAGTTTTTCGATCTTCAGGATGAATTGATAAGTGACCTTAACCGACTGGTAATTGTAAAAGACCAGGAAATGACATTCGGATTTCTTGTTGACCGTATTCGAGGACTGGATTATATAATAAAAGAGAAACTTATTACTGACTACACTGCCCTTGGCGATGTTCGCAAAGAATACCTGCTCGGTATTACTCCCGAAAGACTTATAGTTCTTGACGCGAAGAAATTAATTAATGATAAAAAAATAATTGTACATCAGGAAAATTTATAACCGATATTCCGGAGGAATAACAGATGAATTTGTTCGATAACTTAAAACTCAGAGCAAAAATAGGATTTGTTTTAATTCTGTTTTCGATGTTGCTATTTGTCATTGTAATACTTGCATATTATAATCTGCAGGATATAAAGAGGAATCAAAACATAATTCAGTCCCGGTATGTGCAAATCCGCAATGAAACTTATAAAATTAAAGACAATCTCTTTCAAATGAAGCAATTCAACTTTGATATGCTCAGATCATCGGATGCGAGCACATTCGCCATGTTAGAGCAAAACTACGAATCTGCACGAATTGGAATAGAGGCGGCTTTCCAGAATCTGAACCTTTTAGTTCAAAGTGAACCCATGTATTTTGATAATATTTCTGCCTTTTCAATGTCTCTCGAAAAAATGAAACGGGAATTTGATGAGGGAATAGTAATGATGAAAAACCGGAAAGGATTATTCAACACCGATTCACTTGCAGGCAGGCAGAACAGAATTATCTCCGAACTCGCGGCTAAGTGTGATCTTCTTGCTAATGACTGGAACAGGGATATGGCTTTTGTTTTTGAAAAAAATAATGATAAAATTTTCAACACTTCACTCTCTCTTCTTGGCGCCGGAATAGTATTTTTTATTATCACTTCGGTAATACTTATTCAGTCGAATAAAATGGTCGCGAACCCCTTAAACGACTTAACACATGTTGCCGAAGAAATTACTCAAGGGAATATTAATATTGAGCTGAGAGAATTAAAGAGGGCTGATGAAGTGGGAATGCTGAACAGATCATTTCAACGAATGGTTGCCTCCCTGAAAGAAGTGTCGCGTATTGCTACTGAAGTGGCAAAAGGTGATTTACGCGTGAATCTGATTCCTAAAAGCGAGAAGGATGCTCTTGTGTATTCTCTGAATGCAATGGTTGAGGGCCTCCGTAACCTTATCAGCGAGATGCAGGAGAGTTCAAACATTCTCTATTCAGCAACCAACAGAATTTTCTCCTCTACCTCCCAACTCTCTGCCAGCAGTAACCAAACTGCAGCAGCTATTGGCGAGACTACTGCTACAATTGAAGAAGTGAAAAAAACCGCTGAGATTTCAAGTAAAAAAGCAAAAGAAATCTCTGTAGTTGCCGTGCAGGCGACAGAAATTTCCGAGAACGGTTTGCGTTCTACCGAGGATACCATTCAGGGGATTCAAAATATCGGCAATCAGATGGAAATAATCGGTGAAAGCATTATTAAGCTCAGCGAACAAAGCCGCGCAATAGGTGACATCATCGCCTCTGTGAATGACCTTGCAGAGCAATCGAATCTGCTTGCTGTTAATGCCGCAATTGAAGCCGCCCGTGCCGGCGAACATGGAAAAAGTTTTGTTGTTGTAGCACAGGAAATTAAAAATCTTGCACAACAGTCAAAACAATCAACAGCTCAGGTAAAAAATGTGCTTAACGATATTCAAAACGCTATTAATGCAACTGTTATGGCAACTGAGCAGGGTGAAAAAATAGTAAACACCGGAATTCGTCTCTCACAACAAACGCGTGAATCTATCCACAAACTCGCAGATACGATCAGTCAATTCAACGATGTTGCTACCCAAACTGCTGTTTCCAGTCAGGAGCAGTACATCGGAATGGATCAGGTTGCAATGGCTATGGAGAATATTAAAGCCGCCAGCTCACAAAACGCAATAACAACACGAGAGCTTGAAAACTCTGCGAAAAAATTACAGGAACTGGCTGAAAAACTTCAGGAAAGTGTTTCAATATTTAAATTAAGCTAAACACTAAGGCAGTTGTTTATGGATCAGTTGTTTATTCAGCGTCTGTTGGAGACTTTCAGAATAGAGGCGGAGGAGCATCTTTCCAACATCTCAAACGGATTAATCAGCCTGGAGAACAGCCAGTCTGAAAGTGAACGGAATGAGCACCTGGAGTTTACCTATCGCGAAGCGCATAGCCTTAAAGGTGCCGCCCGGGCGGTGAATTTTGTAGAAATTGTTACCATTTGCCAAAATATCGAGTCGGTTTTTTCAGCTTTTAAGAAAAATGAGATACCCCTTAAGCCGGAGATTTTTGATCTGCTCCACAAAAGTCTCGATATATTGGAAAAATATATCGCCGCGAATGACAAAGAAAAAATTGAGCTCGGCGCTGAAATCGATCGGCTTGCAAAAGCGCTTGAGGAGACAACAATCATTAATTTTCAAAATCCTCAAAAAGATAGCACTGCTTACGATGGAGCATCTAATGATATGAGTTCCCCTCCGGAGAATCGACCTAATTCTTCTGAGTCCGAAAACGACCCTATATTGGATCACATAGAAAAACTAAAAGAAAAATTCCTTTCCCAAACGCCGAAGTCGCAAACAGAAGAACAAAAACCGGTAGAACATCCTGAGACGCAGACAGCTGATCTGAAAAGACCTTTTGAAAAACACGGTCCTTCAGAAACCATTCGCATTTCAACCTCAAGACTCGATAAGATATTTATTCAGGTTGAGGAGATCATCGGCTCGAAAATTAAAAGTGAACAGACCGAACGCGATATTGCCAGATTACTTTTTCATCTTGAGGTATGGAAAAAAGAATGGCAAAAACATTCGTCACTGATAAAAAAACTGCGTAACAAAGCAGAGAAAGAAATTACCGGCGAGGCAGACAACACCTCACACGAACTTTTACGAATTTTCGACTTTCTGGACTGGAATTACAGTTTCCTCAACAAACTTGAAGAGAGCGCTTTTCTCATGGGTAAAAGTGCAATGCTTAACAATAAACAGTTCAGCACTCAGCTAAATCTTCTTCTTGAAGAAGTGCGTGAGATAATGATGCTGCCGTTCTCTCATCTCCTGGGCGCTTTCCCGAGAATAGTACGAGAGCTTGGAAGAGATCTGAATAAGGATGTGGAGTTTGTTACGGAAGGAACTGAAATCGAAGTGGATAAACGAATTCTGGAAGAGCTGAAAGATCCGCTTATTCATATTATCAGAAATTGTATCGATCATGGTATTGAAAGTCATGCCCGAAGACTGGCGGCAAACAAACCATTACGCGGCAAAATTTCACTTCGGATTGAACAGCCGGAAAGTGGTAAGGTAAGCATAGTAATTGAAGACGATGGTGCCGGTATAAATACCGAAGCACTTAAAAAACACGCATTACAGAAAAATTTTATCTCTGCTGAAGAAGCAGAAAAAATGGACACTACAGAAATTCTTTCATTGATATTTCGTTCGGGAATTTCTACAAGTCCCGTTATTACCGATATTTCAGGACGGGGACTTGGCATGGCAATAGTGAAAGAGAAAGTTGAAAAACTTGATGGGCATATAACCATAGATACAAAAAAAGGCATCGGAACAAAATTTACTCTTACTCTTCCGGTTACTGTGGCGGCTCTCAGGGGCATAACAATCAAATGTAATGACAGACCATACATACTGCCCACAACAAAAGTGGAGCGGGTTATGCGCATCAAAAAAGCAGACATTAAAACCATTGAGAACCGAACGACCATTTCAATTAATGATATTCCGGTTATTATTGTTGAACTCGCGCAGATTCTCGAATTGGGGGTTCCTCAGCGTGACGAAAATGCTTTCATCACGGTTTTTGTCCTTCGCTCCTCCGACAGGCGTGTTGCATTTGCCTGTGATGAAATTCTTGATGAAGATGAAATTTTGCTGAAGCCCTTTAACAAACAAATTGTTAAAGTAAAGAACATTGCTGGTGCAACAATATCAGGTGCGGGTAAGGTTATCCCTATTCTCGATACAGCAGACCTTCTGCGAAATGCTTTTAGTAAGGAAATTCTTGTGTCGCATAAAAAGGAAAAACCTGTAAATGAGGTAAAGTCTATACTCGTTGCCGACGACTCAATTACTTCACGGATGCTGGTAAAAGATATTCTCGAGTCAGCAGGATATAAAGTGAAAACCGCTATCGATGGTATGGATGCCTATTCTGCCTTAAAGACCGGAAACTTCGATTGTGTTGTTACTGATGTTGAAATGCCGCGCATGGATGGTTTTGAACTCACATCGCTCATTAGAAAAGAATTAAAATTTGCTGACCTTCCTGTTGTGCTCGTAACAGGACTCTCAAAACGCGAAGATCGGGAAAAAGGCATAGAAGCAGGTGCAAACGCATACATAGTAAAATCCAGCTTCGACCAAAGCAACCTTCTGGAAACACTGAAACGCCTGATTGTATAAAGCATGATAAAAGTCCTTGTCGTCGAAGATTCACCCGTTGCGAGAAATCTTATTACACAGATACTAAATTCCGAACCCGAAATTCAGGTTGTTGCTACTGCAGTAAATGGTGTTGAAGCAATAAACCTCGCTCGCAAGTTTAAGCCGCATGTAATAACAATGGATGTAAATTTGCCCCTGATGAACGGTTTGGAAACTACAAAAACTATAATGGAAACTGATCCCGTACCAATTATTATAGTTAGTTCGGAGTTCAATCCCAGGAATATGAACGATACCTTCCGTGCGCTGGCGGCGGGCGCAGTTGCAGTTGCCGAAAAACCACACTCAGTTGGGACAAAAGAATTTGAAGTTTGCGCGGCCCGACTAATACAAAGTGTAAAACTGATGTCAGAAATAAAGGTAGTAAGGCGACTGAGTTCAATATTTCAGCCTCAGGCAGTGTCTCAAAATTCCGAAAAATTGTTCGAATACTTTCCACGGAAAAAAGTTCGGGTTATTGGAATCGGAACCAGCACCGGAGGTCCTATGGTAGTTGAGAAAATTCTCTCGGGACTTCCCGAAAACTTTCCGATTCCCATCCTCCTTGTACAACATATTACTATCGGATTCACTGAAGGTTATATTTCCTGGCTTAACCTTAGTTCTAAAATACCGGTCACTATGGCAAAAAACGGAATGTCTATTTCCGGTGGTGGATGTTTTGTTGCCCCCGATAACATACACATGGAAGTAAAATCCTCCGGAGTAATTGAATTGGTTGATGCGGAGCCGGAATACAACTCCAAACCTTCTGTTTCTCGATTATTTCGCAGTTTATCACGGAATTTCGGAAGTGAGGCTGTTGGAATACTGCTTACCGGTATGGGTCGCGACGGCGCTTTGGAACTTAAACATCTGAGAGATAGTGGCGGTACAACTATTGCTCAGGATAGCGATTCATCAATAATTTTTGGCATGCCCGGCGAAGCTGTAAAATTGAATGCCGCACAGTATATTTTCCCACCTGAAAAAATTATTTCTTTTCTCAAGGGACTAATATCGTGATTTTCGTCTCTTTACTTATAAAATTCGATTAGCAGGGGGCTCGTTATTCCGTAACTGCCCCGTGCTGATAGAATTGTCTAGGGTGTGAATATATTAACTGCGTTTCTGTAACCGGCTTTGTTTCCGTACCAGTCTTTATATATACCGGCACTGCTCTCAGCCCAGGGCGCAAAGTAGTTATAAGCGCTTGTTATCTGAACTTTTTCTACCGGATAGTCAAATGACTCCGCAAAATTAACCGCCCACGGAAGATTTTTAATTGATTTATAATACCTTCCCTGCGAGATTATCGTTCGGTCATCATCTTTGCCAAAAAAAGATGTATCCGCAAGGTCAGTGGGTGAACTACCCGGTAAGTGCACTTCTTTTCCTCTGACTTTATTAATTATAATGAAAGGGTTATACGGTGCAGTACCCAAATCAGCTTTATTAACCGGAGATACAAATGTAATTTTCAGCGACACTGTTTTGGGCTCGTAAAATGGTTGTCCCGGTGTTGTGTTAATAGTTACACCGCCACCATTGATTACCTTTGCCGGATTATCGAAAGCGATAATTGTTGCTTTACTGTTACCTGCTTCTGTGCCGTTGGCGTTAAGGTTTATGTAACCCTCAGTTAATTTTTGTCCAGTTACAGAAGATACCACCGAAGCCGCAACGGGGAGCTGAAATCCAAATGCGTTAACAAAGCTTCCTCCTACGGCTCGAACCTTTAGTTCCGCAAACATTTCAACTACTTTATTCTTTGCATTAGCAACCAAATTGTAATTATAATCTACTACAAGGTCATTAAAATCATAATCCCCTCTAGCCGGCCACAAGTCTTCAAACGCCAGAGAGCCAAAGACATTTTTCGCCGGTGAATAGTTATTAAAGGCTCTCAGGGGGTCTGTTTTATATTCATCAAATATATCAGTTACACCATCTTTATCGGAATCTATAGCGCTGTCAAGTGGAGCAACATTATTTGTAACTAATGCCGAAAAAGGATTTGCACTCACATAAAACAGTACATCATTAAAATCATTATCACAGCCGGCATTATCTCTTTTAATATCTTCGAATCCGAGAATTAACCTGTTACTTGGTGCATCGTAAAGTAACACATTATGCTGACGGAGCGAAGTATTTGTTTCAGGGTTAAGATTCGTATTTGAGAAGAACCTGAACTTTCCGTTAGTAACATTTAGCCCGTCGTATCCATCCGAAAGAATGAACCAGCCAATTACAGTATTTGCACTGAAATTTCCAATTTTCACCTTATCACCACTGCTAAGTCCTCCCCCGCTACCGTTATAGGATGCATTAGGAAAAATAATCGTCATCGATTGTTCAATATCTGCTATTGTAGCAGGAGGTGAATTCCTGTCGTAAGTATAAAAACCAAGAACATTTTTATAACCGGCACCTTCATGAATAAAAGTTACAAAAACTTCCGCGCTATCCTGTAATATTGCGTTAGTTTCAACACCTGCCAGATATTGTGGGTGATGATTGGGCAGTGCTGATCTTTCGGGTAAGCTGGTATTTATATTATTTAGCAGGCTCTGCGATATTACATCTCTGGGGGTAACAAGGTAATTGGGCACGCCAGCATTATTCCATGTGCCAAGTGTTTTATATTGTGTTTGATTAAAGGCTCCTCCTTTTGCGAAACCTCCCCCTGTGGTTAATTTATTATAAACATACTCAACCCCTGTGGCAGTTATCGGCACTGCTATTTCCGAAGGTAACCCGATATAGTCTGTCACCAGGTAAAGACTGTCTGTGTAACCGGGTAAGGTTATCGAAGTACTTATCATGCCTGCATCATCTGAGGCAAGGGTTTCAATATAATTGCCGCTACTCAACGGGGAGTCCTTATACAGTTTTATCGGAACTCCTTTCATAACATCTGCTGACGGGGTTTGCACTTTAATTGTTACTGAAACATTTTTTGTAGTTTCAAAGTTGAATGCAGAATTAATTGTAAGCTGATCTATACTTTTAGTAACCGGAACAGGTTGTGTTGAGTTATCCTCTTTGCACCCACTGAACAATGCCATACCTGAGATTAAAAAAACGCCAACTAATATTCTCTTCATTGTCTGCTCCATTATGACTTCTACCCGATCAAAATTTACACAAAATTAAAAAATATTGGTTGAAATTTACAAGTTTTCTATAAAACAACTTCTGGCAAACTTTTGCCGGTTTTATCCGACTTTTTCCAGGGTTTAGATGAAATTTTAATGACGGGAAACATTCCGCAGAATAATCACTATCCACCGGAAGATTTTCAAAAAAAGAAAGACTCTTGATTGAAAGTTGGTGAAAAGTTCGTTAGAAACCGCACATTAGTTAAGCAATAACTCACATCATAAATCAGAGTTAGAGAGGAACGACATATTCCGAGACCTTAACTGGTTGACATCAATCAAAACTATTATTGGAACAAATACACATGAAAGGAGTTTCACATACAGATTACTGTTGCCGGATTTGATTATCTAAATAAGAAGCGTAATTTTCGTGGGTCACTTGAAATTTTGGTGGCAGGTAGTCATAAAGGTTACAG
>CAYTLQ010000014.1:0-12548 GCA_964438715.1 uncultured Ignavibacteriaceae bacterium
TATCTTTTATTTGTTGAGTTTTTATTGTATTTTTCGTCAACGCATCAATCATGGCACTTGTCTCATTTTTTTATTTCAAATTTATCAGGCAAGTGCCAATTTTTTTATACCTTTCTTTACACATTTTTGTAAACGCTTATAAAAAAGTTCTTCGGGCTTGATTCTCCGATTGATATTTTCCGGCATTATTGTTCTATAAAGACACTCATATATTTTACTATTCAACCCTTCAGCATCCGGGAGTTGCATAAAATAGGAGTTTACAGTATAACCTCCTTATTCACTACAAAAACTTTAATGCAGAATAAAAGGATAAAGTTTTATAGCGAATCAAATCAACAATACTAATGTATAGCGACTTTGAAATTTTTAGATAGCGGCTACCTGCTATTATTCAGTGGTCACTTTTACTGATATTCTGTTGAAATAATCCGTTGTTTTTGTATAGTCCAGAAAACAACAAACTTACTCTGAAATGGTTAGAATATGAGTATCTTTGTCAAAGAAATGTATAATAAGCTTTCAAAATAAGTAATCAGATAAAAAAAGCGGCTGTTAGCCTCTTCTTTTATTTAATATCGGTTACTTTCGATACATCGTCTAATTTGACAAATTTTTCGCTGAATTTGTAGGTCCCTTTTTCAGATTTGAATGCTTTTATTACTTTCACATTCACACCCGCCTGTTTCTGCTTTTTTGCTTTGTCAATAAAGGTTTGTTGTTTTGCCATTAGGCCACTCCTATAATATATATGTTGCAAAAATAATAATTAATCTCTGTTTTGAAAAGAGAAAAGTTATTCGCAAAAGGAAAGCTAAATATGATTATTTTTCGGCATGCAATATTTTGACGATACAATAACCGCAATAGCTACTCCTCCGGGTACCGGAGCGATTGCCGTTATCAGGGTAAGCGGTAGAGATGCATTTTTTATTACTGATAAGATATTTCATGGAAAAACGCCAATTTCCGAAGCAAAATCTCATACTTTACATTATGGTAAAATCGTAGATTCTGATGGTAACACAATCGACGATGTAGTGGTATCGGTTTTTAAGGCTCCTCATTCTTATACCGGTGAGAATTCCACAGAGATATCCACACACGGTAATCAGCTCATCACCGCTAAAGTGGTTAGCAGGTTGCTCGAAGTTGGTGCACGCTTAGCTGAACCGGGGGAATTCACAAAAAGAGCATTCCTCAACAACCGACTTGATCTCTCGCAAGCTGAGGCTGTTGCCGCTGTTATTAATGCGCGAAGCGAAGCATCATTAAGGGGGGCTAGAAATCAGCTTGATGGTATGCTTTCTGCAAAAATTGGGTTTCTCCGATCGGAGCTTATCAACACTTCCTCACTGATTGAGCTTGAGCTCGATTTCGCTGAAGAAGATTTGGAATTTGTTCAGCGTCAGGAGCTGATTAAAAAGATTTCAGGAATAATCGAAGAACTTCAGTTACTCATTCGTTCATATCGTTTCGGGAAAGTGGTAAGTGAGGGAGTTAATGTTGCAATAACAGGTTTACCGAATGTAGGCAAATCATCCTTGTTGAATTATCTGTTGAAAGAAGCCCGTGCCATTGTAAGCAATATACCCGGCACCACAAGGGATGTTATCAGGGAGGAGCTGACGATAGATGGTGTACTGATAAAAATATCTGATACGGCAGGTATTCGCTCAACAGAGGATGTTATTGAAATGGAAGGAGTTAACCGGAGCCGAGAGGTTATACATAATGCCGATTTTGTTATTCTGCTTCACGAGGTAGAGCGCGATCTCCCGGAAGAGCTTCTTGCTGAGCTTTCTCATCTTTCAGAAAATGACAGGATTATTAAAGTGCTGAATAAATCCGATAAATCGCCTTCTTCAGTCCGGGAAGGATGGATAAATATCAGCGTAAAAGAAGGATGGGGTATTGATAATTTATTGCGATTGATCAAAGATAGGGCGATGCAGGGCTTTGCATACAGTGAACACTCGGCTATTGTTACAAATGCCCGACATTACGATAGTCTTCGAAAAGCATCTGCCAGTCTTGAATCTGCAGTTTCCTCACTGAATAAAAATATGAGCGGGGAATTTATTGCCACTGATTTACGAATGGCAGAGTCAGCACTTTCTGAGATAATAGGCAGTGTTACATCAGATGACATACTTAACAACATATTTGCTCATTTTTGTATAGGAAAGTAATTACGCTATGCAAGTTATTCTTCAATCAACTATAACCTGTCCGGTTTGTGATTACCAAACAACGATAGAAATGCCGACAGATGCCTGTCAGTATTTTTATGAATGTGAAAACTGTAAAACAATTTTAAAACCAAAAGAAGGGGAATGTTGCGTGTTTTGCAGTTACGGAACAGTGAAATGTCCTCCCGTACAATTAGAAAAAGGATGTTGTTAATTTCAACCTCTGCGAAAATTTTGTATAACAAGACTGAATTAACTGTAACTCTGAATACTCGGATTAGTAAATGTTGCGGAAAGCAGAATTATAATCCTAAAATGCACCTCAAAATTATTGAACAAATATAGTAGCTGTCGTGTTTTTTTAGCATCAACCAACAAAATGGAACCTTCTAATGCTTAGTTATGAAAAAGTTTTTGAGAATAATAAAAAATGGATTGAAGAAAAAAAGCGGACAAATAACGAATTCTTTGCTAAACTTGCCGAAGGTCAGTCACCCGACTTTCTTTTTATTGGATGCAGTGATAGTCGTGTAACTGCCGAAGAGATGATGGGTGCGGAACCGGGTGAGGTTTTCGTTCATCGTAACATTGCTAATCTTGTTCCTAATAATGATAACAACTCCGCCAGTGTTGTTGAGTTTGCAGTCAGCTATCTTAAAGTAAAACATATAGTAGTCTGCGGTCATTATTTGTGTGGTGGTGTTAAGGCGGCTATGCAGAGCTCCGATCTGGGACTTCTAAATCCATGGTTAAGAAATATCAGAGATGTTTATCGGCTTCACCGGGAAGAACTTAACGCAATTAAAGATGAAAATGCAAAATACAACAGGCTTGTTGAGCTAAATGTACATGAACAGTGTGTTAATGTAATCAAAATGGCAGCATGGCAGAAACGGTGGCTAAATGAAGGTGTACCGGCAGTACATGGTTGGGTTTTTGATGTTGAATCTGGCAGGTTGATAGATCTTAATTTCGATTTCGTAAATGTGTTGGAGTCAATACGAGAGATTTATGACCTTGGCACAAAAAAATAAACAATTAGTCTCAGTATTTTCTTCATTCGTCAACACAATTAAAGTATTCTTTTATATCCTGA
Source organism: uncultured Ignavibacteriaceae bacterium (assembly GCA_964438715.1). GTDB lineage: Bacteria > Bacteroidota > Ignavibacteria > Ignavibacteriales > Ignavibacteriaceae > CAYTLQ01. The sequence continues at coordinate 3,289 of CAYTLQ010000014.1, forward strand.
TAGTTTTTGTCTCTTTCTCATATTTGGGTTGTGACACTGCAACAACAGCTCCCGATCCGATAGTTATTGAGCAATCTGCTTATGAAAGGAATAAATTGTTATCACGCACCATTAACTTAGGAAACGCTCTCGAGGCTCCGAACGAGGGGGAATGGGGAGTTACATTAGAGGCGGAATATTTTACAATAATAAAAAATGCGGGCTTTACTGCTGTTCGCATCCCAATTCGATGGTCGGCTCATGCCGGAGTGATTGCTCCTTATACTATAAATCCTGTTTTTATGAACCGTGTTAAGTGGGCAATTAATAATTCATTAGTTAATGGATTGGCAGTCATTGTGAACATGCATCACTACGAAGAAATGTTTTCTGACCCACAGATTGAAAAAACAAGATTTTTAGCTTTATGGGGTCAGATAAGTGAGGAGCTTTCAGGATATGACGGCTCGGTAATTTTTGAAATCCTTAACGAACCGAATGGAAATCTTACACCGGAATTGTGGAACACTCTCCTCGCTGAGGCTGTTGCCGTTATACGAATGAAAAATCCCAAACGCACGATAATGATTGGAACAGCCGAATGGGGAGGGGTCTCTGCTATTAACCGCCTTCAGCTTCCTGCAGGAGAAAAAAATATTATCGTAACATTTCACTATTACGAACCATTCCGTTTTACCCATCAGGGAGCTGAATGGGTGGAGAACAGTAATGCATGGCTCGGAACTCAGTGGGGTGGTTCTGAGGCAGAATTGGCTGTTATAGAATCCGATTTCAGGAAAGTAAGTGATTGGGCGAAGTCACAAGGTGTTCCGGTTTTTCTCGGTGAGTTCGGGGCATATTATAAAGCATATATCGATTCACGCGTGCGTTGGACTTCTGTTGTGCGAAGTATATCGCAGAAGTATAACTTTAGCTGGGGGTATTGGGAGTTTTGTGCGGGATTTGGTATTTACGATCGGCAATCGGCCACCTTTAATAGTGCTTTATTGAACGCACTCATTCCTCCATCCTGAGTGATTCTTTTACTATCTGTTGATATTTTTTAAGTATAAAAAATATTAATGTCAGCGTAAAGCAATACTATTGATTATTAGATCATAGCAGTTCAGGAGCAGTTAATAAAAAACCCGGTAAGGAAAAATCATTGTTGTTGATTCTTTTAGATTATGGAGTTTTATAACTAATAATTTCATCAGAATTACTCACGACATCACATCAACCTCAAAAGTATAGGTCTCTTTAAGGGCAAAAAACAAGAACATTTATTACTCTAAAACAATTCATTAAATTAGCATCGGGATACGGAAATAGCCTATTTACATTAACGATTTCTTAAAATTTAGTCTTTAGTGATAAGATACAGTTTTTCTCTTTCATAAGGTGACAAGTTATTCTCAGATATCCATCTATCCCTGCATCGAAAGAAAAGTTCAAATCACCGAATTTAATCTGTCGCCATTAATCATCCTGAAAGGAGGGTTGAAGTATCCATACAATAAATTCGCCGGTTTCAAGAGAAGTAATTTGAATTTTGAAAATTGAAATATTGTTCGTATATTTACGAATAATATTTTACTGTACTCATGGCAACAAAAACAAAATATTACAGCAAAGAACAGGAACAGGCGGCCAGATTTGCAAAAGCATTGGGGCATCCCGTAAGAATTGCAATTTTACAGTTGCTCAATTCACAGTCATGTTGTTTTCATGGTGATATGGCTGAAGAATTACCTATTGCGAAATCAACTTTGTCGCAACACCTGAACGAGCTGAAAGATGCCGGTTTGATTCAGGGTGACATTACTCCGCCGACTGTAAAATATTGTATTAATAGAAAAAACTGGGCTTTTGCCAAAAAATTATTAAACGAGATTCTAACCTAAAAAAAATTTAAACTGATTGTTCGTTATTTTACGAACTACGAACATTTAATATTCAAAAACAATATAAAAGTACTATGAAAACAATAAAAGTCTTAGGTCCCGGTTGTGCAAAATGCAAAACCACTTATAACAATGCCTTAGAAGCCGTTAAGCAAACGGGCGTGGAAGCTGAAGTAATTAAAGTTGAAGACATTGAAGAGTTGATGAAATACAATGTGCTTATTACGCCGGTGTTAATGATTGATGGCGTAGCTAAGGTGAAGGGTCGTGTTGCTGATGTTAATGAAATTAAAACACTGCTCACTCAGTAAACGGTACCTTATTTGTACTATACCGAGCTGTACGGTGCAGATGGTAAACTATCATGCGCGCAAAGCTGATATGTTTATGTTCTTTTTTTTGAGATGAATTTAAAGTCCTTAACATCTTTTATGTTTGAAAGAATTATCATGCTTAGGGTGATACTTAAATTCTCATAGGAATCAGTGATTAACGGGGTAGTTTGGCTTTACAAGTTAAACAAGTCATAAGCCAAAAACGGTATATCGTAGTTTATAATGAATTTTAATTGATAGCTCATTAAATATATGTTCGATTGGATACAACATTTTGCAGATTGGTTGATTTATACAATAGCCGGATTACCACAACACAGCAAATTGGGCGATGCTCTGAATTTTTTTGTATATGATACGCTTAAAATTTTAATCCTACTGTTTTTAATCACTTCTATTATGGGAGTCGTGAATTCTTATTTTCCTGTTGACCGAATAAGAAACTTTTTATCTCGGAACAAGCTTTATGGATTAGAATATTTCCTTTCATCCTCATTCGGTGCTATTACCCCTTTTTGTTCCTGCTCTTCCGTTCCGTTATTTATAGGTTTTGTAAAAGGCGGAATACCATTGGGCGTTACATTTGCTTTTCTTATCACATCCCCATTAGTAAATGAGGTAGCTCTGGCCATGTTTGTCGGTATGTTTGGTTTGAAGGCAACTATTATATATGCTACAAGCGGTATAGTGTTAGGAATGTTGGGGGGGATTGTTCTAGGTAAATTAAAATTAGAAAAGTATTTAACTCCCTGGGTTCAAAGTATATTGGCTAATGCTGACAAAGAAGAAGAGTTACAGACTGATAAGCAGACTCTTCTAAAGCGTATGCCTGCTATATTCAAAGAGGCGTTTGGTATTATTAAGGGGGTTTTCGGCTATATTATTATAGGCATCGGTATTGGAGCGGCTATGCATGGCTTTATACCCACAGGGTTTTTTGAACAATACATAAGTAAAAACAATCCGCTTGCAGTACCAATAGCCGTTTTATTGGGCGTACCTATGTATAGCAACGCTGCAGGTGTGTTGCCAATAATTCAGGTTTTCGTTCAAAAAGGTATTCCGATTGGTACTGCAATAGCCTTTATGATGGCTGTAGTTGGATTATCGATACCAGAGGCAACATTATTAAAAAAAGTTATGACCTGGAAACTTATTGCTATCTTTTTCGCAGTGGTTACAATGTTTATTATACTCTCGGGCTACATTTTTAATATCATTCTTTAGAAGAAAAAATATGAAACGCATTACACTCTCCATGGTGGTTTTTATTACAATTTTTTCTGTTGTAACGACAACCGCACAGACTACAAAACAAAAAACTTCCTCAATTCAAGTCATACAGTTTCATTCAGAACATCGCTGTGTTACTTGTATGAAAATTGAAAAGCTCACCAAAGCCACTTTGGCAAAATCTTTTCCAAATATTCCATTCAAGCTCTATAATGTTGATAATGAAGCAAATGCCAGGATAGCGGAGCAATTTAATGCTGTTGGGACCGCATTGTTTTTGTACAACCCGAAAACAGGGAAAAAACTAAATTTGACCGAATTTGCATTTATGAAAGCCGCTAATGAAACTGCCTTTGATTTCTATTTAAAGAAATACATTGAGGAGTTTCTAAAAAATTAACTATGGAGTGGCTAAACGAAATAGCTCAAAACAGGGAAATACCGTTACTTGCCTCTTTTGCCTTAGGGTTGTTAACTGCAATAAGCCCTTGTCCGCTTGCTACCAATATTACAGCAACTGCTTATATTGCAAATAACATCACCAGTAAATCGAAAGTATTGCTAAATGGTATTTTATATACTGCAGGCCGGGTATTTTCTTATACTTTCATTGGTACAATTATTTACTTCGGGGCGAGTAAATTTCATGTAGCTAAAATGTTTCAAGGCAATGGAGAGAAATTTATTGGACCGGTAATGATAATTATCGGGCTTATAATGCTGGATTTGATAAAACTCGATATACTTGGGAAATTCTCCATCTCAGAAAAGATTGCCGAGTACTTTAAATATAAAGGTATATGGGGTTCCTTCATTTTGGGTCTTCTCTTTGCATTAGCCTTTTGCCCATATAGCGGGGCATTATTTTTTGCTATACTTATTCCTATGACAATTCAGGAGACTGAAGGCTTGGCTCTGCCGGTAATATTTTCAATTGGTACGGGTTTGCCGGTAATAGTATTTTCATTCGTCATCTCTTTCAGTGCTCATAAATTAGGTGTCTGGTTCAAAGCAATTCAAAGAATTGAAAAAGTTATGAGAATACTGGCCGGTATTACTTTTATTGTAACCGGGCTTTATTATCTTAATATTTATGTAAAGTGGATTTGATAAGTTTTGCAAAACCTTCCGAAACCAACGGAGTGAATGCGATATTCTAAAATACATCCTTGATGGCAAAGAATCAAAGAACCTTATCATTAAATTAATGTAACCAAGTCTTCATTAAGAAATAATTACTATATCCTGAAATTTTTTTCCTACTTTAAGGCTGGATTTACAACTCTAAAAAGTATAACGAGAATAATGAAGTGTTGAGGAGAATTTTATAATTGCTTTTGGATAAATTCCACAAATTACGGAGGCGGGGTAGAACGAAGTCAGGTTTGATATTTACCTGCTGATTTGCAATGAGAAACATAATATGATTGAAAGGAAGGAAAAATTACTCTCTTTTTAAGGAAAAAAAAGCAGAAAAATACACAGACCTGCGATAACTATTTCTGACAGAAAATCATAAAATCTCCTTCAGGGTTTACTTTTATTGGTGTAAAAAACAACCATAGCAATTCGCATTTAATTTAAGTCGATAATTGATTAATTTTACGAAAAGTTATTTAATTATCTCCTGTTCCACGTGAAACAATTATTAATTCAAACCGAGAGAACCACTTTGCGTTTTCCCGAAGAAAGAGACATTACAGCCTTTGTCCGGTATTTGAATAATCCGGATGTTGTTTATCAGCTTCGTGAACTACCTCAACCTTATACCGCTGACGAGGGAAGAAAATTCCTGGAGATCTCTTCAAACTCGCGTTCAAAAGGGTATTCACTCGAACTTGCTATAGAATATAAAGATACCGGCGAGCTTATTGGAACAATAGGGGCAAAATTTCCTTCACCCGATAAAAAACAAATCGAGATAGGTTATTGGCTGGGGAAACCTTTTTGGGGAATGGGTTTAATGTCCGAAACCATTAAGGCATTTCTTGAGTTTATAACAAAAGAGTATAACCCCGAAATATTTTTTGCTTATGTCTATGGTGGAAATGAGGCGTCTTTTTCGGTGTTGGAGAAGCAGGGATTTATAAACAAGGGTTTAGCTGAAATTCAGTTTTGTAATTCACGGAATAAAAATCCTGTTTACCGTTTGGAAAAACCAATCGGATATGTTTCACGTGAAACAACTTAATACAAGGTTTTAATGAATTCATTTGATATTATTGTAATTGGCGGAGGCCATGCAGGCATTGAGGCCGCGTATTCGGCTTCGGTGATGGGATGCAGCGTTGCTCTGGTAACTATGGAAAAAAACGCTATAGGAAGAATGTCCTGCAATCCGGCAATAGGTGGAACCGCAAAGGGCCACTTAGTTAGAGAAATAGATGCGCTGGGCGGAGTAATGGGTCGCATAGCTGATAACAGCGGTATTCAGTTCCGTATGTTAAATCGCTCGAAAGGTCCGGCGGTCTGGTCACCTCGTAGTCAGAATGACAGGGTTTTATATTCTGCAGAAGCGTTAAAAGTTATTGAATCACAGGAAAACATAACCATTCTTCAGGTTTCTGTTACCGGGATTTCTGCAGAAGATGGTAAAGTCCAGGGTGTAATAACATCTGAGGGAAAATTTATTAAAGCCAGAGCAGTTATTCTCTGTTCGGGAACATTCCTTAACGGGTTGATGCATACAGGGTTAAGTTCCGTTTCGGGAGGGAGATATGGCGAAAAACCGGCAACCGGTATTACGGAGTCGCTGATTTCTTTGGGGTTCGAAGCCGGCAGGCTGAAAACAGGAACACCTCCGCGATTAAAAAAGGACTCTATTAACTGGGATATTCTTCAGGAACAACCCGGCGATGAAAACCCGATGCCTTTTTCTTTCCGTACTGATAAGGAAAAATTTCCCTGTCTCCCGCAGTTAAGTTGTTACATAACACATACTGATGTAACAGTACATAAAATTCTTGAGAAGGGTTTTGATGATTCTCCCATGTTCACCGGCAGAATAAAAGGTGTAGGACCGCGTTATTGTCCCTCGATAGAAGATAAAATTGTGCGTTTTGCAGATAAACTTCAGCATCAGCTTTTTCTCGAACCGGAAGGTTTAGATACAGATCTGATTTATCTCAATGGTTTTTCCACCTCGTTACCGGCTGATATACAATTGGAGGCTCTTCGGAAAATAAGGGGACTAGAGGAAGTTGAGATGGTAAGACCCGGTTATGCTGTGGAGTATGATTTTTTTCCACCACATCAGGTTGACCTGACTCTCGAGACAAAAAAGATTTCCGGTTTATATTTTGCCGGACAAATAAATGGTACTTCTGGTTACGAGGAAGCCGCAGCGCAGGGACTTGTTGCGGGTATAAATGCCGCCGCAAAAATTCAGGGCAGGAAAGAATTCGTCCTCAACCGGAGTGATGCATATATCTCCGTTCTTGTTGATGATCTGGTAAATAAATCTACCGATGAACCATACAGGATGTTTACCTCCCGTGCTGAACATCGATTGCTCTTAAGGCAGGATAATGTTGACAGAAGACTTTCTCATTTTGGTTATGAATACGGGCTTATTACCAGGGAAGAAATTGAACGCATCAGGGAAAAGGATGCTCTCATTAAAGAGGGGATAAGAAAAATGTCGGTAATAAAAATATATCCTTCTCTTATTAATGAGTCACTTATAGCAAAAGGTACGGCGGCGCTCGATACTCCTGAGACAGTCTCAAAAATTTGTAAAAGACCGGAGGTGGAACTGAAAGAAATTCTCGGATTTATTCCCGAAGATACGAGACAGGATTTAAGCAGAATTATTCAGGATCCGGAAATTATTGAGCAGATAGAAATTGAGCTGAAGTATGAAGGATACATAAAACGACAATACGAAATGGTAGAAAAATTAGAACGATATGAGAATGTTAAAATTCCTTTAAGTTTCAATTATTTAAGTTTAAATACTTTATCTGCCGAAGGTCGAGAAAAACTAAATAAAGTAAAACCTCGTTCTATCGGTCAGGCATCAAGAATCTCCGGAGTTACGCCTTCAGATATTTCAATTTTATTGGTATATTTAAAGAAATAAATTAAAAATTTTTCCAACCCCGTAATAAAGATAGAAAAAATGGACAGATACATAAACAAAATAACCAACTTTTATTGGGAAAACGGTTATAATCCTGAAATTGCCCAAATGGAACGGTTAGCCCACTTTGCTGATCTGATCGTAGAAAAAAATGCAACACTTAATCTTATTTCCCGTAAAGACCAGGATGCAATAATAGAAAATCATATCTTTATCTCTTCGTACATTTCGAAATATGTTCCGGAAAAATGTACGCGTTTTCTGGATATAGGAACCGGTGGAGGTTTCCCCGGTATTCCGCTTGCCATAATGCGTCCTGAATTGCGTGGTGTGTTGGTTGATTCAGTAAAGAAAAAAATTGATGCCGTTGCTGAATTTGTTGAAAAGTTAATGCTTAACAATGTTAAGGTTGAATCTTTTCGTGTGGAAGATCCGGAATTTATCCAGAAGTATGCTAACAGTTTCGATTTGATTGTCAGCAGAGCAACCGAACCGCTGATAATACTGCTCCGTTACGCAATTCCCCTCATTAAAGATAAAGCATATCTTCTTGCAATGAAAGGCGGCGATCTTACAGAAGAAATGACCAAAGCATCATTGAAGTATGCGCCGTATATAAAAAAATCAACCGTATTCGAACTTCACTACAAACCAACGAATATAAAAAATATAAAAGGTAAAAAACTTGTTATGCTGGAGCTTGTTAAGTGACCCGGCTCTCTGCAGAAAATAAAAACCTTTTTAATGAAATTTCCAACCTTACCACCGAGCAGAGAAATCCTCGCTCGATGGATATTGATAAAAGGTCCGTCAGAGAAATTCTTCATATAATTAATGAAGAAGACAAAACGGTACCATTAGCAGTTGAAAAAGAAATTCCTTACATAGAAAAAGCTGTAGAGGCCATTGTTGCTTCATTGAAAAAAGGCGGAAGGCTCTTGTACTTTGGAGCAGGAACCAGCGGAAGAATTGGCGTTGTAGATGCTTCGGAATGCCCACCGACATTTGGCACTCCTTTCGGTATGATTGAAGGATTTATCGCAGGAGGAAAGGAGGCAATGTTCAGAGCTCAGGAAGGTGCAGAGGACAAAGAAGAAAACGGCGCCAATGATGTCGTAAAAGCCTCTGTAACTTCGTTAGATGTTGTGTGCGGAATAGCGGCAAGCAGAAGAACGCCGTATGTTGTAGGCGCAGTAAAAAAGGCAAAAGAACTCGGCGCAACTACTCTGTTTGTTACTTGTAACCCTCGTGAACATTTTAATATAAAGGAAGTAGATATCGCAATTTGTCCGTATGTTGGACCTGAAGTTATAATGGGTTCAACCCGGATGAAAAGCGGAACAGCGCAGAAATTAGTTCTTAATATGCTTACAACCACTTCGATGATACGCTTGGGGAAGGTCTATGAAAATATGATGATAGACCTGCAAATGACAAACAAAAAACTGATAGAACGCTCCAAAAAAATAGTAATGACAATAACCGGAGTGACATACGAGGAAGCCGGAAAATATCTTGAACAAGCAGGGGGTCATGTAAAAACTGCATTAGTAATGATTAAAGCAGGCGTTGATGCTGAAGCCGCACGAGAGCGTCTGAAAAAGTCAGATGGTTTTGTTCGCGGAGCAATTGAAGGCTCGTTTTAACTACTTACCATAATTTCTGAGATAAGATAAATTACATAATTAATACCCGCTTCTCAATAAACAACCGCACTAATATTTAATC
>CAYTLQ010000015.1:0-8116 GCA_964438715.1 uncultured Ignavibacteriaceae bacterium
GTTCCATTAGAGTGCTCAGCTTTACCTGATGGCAACTAATGGTAGGGGTTGCGCTCGTTGCGGGACTTAACCCAACACCTCACGGCACGAGCTGACGACAGCCATGCAGCACCTGTACAAGTGCCCTTGCGGGAGGGGTACTTTCATACCCTGTCACTTGCCTTTCAAGCCTAGGTAAGGTTCTTCGCGTTGCATCGAATTAAACCACATGCTCCACTGCTTGTGCGGGCCCCCGTCAATTCCTTTGAGTTTCAACCTTGCGATCGTACTTCCCAGGTGGAATACTTAATGCGTTAGCTGCGGCGCCGAGAGTTGCCCCACGACACCTAGTATTCATCGTTTACAGCGTGGACTACCAGGGTATCTAATCCTGTTTGCTACCCACGCTTTCGCGCCTGAGCGTCAGTATCAGACCAAGAAGCCGCCTTCGCCACTGGTGTTCTTCCAGATATCTACGTATTTCACCACTACACCTGGAATTCCGCTTCTCTCTTCTGAACTCTAGATTCACAGTATCAAAGGCAGTTCTACAGTTGAGCTGTAGGCTTTCACCTCTGACTTACGAACCCGCCTGCGCGCCCTTTACACCCAGTAAATCCGGACAACGCTCGCCCCCTACGTATTACCGCGGCTGCTGGCACGTAGTTAGCCGGGGCTTCCTCTGGAGGTACAGTCAACCTATATCCCTTACGAAATATAGTCATTCGTCCCTCCTCACAGGAGTTTACAACCTTACGGCTTTCATCCTCCACGCGGCGTTGCTGGGTCACCCTTGCGGGCATTGCCCAATATTCCTCACTGCTGCCTCCCGTAGGAGTCTGGACCGTGTCTCAGTTCCAGTGTGGCTGATCATCCTCTCAGACCAGCTACTGATCGTTGCCTTGGTAGGCCGTTACCCTACCAACTAGCTAATCAGACGCAAGCTCATCTATAGGCGTTACATTGCTGCAACTTTAACAACATCACCATGCGGTGCCGCTGCATTATGTGGTATTAGCGACGATTTCTCGTCGTTATTCCTCACCCATAGGTAGATTGCTTACGTGTTCCGCACCCTTGCGCCACTTTACGGCAGTATTGCTACCGCTTTCTCGTAGACTTGCATGTGTTAAGCACGCCGCCAGCGTTCGTCCTGAGCCAGGATCAAACTCTCCGTTGTGGATTTATAAATTGTGTGTAATCTCTGCTCTCGCAGATTGAAACATTTACTATTCGTCTATTGTCTCACTATTTCAAAGAACTTCCTCTGTAAAAGAGGGCCTCAAAATTAATCATTTTTTAACTCACTGTCAAGTTGCTTTTATATTTTTTTTAGCAACTTTGCGCAGTGCATTATTTAAAAGTCAATTTCAAAGAGCTTTACTAAAATATAGGATTTTTTCTCAGAGTCAAGTATTTTTTATTATTTATTTCAACTTTTTCTTTAATCCTGCTTTTTCTGCTTATTTTTCGCCTTTTTTCCTCCCAATTTTTCTCAACAGGTAATACAAAATTCACTCTTGCACTTACAATTTTGTCCCTACCCCCCTATCTGATGAATCGTTAAAATGTTGTTCTGCTATAATTAGCTTAGCTTACCAAAAGGCTTTTTCCCAATCTCCGGCTTTGTTCGATCGTCAAGTTGGAGCAATTTGAATCTTCTTTTTCTTGATCATATTTTATAGTTTAACCTGCTCCGATTTTTCATTTATAAAGTTAATTTATTTTTGATTGGACGATTTATTCGATATTTCTCCGAGAGAAATTCTCCTATTGGAGCAATATAGCATAGACGGTAAATATAAATTAAGTAAAATTCTTCCTAATTTCACCTGTAGATTAATATCAGGATGTATCAAAATTGTTTAGGTGTTTCATAATGATACTTTTCTTGTGTAAAGAATTGAGAAAAACTTAATATTCAGCGAAAAATTGAACATTTTTTCTTGGCACACAAATTGTTTAATATATTTTGAAATTATGATTTAATGAAAATTAATTAGACAGGTCAATTTAGAATGGAATTAATACCAATTATCAAGCTTGCCGTATCACTTTTTAGCATACTTGCTGTATTTGTTCTTTCTGTTTCTTATATAATGTATAGAATTAAGAATCCACTGAAACAGAAAAAAGGCAGTATAGAAAAATCACCTGTTATAGAACAATCGGTGAACCCAAAAATTAAGGAAGCTTATCAGATGGTGGCTCCGGTCCCATCTGAAATACCGGTTTATCAGCATAATGACCAGTCTATTCAAGCAACGCAACGCAGAAAACAGGAATTACAACGCGAGCAAAGAGTTGAAAGACCCAAAATGCGATTAATGGTAGTCAATCAGCAACAGTCGGACTACAGAGTTTTTAATGCAACAAATGCCGGAAGACCTTTTTACGCCCCTCGTACAATAGAAAGCAAAAAACAGAATGTTACCAGAAAAAAATCAGTTAATATTTTTGATAATTATTCTAACGGCGGTGAAAGACTACATAAGATTAACCTTCAAGTGACAATTTAGAAGTTATCTTTTTTTGATCTGATGATGAAGCCCCTGAAAAGGGGCTTTTTTTTGTTATAAGAGAACTGATTTGCCTGAATATATCAATCTTAATTACTTCCCCTAACAGGATGTGGCTGTTTGGTAAAAATAAGAAATACATTTTTTTTTGCCGGTGCGGCGTAGGGTAAGAAAAAGACCAAAACTAATAAGTCAATTCATCCATCAGAGGGAAATTAATATTGGTACAAAATTAAATTCTTTATAAATATGAAATCTTTTTTATTGAGAGTAAATAATGGGAGATTCAATTCAAGTGCCGTTGCAGCAATCAATGCATCCGGGATTGTTAGTCCATGACTCTTGCTATAAGACTCAACAAGTTCAACCGCACGCAGACACGATGTAGAAGTAAGGGGAATGACATTAAGCGCCATTAAATGTGATTTTATTTTCTTCAGCTCTTTTTTGTTTAAGGCACCATAATACAACTCCATTTGCGTGATAGAACTCAGTGCAATTTCTGAAGAAGGTAATCTGCTCACGATTTCTATTATTCCCCTGTTTTTTCGAAAAACTTCAATAAAAATATTCGTATCAAGTAAAACCATAATTAAATTCGCCAGGCAGAATTTCTGAGAGTTTTCAACTCAATGTTCCTTCCTTCCCAGATTCCATAAAGAGGAGCCAGTGTTTTTTTTCTACCCTTTTTAGCTTTAATTTTAGTTTCAATTGACACGAAACTTAATTGTTCGAGAAAAGCAATAAGAGCTTTCCCTTTTTGGGGATCTTTTATTTTTATTTGAATTGTTTCCATAAATTTTCAGTAAATAATAAGCAATGTTAAACAACTTTAATTCCATTTGCAATATTGCCGGCAAGTGAAACCTAAAATGCGATACAAAGAGTTGAAAGACCCAAAATGCGATTAATGGTAGTCAATCAGCAACAGTCGCACTACAGAGTTTTCAATGCAACAAATGCCGGAAGACCTTTTTATGCCCCTCGTACAATAGAAAGCAAAAAACAGAATATTACCAGAAAAAAATCAGTTAATATTTTTGATAATTATTCTAACGGCGGTGAAAGACTACATAAGCTTAACCTTTAGGTGACAATTTAGAAGTTATCTTTTTTTGAGCTGATGATGAAGCCCCTGAAAAGGGGCTTTTTTTGCTGCTACAAGAGAACTGATTTGCCTGCCTGACTCAACATTGATATTTCACTCCCAAATTCAGAATTACCCACACAATTTTCCACCGTTAAGAGTGCCTCGTGAGTTTCTTTTTAGGTTCATCACTAAGTGATTTCAGATATTCCTCAGTTCTTAATAAAGCCTCATCAATATTTCCTTTAAGATTTTCCAAACCAACTTCATCAGCAAAACCGGATTGCGTGAAGGCAAAAAGTGGTTGTGCGTGCACTCCTGAAAAAATTATATGCGTGCCTTTATTTTTTGCACTTAACCAAAATTCCCTGATTACATGTATTCCTGTCGCATCAATGGCAGGAACATTACGCATTCGAATGATAATAACCTTTGGCTGTTTTTCTAAGCGCTCAATTGCATCCCTGAACTTAAATGCGGCACCGAAAAAGAATGGCCCGTTAATCTCATATACTTCTACCCCTTCAGGTACTTTCCGCTTATCGATTGCGTTAGGATCAGCTTTTTCTTCTTCCTCTTTCATTTCGCGGGTAATAACTTCTACATTGGTAACTAATGCCATACGGCGCATAAAAAGCAATACAGCCAGCACCATGCCTATTTCTATCGCTAAGGTAAGGTCGAATATGACTGTAAGAGAAAAAGTTGTCAGCAACACGATAACATCACTTCCAGGACTTTTCATCAGTGATTTAAATGTTCGCCATTCACTCATATTGTACGCTACAACAATCAGAATTGCCGCCAGAACCGCCATAGGTATTAATCGTGCATAACTCCCGAAGAACAACATTATCAGTAAAAGTGTAAAAGCATGTGTTATGCCGGCAATAGGAGTTCGTCCGCCATTTTTAATATTAGCCGCAGTTCTGGCAATTGCACCGGTAACAGGTATGCCTCCAAACAGAGGAGATACAATATTTGCAACACCTTGTGCTATGAGTTCCATATTTGAGCGGTGTTTACCTCCTATCATTCCATCAGCAACTACTGCGGAAAGAAGTGCTTCTATGGCGGCTAACAAAGCAATTGTGGTAGCAGGTAAAATAAGATTTCTGATTGTTTGTAAATTTATTCCTATTCCTTCCGGTGTAGGTAGTGAAGAATGAAATTCTCCAAATTCTGAACCGATAGTCGGAACCGGTAACTTAAAAATCGTAACTACAATAGTCGCTAAAATTAAAGCTACAACTGAACCCGGAATCTTTTTTATAAACCTCTGCCAGATAATAATAACAAAAAGAGACCCCATTCCTAAAAATAACGAGTAGTAGTTTATTGAATCTAAATTCATAGAGTAACTATGAATTTTTTCGAAAAAGTCGGCAGGTACTTTTTCTATTTCCAAACCCAGAAAGTCTTTTAATTGTGATACAAAAATAATTACTGCTATACCAGAGGTAAATCCGACTGTAACCGGATGTGGAATAAATTTAATAATCGACCCAAATCCTGCTAAACCCATTAAAACGAGAATAACTCCTGCCATAAAGGTGGCAATCATCAGTCCTTCCAATCCATAGTTCTGCACTATACCATAAACAATAACTATAAAGGCTCCTGTTGGTCCCCCTATCTGAACGCGACTACCACCTAAGAAAGAAACGATAAATCCACCAATAATAGCAGTAATTATTCCTTTTTCAGGAGAAACACCACTCGCAATTCCAAAAGCGATAGCGAGCGGAAGTGCAATTATTCCGACAATCGTTCCCGCCATTATATCGGAAATAAATTGTTCACGATTAAGTGTGCTGATTACTGAAAAGAATTTTGGTTTTAACAATTTTTCTTATCCCTGACTTTTTATTTTTTTTCAAAAGCTGTATTTGTAATCAGTTTTTTTGAATCATAAGGAGCAGGCTTACCTCCCAAATATTTGTTAAACCATTCAAGATGCGCGTTATAGTAAAGTGGCATCGATTTGATATGGCTTGGCCAATGTCCATCATTCTTGAATATTATTATTCTACTTTCCACTCCTTTTTTCTTTAATGCAGTAAAATATTCAAGACTTTGTGTATAGCTAACACGAAAATCTTTTTCACCTGTTATTATTAATGTTGGTGTAGAGAAATTATTCACATAGTTATGCGGTGAGAATTTTTCATATAGTTCCGGATTATCCCATGGAGTACCATTCAGATCCCACTCAGGGAACCATAACTCTTCTGTAGTACCATAAAAGGATGTTAAATTATATAGCCCCATCATAGAAACAAGACACTTAAACCTTCTAGTTTGCCCCTGTAACCAATTCATCATATAGCCGCCATAGCTCCACCCCATAGCTCCGATTTTATCGGAATCAACATAAGGCAATCTGGAAAGAGAATCAGTTACCATCATTATATCATTAAAAACCTTACCTCCCCAATCTTTTGAAATCGCCGCTGTATAATCCTGTCCATATCCTGTAGAGCCATGAGGATTGGGGAATGCAACTATATACCCGTAACCGCTGTACATTTGTGCATCCGGCCGGTAAGCATCCATCCATTGACTCTGTGGACCTCCATGAACATTTACTATCAGGGGGTATTTCTTTGAAGGATCGAATCCCGAGGGCTTTACTAAGAGAGTGTGGACTTTTTTCCCGTCCGCTCCATTAATCCAAAGATGCTCTGCGATCCGGAAATCCACTTCCTGCGTGATATCATAATTATGATTTGTCAGCCGGGTTTCTTTTTTGTTCTTTAAATCAAAGCTATATATATCAGCAGGTTTATGCATAAGCCGATATGTATAATATAATTTTTCATCCGAAGGTGAAATAGTATAACCCCCGACTGAAATATCAGGAATTATTTTGGATATTTTTTGGTCATTAAGACTAATCGAAAATACCGGTGTATATGACTTTTCATCAGCATCAAAATATATGGTTCTGGAATCATTCGACCACAAGATGCCATTAATCCAGTTGTCAAAATTTTCTGTAAGTACTCTCTTTTTGCCATTACTTAGGTCAATGAGACCAATTCTGAATCGGTCAGATTCATAAGAAGGTATCGTCTGGAATCTGTATGCCAGATACTTCCCATCCGGAGAAAACACCGGAGTTCCATCCCATGCTCTATTTTCACTTGTAAGATTGGTAGTTTTGCCAGAGTTAATATCATAAAGCCAAATATCGGCGTTGGTCGAGTTAGCTTTATTCTCTTCCGGATTGGCTACATAACAAAGCGTTTTTGAGTCAGGAGAAAAAGCAATACTTCCACCGCCGAGTGAAAAAATCGGTGAATTCCACTCGAAGGGAGTTATATCTTTAACAACGCCACTTTCCAGATTCATTAGAAAAAGATGTGTAAACCTGCTTTCTGAATAAGAGGACCAATGCCTGAACAACAGTTCGTCCGACATATACGCTTGTATTGGTCCCTCTTCAGCGCCGGTATATTTATTCTTATTACAATTGGTATCTGCTCCACATTCGGAATAAACTTCAGCAGAGAAAAGCAAATATTTTTCATCTGGTGATATGATGACCTCACTTATTGATGGAAAAAACGAAGTTATTTTTTCAGATGTATTTGCAGTACGATTGTATTTAAAGACTTGTGAAACTCCTTCTTCCGAAGCTATAAAATAAAAATAATCCTCTTTATTGCCCCAGAAAAAAGAATGAGCACCTTTAACACCAACATCAACTTTCTCACTACTGTTTTTTACTATATCATAGATATATGCTACAGTTTGCGATTTACCTTTTTGTAAATCATAGTTTGTAACGGTATAGAGGAAAAAGTTACCTTTTGGAGATATTATTGGGGAACTGACGCCTTTCACCCTGTATATATCATCAAGAGTAAATGGCTTTTTCTGCGAGATATTTTCCTGAGTAAGAAGTAGAATACTTGTGATGATACAAAGCAACAGACGATTGAAAGACATAAATATTCCTCAAATTTAATTGCGAAATTTACAGTAAATTACCTGTAATGGAAAATCATTATTTACTATTGCTACCATGAATTTTTAATTTCTTTAACAAAAGTTGCATATCTGTTTTTGCATACATTTTTCTGGCACAAATTAATGATTGAAATTCGCCTTCTGACTTCTTTTGAAATTAAGATGCAGTCACAGAATCTTCAAACAAACTCAGTTCTGCAAAAACTTAACAACATAATTAATCTCATTTCACCCTCCTCACTTCAAATGGAGATTATGCAAGTCTAGTTGAAATACCCTTAGGCCCCGAGAAAACTACGATACTTTCTTTGATACCGTTTTAGTCCTTTCATTCAGTTTTCTTTTAAGCAGAATCATTTTATCAGCATTATTTATTCTTCTCATATTCCGCTCTATATCCAATAAGGTAACCGCAATCCAGTATGATCTCATCTTACCGGTTCGCCAGCGCTTGACATTCCTAAGTCGTTTCTCAAGTTGTGAATTTACATTTTCGATTATATTCGTCGTGCACAGGCTTTTTCCGAGATGCTTCTTAAGTCCCAACTTGTGAATA
>CAYTLQ010000016.1:0-27072 GCA_964438715.1 uncultured Ignavibacteriaceae bacterium
AATCAGTTCATCATCGCTCCACTTCGGCGGCTCATACTTCGACACGCCTTCGTTCCGCTTACATTAGTAAAGACATCAGTTAAACCTTTCATTGTTCATTCTATCATAATATTCTCAGCTTACATCGCTTCATTACGGCGGCTCGTTCCTCGACACGCCTTCATTCAGCTTACATTGGTATTTGAACCGCAGCAGCTTAAGCCGCTCCACATTAGGCATATAAATATTTTATCACCATCTTAACAGTTAAAAGAATTCTTAACTTCTTCACTAATAATAAAAAAATTGCTGCCTAATTGCGGCTTCAAGCTGACAAACTTATAACGAACACGTCACCAAAATTTTCTGTCCCTTTTGTCCTTTCAGTCTTTTTTTCTACTCTCACGCAAACAAAGGAAAACAAATCATAAACATAGAGCGTTGCACACATTTTACTTATCAATTATTTTTTCTTCAAACGGAAAAATAAAATATGAGATTGTACAACATCCTTATCAGCATAGTAATTTTGGTTTTGTTTTCTGCAGTAGTACTCGCACAGAATCCAAATTTCTCATATCCTTACAATTACACAAGGAAAGCTTTTATATCTCGCGTAATTGATGGTGATACGTTTGTATTGTCTGACTCTCAACACGTTAGAATGCTTGGCATTAATACACCGGAACTTTGGATAACTGGTAAACCCTCTGAACCATTCTCTGATTCAGCTTATTATTTTACCAAGTCCTTAATAGAAGGTAAATTCATCAAACTTACGTTTGATGGAAAAGCATTTGATATTATTGGAAGATTACTTGCCTATACCTGGTTAACAGACGTGAATGGAAAAGATTCTCTTTTCATTCAAGCAGAACTCTTGAAGAAATGTTATGCAAGAATCAGTTACTATAACAAGGATAAAATATATTATCACATCTTCTATAATCTCAGAAGAACATCAATGCAAAAGAAACTCGGTATATGGTCCGTAAGGGGAGAATGATAATGCTTAAAAAATATTTCACATATTTTTCTATTCCAACTTTTAACATCGGTATTTTCGCTTACGCTCAAGTACCTTCTTTCGATTTGGTTGAAGAAATCTTCAAGCTGCTTCTGTTAATTGCAACTTTCATTTTTACTGTCGTAAAAATTTATCTTCTCATTCTTAACGAAGTAAAATCCAGAAAGAATAGTCAGATCAATAAAGAAATTGAATAGAGCGTTGTTTACAATTGATGAATATAGTGAACTTCATAAAATTGCTTCATCAGAAGTATTCCAAAAACTACGTTCTTTAAACCTCATAGATGAAACAGAACTTCGCAATCTTAAAATCCGAAATGAGTATAAAGAACTTCGTAATAAATTTGTAGCTTCAACTTGCATCCAAATCTTAAGCGAAAAATATTCTCTTTCTGATTCAACTCTGAATAATATTCTTTTCCGTAAAAGAACCTTGAAATTAAAACTCCCAGTTGTCTTTTCTTGATATTCTTTTTGTATTCAATCAATCAGCTATTCAGCTAATCTTGTAATCTTGGAATTTTGTAATCCTTTGTTTACAAACTAATGTCGGCGAAGCCGTATGACAGCCAAGCGAATGACTATTGATTGACTACAGTCTATCCAGTCTCTAACCAGTCTATAAATAGTCTCACTGTCAAATCTATACAGTGAAAAACATTCCCTTCTTATTTAAGATTGAACCATATTTATTCACTAAAAATAAGAGGTAATCCCGTGGCTATAGTAAAAGGTTCAGTACTCGGAAATTTGAGTGGTAAACTTGGTAATCTTTCTGCACGCATTGTGGAAGGAAGAACAATTCTTGCTGCCAGACCTTCCAGCTTTAACGCAAGTCAAGACCCAGCAGTTGTAGCAATCAGAAATAAATTTGCTGTAACTGGCAACTTCATCAAGGTCTTACTTTCTCTTTCTGCTTTATACGAAATCTGGATGAAAGTAAAAACAGCCGGTATGACTGTTTATAATTATGCTTTCAAAAATAATTTCGCATATTCCTCAGCAGAAAAGCCAACTGATCAGAACATTATTACACCTGGTGGCTTTGCACTTCCAGTGCAAGCAGCTACAGTTGATGCTGATAGTGTTTCTGTTCAACTTTTAGCTCTTAACACTGCTTCTGTATTCACTCCGGAAGAGGTTAATCTTTCAGCAAACGGTGTATTGTGTTATTTCAATCCTACTAACCCAGAGGATCCTGAATACCAAATCACTTCAGTTAATGCTGAGATAGCAGCTTACAACTTCACACAACCTCATACAGTGGATATTCCACTGAATGTATTACAGCAAGCAGTAGCAGCTAAATACCAAAACTCAATTTTGTTCTTTATTGTTGCTTCCAAAAACGCTGAAGGTAAGATTGTTCAGTATTCGGCAACCTATACTAAGAACAGCTAACCTTTAGCAACAACAATCCTTCCAGAAGCCTCGAGGTAATCGGGGCTTTTTATTATCAATTACCTATAGAGTTGGTAGTTCTTTCTATCCTTCGCCCTTTATTTCATCATTTCGCTTTGTGACAGTAAACTGTCACACGCTCCATATTTCATAAAAGGCTCTCAGTTAATCCTAACATCATCATCAAAAAGAATGTAGCTGTTTCCCTTCGGTCAACAACTACAAAGAGATCATCACGTAACATTTGTAATTCTTTCATTCACTTCGCCCTATTTCCTTCATTTCGCTGTACTACATTACGTAGCTTTTCCCGAATGACGGGATAAACTAAACTCCATTCCGTTCAGCTTCATTTCGTCAATAAGGCTCTCATAAAACTTAGCCTTTAGCGTCAGTTGAGTGTAGCTGTGTCGCTATCGCTCCACAACTACCAGAAGCCAAACCAATATTGAATGTTACTCCTATCGTCGTAACTATTAGAAAATATTTTGCCCGCCATAAATTCAAGCTTAGTCTTAACGATTCCTTTTTCATAAAACGGGCAAGTGTATATGAAACTCAGCGGCTAAAAAGGGACAAAAATTTATACCACCATTTTTTAATATTCTTTTTAATTGAAGCGGCATAAATTTTCGCCCTTTTCTTAACGCCGCTTCGCACTTGCCTTGCATTATCAATGTTACTTTACATCCTCAGTAAAACAATCCAATGAAATCGCATTTTGTTGTTTAAGGCGGGCAAAATGTTTTTTCGGGGCAGTGTGCCTCGTTTGTTTTAACCAATCACCAAAGGAGTAACTAAAAATGATGGAAGTAAAAGACGTGTTAGAAAAGTGCCAGCAGCTTAATTTCGTTCCGCCTCATAATTGTAAGCAGCATCTCAAAACAATTGAAGAAACT
This sequence comes from uncultured Ignavibacteriaceae bacterium, assembly GCA_964438715.1. GTDB lineage: Bacteria > Bacteroidota > Ignavibacteria > Ignavibacteriales > Ignavibacteriaceae > CAYTLQ01. The sequence goes on from CAYTLQ010000016.1 coordinate 3,309, forward strand.
CACTCAGTTAATTCACTTCATAATATTGTAATTGCACGTAAGCAAAAATGCAAAATATGTTCAAAGGTTTTTGAATCTTACGATCCAAGAGGTTTGTAATGAAAGTTTACGAAAGCAGTCATCCAACAAAGAGGGATTTTACAAAAGTCCCTCAGATTAAAATTAAGAATAAGAAATTATTTCAATATGGTTTTGAAGTTGGGAAGGAATTTAAAATTATCTATCAAAGTCAGAAAATTATTCTTGAAGTAGTTAACTCTGACAGTAATTAATTGTATTTTTGTATAAGTTCAAAAGCCAATGGAAGCAACAATTTACAACGGAAGTTTTAGCGGTATGGTTTCCCGGAACTTTACTTCCGTTAAAACAATATTGGATTGTGTTCTTTGGAGTCCATACAATAGTCCATACAAACTCCATACACAAAAAGCGAAAGTCATCGGGATTCCCAAACAAAAAAAGCCCGAATTCTAAACGAAAACGAGCTTTTTTCTCAAACTTTGGTGCTACACCGCTTGATCCGTAGTCAGATGCTCTATCCAATTAAGCTACGGGTGCAAATAATATTAGATAACAAATATATCAAAAAGAGTCAAATAATTCAACTTTTTTTGAATTTTTTAAGCAGAGTTTCAGGCGCCAGATGAGGGGCTTCTATATCCTTAAAGTAATTAACCGTTCCCACTTTCAATTCTACTGTTGAAGGATCATCGCACACTATAATTCCCTTGGGGTGCAGCTGCAGTGCACTCACGGTCCACATATGGTTTACACCCTCTTCAACAACTTTTGCCAATGCTCTTGCTTTATTGTAACCTGAAATTATAATAAGTACTTCCTCAGAGTCCAGAACCGTTTTTACACCAACAGTAAGGGCAGTTTTAGGCACTTTGTTAACATCATTATCGAAGAAGCGGGAATTAGCAATAATTGTATCCTGTGTTAAGGTTTTTACTCGTGTTAAAGACCCTAATGAAGAACCCGGTTCATTAAATGCAATATGACCATCGGGACCAATTCCGCCCACAAAAAGATTTATTCCTCCAGCTTCGGCTATTCTGCGTTCGTAATCTGCACATTCTTCATCCAAATTAGCGGCATTACCATCCAGGATATTTATATATCGTTTATCAATATCAATATGATTGAAAAAATTCTGATACATGAAGTAATGATAACTTTGAGGATGATTCTCAGCAATTCCAACATATTCATCCATATTGAAGGTTGTTACATAACGAAATGAAACGACACCGGATTGATTTAGTTTTATCAGCTCACGATACATGCCTAAGGGAGACGAACCGGTAGGCAATCCAAGAACAAATCTGTTTGAGGCGGTTGGATTATATTCTATTATTCTCGCCGCTACATAATTCGCCGCCCATTGAGAGACGAGATCGTAGTTATTTTGTATTATTAGACGCATAGTATTAATCCATTTGAATGTATAACGAAAAATAAGGGAAAATCAAGAAAATAAAAGAAAAAGGCAGTACTTTAACTACTTTTTTCCTCAGTTTTAACATCAACCGGAATTTCCGGTCGTACCAGAACAACTTCCTCCCTTAAGAGAGCAACCTGACCGGGATTCATTCCTTTTTTTTTCACGACATATTTTTTTTGAGTAAAGACCACAGGGACAACACCGGCAGTTTTTGCTTTGCTGAAATATGCCGCTATAGATGCTGCAAGTTTAATGATATTTTTAGGAACAGGTACGCCTTTTGTATTATTACGAATAATAACATGCGAACCGGAAACCCCCCGTGCATGAAGCCATATATCTTCCTGTCGTGCAAAACGAAGTGTCAGCTCATCATTATTCTTGCTGTCTTTTCCAACATAGAGCATAAAACCGCCCGGTAGAAGAAATTTCCGGAATTTGTTCCCCTCGTCAGCATTTCCTTTAACTTTTGAATCAGAGGAAATTTTGGAACCTAAGATTTGAGAGTGTAATTCATTTTTAGACATATTTTCAAGTTTTGTTATGGAATCATTAGTCTCTTCAAGTCGCTTCTTTATAACCGGAATTTCATTCAGCGCTTTTTGAAAAGTTATTTTTGCCTGTCTGCTTTTTTTGAAATATTCCTCAGCATTTTGTTCAGGAGTGAGGTCTTTTGCTAATTCAATTGTTATCATACCTTGCTGAAAAATATTTTCAACCTGAATTGATGTAAGTCCACGCTTTAATTTACCCATATTTATCAACAATAATTCAGCTTTTATCCTGTTTTCTTCACTTTTATCACCATTGAAAACCAATGATTCCAGTTGAGCTAATTTTTTTTCGAGATAATCACGATCTTTGCGAAGTTTTGTTACAATTGACGATTCTGATTTTCGAACCGAACTTAAACTTCCTTGTAAACGCCGATATTCTTTATATATTGCAGTAACTGAATCAGACACTGCTAAAATATATTTCTCCTCAGACAAAATTTCGGGTAATATTCTCATCTTCTCATTTGGGATAGCCACAACACATAATCTGCTATTCAATGTATGGGTTATAAAATTTTTGAGCCGTTGCACTCCATAGTCATCACTTGAAAACACCTGAAGTTTATCAAAAAGAGAAGAATTGATGTATGGAAAAATTTGTCGTATTTCTCCCTCGGTTTGAGGCATTTCCTTAATGTTATTTGGAAGTAAGGATGATATTTCTTCCATGTCCTGACTGAGACCTTTTTGTAATAATTCATCACTTACTTCTACACTTTTCAGGAATGGGAGTGAAATACCATTTTCCTGAAGAAAAATCAAATTGCCTTTGTGTGAGCGAAGAAAGGCTAATAATTTACCAGTTGTTGTATCTAATCGCAGGATTCTGTCATTTTTATGTATTTTTACTGAAATAATTTCACAGGGAAGAAATGAGCTAAAGAAATTAATTGTATTCTTTTTTGCACGGAAAAATTTTTCGTACATATTGAGAAAAGAGCCTTCTGCCAGAAAACTCATCTCTAACCAACGCTGTAAACCCTCGCTTTCAATACTCAGTACAATTTTGTCCTTTTCCTGAGAAAAGGCTGAAGTAAGATGTCCGCCTTTTAAAAAGTTGAAGTTCTCAAATAAAAAGCGTCTTATGAGCAGATAATTGTTAATCATATTGTAAAATTTTGATGTGACAAATTACGGTATTTGCCTTATATATTGCTACAATGAATACTTTAGAAATTGATAAAAAAACTTCGGTTAATTATATTTCGATAATGAAAAAATCTAATCTAAAATCTATACTCCAAAAGCTCCTTTATATTCTCATCGGGATTTTCATTTTTTATGCGGTTTTTAATTATTTGTTATTACCTTGGTATGTTTACTCAGCAGAAGTCAGTGTGCCTAAAGTTATTGGCTTAAGCGTCGAAGATGCACTTGAAAAATTAGAGAATTCTGATCTTGAACCTATTCTTGGGGATACCGTATTTAACCGTGACTTTAAGAAGGGTACAATTATGTACCAGAAACCTCTTGCCAATGATATTGTAAAAAAAGGCAGAAGAATTTACCTAATGGTAAGTGGGGGAGAGCCGATGGTTACAGTTCCGGCTCTGATTGGTAAATCGGTTACCGATGCAAAACTTTCATTGGAAAGGGTAGGATTAAAATTAGGCGAAATCACTTACATTTCATCAAATACCCCGAAGGATGTTATTATATCTCAGGAATTTGCACCCGGCTATTCTGTGAAAAAAGGTCTTGCTGTTGGAGTTAGTATCAGTTTGGGAATAGTTGAAGGGAATATAGAAGTACCAAATCTTATTGGAAAACCATTATCTGAAGCGGAACAAATACTCATATCTCTCGAATTAAAACCGGGCAAACTTAATTTTCAGCCTTCATCAAACCTTTTGCCCAACACCATAATTGACCAATATCCATTATTTGGGACCAAACTTAATAAAGGCGACAAGGTAGATTTATTTATTACAAAACAGTCTGATAAAGAAACAGAGGAATTACCCGAATGAAAAAGAAAATTGCTCCATCAATTCTTTCGGCTGATTTCTCAAATCTTGGTCAGCAAATTCGAATGGTGGAAATGGCAGGAGCGGACATGATTCATTGTGATGTTATGGATGGACAGTTCGTACCAAATCTCACATTTGGTCCAATGGTCGTCTCTGCAGTTAATAAAATCACGAATATGCCGCTTGATGTACATCTTATGATTAATACTCCTGAAAATATTGTTGAATCGTTCAGGGATGCGGGTGCGGATTTTATAACTGTTCATCAGGAGGCGGTAATACATTTAGACAGGCTCATTCATAGAATTAAAAGCCTTGGTTGTAAAGCAGGAGTCTCTATAAATCCATCCACTCCGGTCTCCAGTCTGGATGAAGTGCTGGAGATTGCTGATCTGATTTTAATAATGTCAGTAAATCCCGGATTTGGGGGACAGAAATTTATTGCCAATTCTTTACGAAAAATAGAATACCTAAGTAGTAAGAAAATAAAGCAAAATCTTACTTACGAAATTGAAATAGACGGCGGAATTACCCTCGATACTATAAAACAAGCTTCTGATGCCGGTTGTGAGGTGTTTGTAGCCGGTTCAGCTATCTTTCATAAGGAAAATATTCCTGAAGCAATACTACAACTAAAAAAATTGATCGAATAATAACTTAAAAAGGAATTTATGCGACTCGCGTTGATTGGCGGAAATATTGTTACCCCGTTCCGAATGGTTAAACAAGGGGCGATTGTTACTGAATATGATCTTATTTCAAATTTAGGTAAAATGCAGGATGTTGAAATACCTGATAATACTGAGACTTTCGATGTCAGCGGAAAAATTGTTGCTCCGGGATTCGTTGACTTACTTGTACATGGTGGTGGTGGTTATGGTTTCGCCGACGAAAGCGAAGAAAGTATTGAGAAAGTTAGCCAATATTTTTTACAGCATGGCTCAACAACAATACTGGCTTCGCTTTTTGCAAAACCACGCAATCAATTACTCGATGACTTAAGCAGAGTTTCAGAATACATTATCGCACACCCTCGCTCCAATATTCATGGCATTCATATGGAAGGACCTTACCTCAATAAGGAGTTAAAAGGTGCCATGAATGAGGGCTATCTCTGGACTCCCTCTGTTGAATCATGGGAGGCGATGTGGGAAGCATCTCGTGGACTCATCAAAATTATGACTATCGCACCTGAACTGCCCGGAGCCATAGATGTGATGAGAGCGGCAGCTAAAAGAGGCGTTGTACTCTCTATTGGGCATTCTACAGCAACTTATGATGAAATTGAATTAGCGATTGATAATGGAGCCGCGCATGTAACTCATATATTTAACGCGATGAAACCATTCCATCACAGAAAACCGGGTGTTGCGTTGGGCGCTTTGCTCAGGAATGAGCTCAAAATCGAACTTATCGCCGATGCTTTACATGTGCATCCGGCTGTAATGGAACTATTACTAAAATTGAAAGGACCCGCCGGGATTATTCTGATTACTGACTCAATTAGAGCAGGCGGAATGCACGAGGGTGAGTATGAATTTGCTGACCAAAAAGTGTACATGAAGGAACAAAAAGCATTTTTAGAAGATGGTACGCTAGCCGGAAGTACCTTAACACTCAACATTGCTGTGAAAAATATGATTGAAAAAGCGAATGCAAAGGTAACAGAAGCTTTCAGAATGTCTTCTTTAAATGGTGCTAAAGTACTTAATCTGGAAAATAAAAAGGGAATATTAGCCGTAGGAAAGGTCGCAGACATTGTTGTTTTGGATAAAGATTATTCAGTGGATATGACAATTCTTAATGGTAAAATTGTTTATAAGAAGAGTTAATAGAAAATTGGTTATTAAACTATGAACCTTCAAAGGCTGATTTGAAATTAAAGCAGATTGTATTCAAACCGGCGTTTTGGGATTCTCCATTTGCTGTAAAATTTTATTCAGATAAATACGGAATCGATAAATTAAATTCAGCGATATTGTTCGGCGTTGAAATGATCTTGCCGGAAGCATTTGCTCTTACTTTTTCCGAGCCCAATGATATATTCACCGGTAATACTGCATTAAGAAGTAATTTCCGTTACAAACTCATATTAGCAAAAAATATTTCAGAATTACGGGAAAAACTCCATTACTTAGTTGCAAAATTATCGGCATTTAATCTTTTTCCGATTTCAGAAGAATTAATAAATTCATCAACAAGTTACTATTTATACTCTCCAGCGGAGCCGCGAATCATGGGTATCGTGAATGTTACACCGGATTCATTTTCTGACGGTGGAAAATACTTTACTACAGATAAAGCGGTAGAGCACGCTTTAAAATTGCTCGATGAAGGAGCAGAAATTATAGACATAGGAGGGGAATCAAGTCGTCCCGGTAGTAGGCGAATTTCGGATGAGGAAGAGTTACAGCGTGTTATTCCGGTAATCGAAAAACTCCTTAATATTCGTCCGGACACTCTGATCTCAATAGACACAATGAAGGCAAGTGTGGCTAAAGAAGCCCTTTCTGCAGGCGCAAGAATTGTGAACGATATTTCCTCTGGTAATTACGAAGAAGAAATAATAGAAATCTGTCGTCAATTCGATGCAACATATATAGCCATGCACATGCTTGGATTGCCTGACACTATGCAAAATAATCCGCATTATGATGATGTGGTAGCAGAAATTTATTACTACCTTGCAGGCAAAGTTAAGGAATTTACATCCCGGGGAATTAAGGACATATATATTGATCCGGGAATTGGATTTGGTAAGACGGTTTTTCATAACCTTAAAATCCTTCATCATCTTAAAGAGTTTCTTGGAATAGGTGTTCCTTTAGTTATAGGTATTTCCAGAAAATCTTTTATTGGAAAAATCCTTGGTCTGGAGGTAGAAGAGAGAGATAATCCCGGAATGGTAGTTGATACATTTGCCAGACTTCAAGGCGTAAGTGTGATAAGAACACATAATGTTAAGAAAACGAAAATGGCTTTAACAATGATTTCAGCACTTAGTAATCCAGGTGCGTATGCTTAGTTTGTTTAAAATCGGTTTTCTGGAAATTACTCTTCTGGATGTACTGGATATCGCTATCGTTGCTTATATACTTTATAAATTATATTCTTTACTGAAAGGGACCATTGGTTTTCAAATATTCCTCGGATTAATATTTGTTTTTGTCCTTTCGTTTACTGCACAACTTACAAATCTCAAAGCGCTTAGCTGGTTATTAAAACTCCTCACCGATATATGGATTGTAGCGTTTATAATTTTATTTCAACCGGAAATACGAAGACTGTTGGTTATATTAGCGAGAAGCCCGATATTACGATGGAGCACCAGAGGTGAATCGATAAAAAACATTAATATTTTAGTAGATACTGCATTTGAGTTATCACAGCATCAGCATGGCGCTCTCATTGTGGTTATTAAATCATCGGGAATCCGTGGATTCAGTGAAACCGGTGAGATTCTCAATGCTAAATTGAGTAAAGATTTACTGCGGTCAATATTCTATCCTCGTTCTGCACTTCACGATGGTGCAGTTATAATCAACAAAGGGATAATCGAAGCGGCCAGATGTACCTTACCACTATCAGCAACAACTATGATTCAAGATGAGGCGCTTGGTATGCGACATAGGGCAGGGCTCGGAATATCTGAACAGGCAGATGTGATAAGTATTATTGTTTCAGAAGAAACCGGTGGTATTGCACTTGCTGAAAATGGTTTTTTAACGAAAGGCCTTTCAAAAGATAGTTTACGAAGTCGTTTAATTAAAGCGCTTCCACCTCCAAAGATGAAAAAGGTTCGTGAACAGGTTGAAGACTTCCTTAAACAAGAAAACTAGTGTAATTATACCCGTTTTTAATGAAGAAGGATTTTTGGGTAAGGTTGTTTCCGAGGTACTACCTTATGCTGATACAGTAATTATTGTTGATGATGGCTGTACTGATAATTCAATTTCCGAAATTCCAACTGATTCAAAAATTCATATTATACGGCATGATAAAAATAGAGGTAAGGGTTTTGCCTTACGATCAGGATTTGAATTTGTCCTCTCTGAAGGATTTCAGTATCTTATTACACTTGATGCAGATTTGCAACATCCCCCTTCTCTTATACCGCAATTTATTAATGCCCTCGATACTAAAGATATCATTGTCGGTGCCAGAAGCAGAGATTTACAAATTATGCCAATTCATCGAATTGCCAGTAATTATCTGACAAGTAAAATATTATCGTACAAATTAAATGTACCTATTCTTGATAGCCAATGTGGGTTTCGTGCTTTCCGATGCGACATTTTGAGATCCATAATGCCAAAGAGAACAGGATTTGAGGCAGAAACTGAAATGCTGATTTATGCCGCAAAATCGGGACTTCGAATAGGTTTTATTGAAATTCCCACTATCTATGGCAAAGAGAAGAGTAAAATGCGTTCAATGAAGACAATTTTTGAATTTATTAAATTAGTCATTCAATAATTCAGGAGAGAATCATGAAGCTTCGTTATCTTTCTCATTCAGGGTTTCAATTAACAACAGGCGGTACAATTATCTTGATTGATCCTTTCATTGAAGGCAATCCTGTTGCGCCGGTTAAAGTTAAAGATTTGCGTGCTGATTATATTATTATCACCCATGGTCACGGAGATCATATAGGTGATTCATTTAAGATTGCAGATAAAGACAAAACAGTATTTATTTGTGTAAATGAACTGGCAGAATATTGCCATTCAAAAGGCTTTAAAGCTCATAATATGCATATCGGGGGAGCACATAATTTTGAATTTGGAAGGGTGAAATTTACAATTGCGCACCATGGTTCTGTTACATCCGATGGAGTTTATTGCGGAGAACCATCAGGCGTGCTTATTACAGCGGAAGGAAAAACAATTTATCACACCGGTGATACCGGACTTTTTTATGATATGAAATTAATCGGGGAGATAAACAAAATTGATTATATGGGTTTACCAATTGGTGATAATTTTACAATGGGAATAGATGATGCAGTAAAGGCGGTGGAACTTGCTAATCCACAATTTGCGATACCCATGCATTATAACACTTTTCCTGTTATAGCGGCCGATCCTGTTGAATTCTCTATAAAACTAGAGAATATCGGGAAAAAGTGTAAAATCATGAATTTTGGTGAAGAGATAGAAATATAAAAATAGACCTGTTATCTTCCCGCCAATTTTTTATTTTTATAGTTTTTAATTTAATTTTTATCAGTTCTACATGTCCAGAGTTATTGCGATTGCAAATCAGAAAGGAGGAGTAGGAAAAACTACTACCTCCATAAATTTATCCGCTTCTCTTGCTGTTGCCGAAAAGCGCACATTGCTTATTGATATTGATCCTCAAGGAAATGCTTCGTCAGGAATAAATATTTCCGCCGATGGGAACTCGATATATAACTTATTAGTAGGGCAGATTGAAATATTCAAAGCTATTTCAACTACTCAGATTCCTTCACTTTCTATTATACCTGCTGATATACAACTCGTAGGCGCTGAAATTGAGCTAGTAGAAATACCACAACGCGAAAAAATTCTTCGCAATCATATCAACCAAATAAGAAACGATTACGAATATATTATTATCGATTGTCCTCCTTCATTAGGAATATTAACATTGAATGCGCTTACCTGTGCCGATTCTGTTTTAATTCCTGTTCAGTGTGAATATTTTGCGCTTGAAGGATTAGGTAAACTGCTAAATACTATAAATATTGTAAAACAAAATTTTAATGAAGCATTGACCCTTGAAGGTGTGTTATTAACAATGTTTGATACACGGTTGAAACTATCACAGCAAGTGGCTGATGAAGTTCGTCGGTTTTTCGGTGAGAAAGTTTTTGAGACCGTCATACACAGAAATGTAAAACTTTCTGAGGCACCAAGTTATGGTAAACCAATAATAATGTATGATGCTCTTTCTCTTGGAGCAAAAAATTATATGTCTCTTGCTTCAGAACTTTTAAAGCGTAATTCATAAAATGGATAATACGGTGAGCAAAAATAAACAAGTTCTTGGCAGAGGATTGGATGCCCTCATCAATGCATCCCGTACCCCAATTGTACCAAACCTTCAAACCGGCACTCTTTCAGGGACTTCTGCATCAGGGTCAATTCAAAAAATACCTGTTAAACTTATTTCACCTAATCCTTTTCAGCCTAGATTGGAATTCGAACCTGAAGCATTGGAAGAATTAAAAAAATCAATTCTTAAAAATGGTCTCATTCAACCTATTACAGTGCGTAAATATGGCGATGGTTATCAGGTAATTTCCGGTGAGCGACGGCTCAGAGCATTTACCGATATAGGGTATCAAGAAATTCCGGCATATATACTTGATGTTGTTAGTGATGAGTTAATGTTGGCTATGGCTCTAATTGAAAATATCCAGAGAGAAAATCTTAATCCTGTTGAAGTAGCTCTTGCCTATAAGCGTCTTCTCGATGAGTGTAAACTTACGCAGGAAGAAATTGCCGAAAGGGTGGGGAAAGATCGTTCTACAGTGACTAACACACTACGACTGCTGAAATTACCTGAAGAAATCAAATTAGCACTTTCAAAGGGTGAGTTAACAATGGGGCACGCCAGAGCACTAATCAATATCCCTGAAAAAAATATCCAATTAGAAATTTATCGAAAGATAGTTGCTAACCACTTACCGGTTCGTAAAGTCGAGTCTCTGGTCAAAAATTACCTTACTGGAAAAGATATTTCTGGAGGAAGTAAATCTAAGAACAAATCGCTTGGGCATGCAAATACTTCTGTTCAGATGATTGAAGACCGGCTGAGAAGGTTATTCGGCACCAAAGTTACCTGTAAATTACAGAATAATGGTCAGGGAGAAATTACTCTGGAATTCTACTCAAAAGACGAATTAGAACGACTACTTGATTTATTTGATGAAATCGAAAAAAATGTTCATTAAAATAGTCACAACAGTTTTTATACTTGTGCTTTTTAATACCAGCTCAGCTCAATCGAATACAGATACAATTTTTCAAATGCAAAAATCACCTTGGGGGGCAGTTTTAAGGAGTGCTATTTTGCCTGGGTTCGGACAGTATTATAATGAATCTTATTGGAAAATACCGATAGTCTGGGGTGTATTAACCTGGTTTACATATAACTACACCATTTTAAACAATGATTACAAATTTTACAGGGACCGATATATATCCACAGCTAACCCTAATGATAAAACATTAAGAGATGATTTCAGAGATGAACGGGACATGTTTGCAATTTATCTGGGGCTTACTTATCTCGCTAATCTTCTTGATGCTTATGTTGATGCACATATGTTTGATTTTACAGTCAAAGAATCATCTTCACTCTCCCCGGGTTATTTTTGTGAAATTAGTTTAAAGATTGCACTATGAGTATTAATTTTAAGGGATTTCAGGTTTGTTCTCATTGTGCATCGATTAATTCACTTTACGCGATGAATTGCAGTTCCTGCCATTTTGTTCTTAGAAATAAAATACCAAATATTGATTTGTGGGATACTATATTTCTGATCATCGAATCACCAAAAGAGGCTTTTACTAAAATTGTACAAAGTGAAAAAAAGAATTTTATATTTTTCCTTGCTTTGTTCGCCGGCTTCAAATTTTTTATTAATGCACATTTTATTGCGGTTGTTTTAGACTGGAATTTACCATTTAATTTTATCTCCGGTTTTTATTTCAGCTTTGTTGTCCTCATACTCACATTACTGATATCGTATATTCTAAGGTTATTATTACATCCTGAAAAAACTAGAACGCGATTGAAGGATCACTTTGCCTCAGTTATTTACAGTTTTGTACCATTGATTTTGGCTTTATTGGTGTTACAGGTATCAGAGTTTGTAATATTCGGAGAAAACCTTTTGAATAAAGAGCCCTCTCCGTTTCTTATCCAGATTTCTTTTGCATATCTTTTTTTGGGGTTGGAGTTAGCTTCGATTATCTGGTCAACTATTATCCTTGCCCGTTACTTTTTATTATATGGTTTAAAAAATCTTTATGCATATTTCATCGGGTTTGTCATCCTTTTGTGTTTTCATTCAGTTGCAATTTTATATATCTATTTAACAACACAATTTGGAATATTGTAGGTGGAGATTAGGACACCAATTCTTATAATAGGTTCGGGGATTGCGGGCTTGTACACCGCTTTACAGTGTGCAAAAAAATCAAGCGTAATTCTTGTTACGAAGAAAAATACTACGGAGTCAAATACAAATTATGCCCAGGGCGGTATTGCATCTGTGTTTTCTCCGGAAGATAGTTTCGAAAAGCATATCGAAGATACACTCATTGCAGGAGCCGGGCTTTGCAATAGAAAAATGGTGGAGATACTCGTACGAGAAGGTCCCGACCATATAAAAACATTAATTGATATTGGCACAAGATTCACCCAAAAGAATAATAAACTTGAACTTGCCCGCGAAGGAGGCCATTCATTCGCAAGAATTGTTCATGCCCACGATCTTACGGGCAAGGAAGTAGAGAGAGCCCTCAATGAAAAAGTATTATCTGATAAAAACATAACAGTGCTTGAAAATCATCTCGCTATAGATCTTATCACTGAGCACAATATAAGGGATTTACGGCATCTACCTATTAACAGCAGGCATTGTTTTGGTGCCTATGTTCTCGATAAAAACAAAAACCAGATTTTGACCATTATTGCCTCTGCTACCATCCTGGCAACGGGCGGTCTTGGGCAGGTATATCTGCATACTACAAATCCAACTATTGCAACCGGAGATGGATACGCTATGGCCTACAGAGCAGGTGCAAAAATGGCAAATATGGAATTTATACAGTTTCATCCCACAGCCTTGTACAATCAATCCGGATTTCATCAGGAAAGTCAGGCTTTCCTTATTACAGAAGCTATGCGTGGTTATGGTGCTAAACTGCTTAATGTGAAAGGTGAGCGGTTTATGCAAAATTACGATTTAAGACTTGAGCTTGCACCTCGTGATATAGTTGCACGGGCAATTGATTCAGAATTAAAAAAATATGGTGATGATTTTGTATATCTTGATGTAACACATCTGAATTCCGAGAAAACAATTGAAAAATTCCCGAATATTTATAAAAAATGTTTCGAATTAGGCATAGACATCACGAAACAGCCTATTCCGGTTGTACCTGCGGCACACTATGCATGTGGTGGAATAATTGTTGATGAGTATGGCAGAACCACTCTCCACGGGCTGTATGCGGCTGGAGAAGTAGCAATGACCGGTGTACATGGAGCTAATAGGCTGGCAAGTAATTCGTTGCTGGAGGCTCTTGTTTTCTCATCTCGATGTGCGTTAGGAATTGAGATTGATAAAAACTATCAGGATCAAAATACTCCAACTATTCCTGAATGGGATGATAGTGGTACATTAACTGTTGATGAAATGGTTTTAGTTTCGCACAGTGTGAAGGAGTTGCGGCAACTAATGTGGGATTATGTAGGTATTGTGCGTTCAAATCTTCGACTTGAATTCGCACAGCACCGGTTAAAAAACCTCTATGAGGAAGTAGAGAATTTTTATAAGAAAACAAAGGTTTTCGAGAGATTGATAGAGTTAAGAAATCTCATTACTTGTTCTCATCTCATTGTTAAATGTGGTCTTCTGCGCAAAGAAAATCGTGGACTTCATTACAGCTTAGATTATCTATCTTCTCCCCAGGAGTATCCTGCAAGAGATACTATAATTCAAAATACCTACCAAAAGTCTTAAGACAATATTTTCTTACTGCCCCATACCTTATTCCCTTCGTGCTGACATGTACATCAGAAACATTTAAAGTTGAGAGTATCACAAGAAGCAAGAGAGTTCCTGCAAAAAGGACATCTTCTCTTCCTTTTACAACATTACCATACTGATATAATAAATTATCCGGCGATAAAGCTGCAATTTGTTTGAGGAATTCTTCCAGTTCTTGTAAATACAAAACAGAACCGCTTATTTTCTCCTCATCATAGGTTTTTATACCCGCCTTCATACATGCTAATGTTGTTGGTGTACCGGCAATTGCTATCACTTTTGCATCAAAGTCAGATAATTTCGGTAGTTCATTTACGAAAATACTTTTAACTGTTTTTCCCAGATGAACGAAATTCGAACTGCTACCTGATGAAATAATTTGTTCTGTTAGTGAAACAGCCCCAACTTTAAAGCTGTTTCTATAAGTGATCTTATCACCTATCCCGATAACAATTTCAGTACTTCCGCCCCCAATATCAATGATAACTGATTGCAACTTTGTGCTGGTAATTTCGGCTGCACCCAAATACGCGAGTTCGGCTTCTTCTTCACCACTGAGAACTGAAACTTCAATTCCGATTTTACTTTTAATTTCCTGAATCAAATCTAATGAATCAGATGCGGTTCTGAATGGATATGTACCTGAGGCTAAAATAATACTGCAATTTGAAAGTTTTGCCTCATGATGGTACTTTTGCAATATTTCTAAAACCATCTGCTTACGACCAGGGTCAAAAGGTTTACCGGGTTTTAATCCTTTTCCTAACCTTGGAATTTCCTGAAAATTCTTTACAGTTTTGATAGTTTTATTTTGTTCATCTATATCAGCTAAAAGCATCAGTATAGTGTTGGTACCAATATCAATTGATGCAATGTTCATATTTTTTGATTATTATTGTAATTCAAATTCTTCTTAATGATTATGGATAAAATAAATAAATTTTCGAGAATCATTCTCGTTTTGCTTCTTGTTTCGGGTGTTATTTGGATTGGTTCCTCTATAACGAGAATGATGACAACATACTACCTTTTTCAAGGAACACAATTTGAATTAAATTATTTTGTAAATGATTCTAATCTGGAGTCGCTTTTACTGTTAATTGCTCCTGCCGTTACAATTACTACAGTTTCTTATTTGAGTTTTCTCTTCTTTTTCTTTTTATTTTTAATTTTAAGCAAATTAAAACCAAAAACTCATGGTTGGCTTTTTATTTCATCCGTATTAGTTATCCTCACAGCCCCTTTTGAATTATTTCTAATATACAAATTCGATTATCCTTATTTAACAAGTGCTTTTGGAACTGGTTTTGATGCCCAAAAAATATTGGCAGATATTATTTCCCGGTTCACAATTTTAGGCGGTTTTTCCTTTGTTGAGTTGCTTTGTTATTTCGTAATACTTGTACTTTTTGTTTTTCAACCACTGACAATGAAAAGAAACAAAGAACAATGAAATTAAAAGAAAAAGAATTTGAAGAAATTATTGATGACCTGAAATCTTTAGCCAATCAGTTGGGAGCATCTGTCCGATTTGAGAAAGGGGACTTTAAGGGTGGATACTGTATTGTTCAGGATAAAAAACAAATAGTAATAAATAAGATTGCAACTACCCAGAAAAAGGCGGTTATTTTAGCTACTGCTCTAAAGGAACTCGGTGTTGATAATATTTACATTGCTCCAAAGCTCCGGGAAGTAATTGAAGAAATGATTGAATCGGAACCAAAATGAAGATTCTTGTTCTTAGTGGTCCGAATTTAAATCTATTAGAATTAAGGGATAGGGAGCATTATGGAACATTAAATATGGATAAGATCATTGAAATAATGAGAAAAGAGTTCCCTAAAATCGAAATTACTCATTATCAGTCAAATCTGGAGGGAGAATTAATAAACTACATTCAGGATGCTCCCAAAAATTACGATGCAATAATAATTAATCCAGGTGGTTACTCCCACACATCTGTTGCAATCAGAGATGCCTTAGAAATGTGCAAAATTCCGAAGGTAGAAGTTCATTTATCAAATATATTAGCTAGAGAAAGCTTTAGAAACATATCTATAACTGCTTCTGTATGCAATGGTTATATATCAGGATTTAAAGAAATAAGTTATTTATCTGCTGTTTACACAATTTTAAAGATTACCGGAGTTAAAATTTAATGATAAGAGCAATAGTGTTCGATCTTGATAATACATTAGTTGATTTTATGAAAATGAAGCGGATGGCAGTTGAAGCGGCTGTTCCATCAATGATTGATGCCGGACTAAATCTTGATGAAAAAGTTATAATACAGATGATTAATGATATTTACAAGGAGCAGGGAATTGAGTACCAGCAGGTATTTGATGTTTTACTTCAGAAAACAATTGGAAAACTTGATTATAAAATACTTTCTGCAGGAATAGTTGCATACAGGAGGGCTAGAGAAGCCGCACTAATTCCGTATCCACATGTTTATTATACTCTTAATTCTCTCGCAAAATTGGGTATAAAAATGGGGGTACTTTCAGATGCTCCCGGAAAGGAAGCGTGGTTAAGGCTCGCTTATATGAATTTTCATCATTTTTTTGATGCAGTTGTAACATTTGATGATACCGGAGAGAGAAAACCGAGTCCTGCTCCGTTTTTAAAGATACTTGAAAAACTTGAAAGTTCGCCAAAAGAAACTTTGATGGTTGGGGATTGGGTTGAAAGGGATATTATTGGTGCTGCCGGTTTAGGGATGAAAACAGCATTTGCCAAATATGGTGATACTTTTGAAACCAAAACTCATAGTGCAAATTATACACTAAACGATATTTCTGAACTTATCCAGATTATCAAAAAAGAAAATAACTTGTAAGATAAAGTTAAAGTAGTTGTTGTTCTTTTCCTCTAAACTTGCTTATCAAAAAGCTTTTATTTATCTTTGTTTAAGAAATAGATTTAAGCTGTGAAGGACTTTAGTATAAAAACACCTTACTATTCTATCAGTGAGGTTAGTAAAATAACTGAGATAGAACAATATGTCCTCAGGTATTGGGAAAGTGAATTTGAACAATTGAAACCCCAGAAAAACAGAGCAGGGAACAGAGCTTATACGAACAAAGATATACAACTTATCTTATTAATTAAATCTCTCCTGCGTGAAAAAAAATATACAATTGATGGCGCTAAAAAAATTCTTGAAGAGAAAACTTCCAATAAAGTTTTGTCACCGGAATCTGAGAGTGATAATTCTGTAAACGAAATAGAAACAAAACAGGAAAACACTCAGTCGCTATCAACAGAAAAAAGGATTGATAATAACAATTCCGAACTGAAAAAAGATCTTTTAGAGATAAAAAAATTACTTGAAGATATACTAAAGATTCTTTGACGGAACGTGGCGCAGCCCGGTAGCGCACTACCTTGGGGTGGTAGGGGTCGCGGGTTCAAATCCCGCCGTTCCGACAATAAAAGGTACTCGATTGGGTACCTTTTTTTTTACGCAATTCTGTATTTTTATTTTTTATTTTTATTGAATTGGATTCATAATGTACACTGAAGGTTTAGAGGATAAACCAAAGTGCCACTGCGGCATATTCGGAATTTTTGGAGATGACAATTCTGCCCTGCAAACTTATTATGGTTTACATGCCTTGCAACACAGGGGACAAGAAGCTAGCGGCATAATTGTGAGAAATGAAGGAAATAATGGAGCACCCGTCTTTAGGATAAAGAAAGGGGAGGGGCTGGTATCCGAAGTTTTTTCGTCCGTTGATGACTGGCAAATGGAATTAAACGGAAATGCGGCAATCGGACATAATAGATATTCAACTACAGGTGCATCAAACTCAAGAAAAAATATTCAACCTCTTTATGTAAATTACCGAATGGGGAATCTTGCCATTGCGCATAACGGGAACCTGACAAATGAAAAGACTCTTCGCGAACAATTAATTGAAGAAGGCTCCATATTTCAAACCACTTCAGATACAGAAGTATTTTTACATCTTATTGCTAAATCGCGATTAGATTCACAAAAAGATCAGGTTATTGAAGCGCTCGAAAAAATTGAAGGAGCCTTTAGTGTTGTACTTCTTACTAACACAATGCTGATTGCTGCCAGAGACCCACACGGATTCAGACCCTTAGCAATGGGTAGAAAAAATGGAGCATTTGTTTTTGCATCGGAAACATGTGCATTCGATATTATCTCTGCTGAATTTATTAGGGATGTAGAGCCGGGAGAAGTTATTATAATTGATGATGAAGTTATTAAAACAGGAATCGTAAAGTCCTATTTCCTCAACTCAAAGAAAAATATTGACGCGCCTAAGCACTGTATATTTGAGTATGTTTATTTTTCCAGACCTGATAGTTTAATTTTTGGGCATAGTGTTGATAAAATTCGGCGAAGATTAGGAAAGATTCTTGCCGAGAAATATCCGGTTCGCGATAAAGATGGAGAAAAAGTAGCCGTGATCAGTGTTCCTGACAGTTCTAATACTGCCGCTTTAGGTTATGCATCTACTTTGAAAAAAATGGGAATAGATGCAAAATTTGAAATCGGATTAATCCGGAGCCACTATATTGGCAGAACATTCATTCAACCGGGACAGCAGAGAAGGGAAATTGGTGTAAAAATTAAGTTCAACCCGGTTAGGGGGGTGTTAAAAGATAAAACCATTGTCGTTGTTGATGATTCTATAGTAAGGGGTACAACATCAAAACAACTTATCTCATTAATACGGGAATGCGGTCCAAAAGAAATTCATATGAGAATTTCCTCACCGCAAATTCTTCATCCATGTTACTATGGAATGGATTTTCCATCTAAAGAAGAACTTATTGCAAATAAAATGAAAGGAAATCTGGAAAGTATAAAGAATTACCTTGGAGTAGATTCATTAAACTATTTAACAATTGATGAATTGTTATCATCAGTTTATGAAGAACCAGTACAAAATTTTTGTACATCATGTTTTTCAGGTAATTATCCTACTCGGGTTGATTCTTCATTCAAGAAAGAGATATATGAGATCCTTTAAAGTATTTTTCCTTTACTGTATAATTTGTTCCTTACTTCCTACTTTCGGTCAATTTAAAACAAAAACATTTTTTATAAAATTCTCAGATAGCGTTACGCTAAATTTTATTGAGCAAGGCATTCGGAATAATAGTTTATTCGAAAGTTTTTTAACTGATAAATCTGTATCTAATATGGTTGTTGCGCATTTTCTCCCACGATTTCTAATAAATAATGATGAAAACCTTGGCAGAATTGTCGCTCTTACCTTACCTTCTACTGAGATTTCTGTACTTAATGAAATTTCTCAGGATCCACGAATCGAGTATGTTCAGGAGAACAGAGTTTACAAAATTCACAATCTCCCTAATGATAGTCTTGCCGCAATGCAATGGGCAATTTCGAAAATTTCTCTTGAACAGGCATGGAAAGTTTCAAAAGGAAAAGATTCAGTTATCGTGGGAGTAATTGATACAGGAATTGACTTTTTGCATCCGGATATAAAAAATCAATTATTTTACAACCCCGGCGAATCCGGTACTGATGTTCTTGGCAGAGACAAAAGAACAAATGGTTATGATGATGACGGGAATGGTTTCATCGATGATTACATGGGATGGGATTTTACTGACAGAAGGGGATTTCCTTATGATTCAACCGGAGGGGATTATCTTAATTGGGATAATTATCCTTTAGATGAAAATGTGTATAGTCATGGAACAGCTGTAGCCGGTATTATTGGCGCAGAAACAGATAATTCTATTGGTATAGCGGGTGTAGCACCGGGAATTAAAATTCTTAATCTCCGTGCTTTCGATCCCGATGGATATGGCGAAGAAGATGATGTTGCCGCCGCTGTGGTATATGCTGTGAAAATGGGTGTTAAAGTAATAAACATGAGTTTTGGAGATAACAGCTTTTCTTATGTATTGCGCGATGTAATACGGTATGCATATTCAAAAAATACTGTTCTGGTTGCAAGCGCCGGCAACTCGGGAAGTCAGAATCCACATTATCCATCCGGGTATTCTGAAGTCATCTGTGTCGGGAATTCTACAAAGGATGATTTTGTTGCCTCAAGCTCAAATTACGGCTCAACACTCGACCTGGTTGCACCGGGCACAGGCATATATACTTTAGCGCGTAACGGCAAATATGCAGAATTTAATGGAACTTCGGCTGCTGCTCCATTTGTAAGCGCTGTTGCAGCTCTTCTTCTTTCTGAAAGGAATTTTACCAATGAGGAGGTAAAACAGATAATTAAATCAACCTCTGATGATATTAATTCCGATGGATGGGATATAAGAAGTGGTGCAGGACGATTAAATGCGGGTAGAGCTATGACAATACTTGCACCTGCAAAAGTTTCTTTTAGTTCACCTTTTCAGGATTTTGCTACCTATACTGATACCTTATCAATAACTGCTACTGTTTTATCTCCGTACTTTATGTCATTTTCGTTATATCTAGGTACAGGCCATAATCCGGGTAATTGGAAAATTCTTCTTGAGAATCAAAAGAACCAAATTTCAGATAAGAACTTGTATAACTTAACTTTGAAAGACTTACCTGATAGCACTTACACATTACGAATTGTTCTTCAACAATCGGATGGCAGGACATTGGAGGAGCGTGTTAATTTTCATATTATGCGAACAAGACCGGAAGTTGAACTGGTTTCAATTATTCCATCTAATTATGGAAGTTCACCTACTATACTTACTGCCTTATACTCCAAACAAAGAGCCGTTGCCAGATGCTTTTACAGGAAGACTGGAGAAACAGAATTTAAGTCCATTTCACTTGATGGATTTGCAACCAATAATCAGTTCGTTAAAAATCTTCATTATGGATTTCTTCCTCCCGGCTTTATAGAACCTGGGGTAAGTTACGAATTGTTCTATGAAGTTGAGAATCTCTCAGGCTTAAAGACAACCGTAAAAGACAGCCTGGGAAATAATTTCGTGGTTACTACCCCTTTGCCTTTCTCAATCAGAGGAGTATCAGAGAAAAATTACTCTCTGCCAACCGGGTTGCTATATCATACTCCGGTAAAATTAAGTGCCCAGAATGTAAATGAAGTTCTCTTTAATCCGATTAATGATCTTACAAAAACTTACATCTATCGTTTTCAAGCTAGTAATTTTCTTCTGGTTGATTCAATTGCAGAGCGATTACCTAAAGACTATGGTGACTTTAACAATAACGGCAAATACGATTTGTTGATGAATTGGGGTAGAAGTGGTTACATACTGGAACAAGAGAATTCCGGTAGTACGAAAATGGTTCAGAAGTTTAAGAATGAAAGTGGTGATTTCTGGCCTGCTTTCGCAAAAGATTTAAATAACGATATTTCAAATGAGGCGGGTATAATTACCTCAGATACGACATTATCTGTGTACAAGGTTTTGAACAACTTATCATTGGATTTGCTTGTACATTTGCAAAACTTCTCACCAAAAGGATACGGTGGGAATATTTATGATTATCCTAACGCCTTGATTACCGATATTAATAAGGATGGAAATAATGAACTGTTTATAGTTGACTCCGACGGTGATGTACTTTGTTATCAGATACCATTAAACGGGATTCCTATACCCGATATTCAAAAATCATTCAGTACAGGCTTTTTTAGTTCTAGCTCTTATATTGCATCAGGTGACTATAATGGTGATGGGAAAAATGATCTGGCGTTACTATTACATAGTATCTCTGAATTGGACATTTCCAGTTACCATAGGTTATTAATAGTAACTTATAACAATAACCAGATTGAAATACTTGCCGACAGGGCTTTTGTTGATCCTGCTGTAGAATTTAATCAGTTTACACGCAAAACATATAACTCCATTGAGTTCGTAAATATTGATAATGCAGGACCAAGTGAACTAGTTCTGTTTATTTTTCCCTACGCCTATATTATAGATAATGGAGAAGTAAATGGAAGAGTTATATATTACACGGAAAATATAAATTCTAACACTATTTTTTCAGCAGATCTTGATCAGAATGGAATAGTAGAAATTGCTTTTCCCGAATCAGAAAAAACTAAATTTATTGAACTGGTAAAAAACTCAGTACCAACACCATTTAATATAAGGGGATATAGTATTGATTCTACAAAGATCAAACTTCAATGGGAAAGTACTCAATCCGGTTTTTATGTATATCGTGGCACTACGCCTGATTCACTACATCTGATAGACACCATAAGCAGTACACAGTTTACAGACAGTCTATTGAATTTGGGTACTTACTACTATTATGCTGTAAAGGCAAAGAATCAGTTTACATCCCAATTATCAGATCTTAGCACTATTCAGGAAGTTTTTCATCATACGCCTGCGAAACTTATTTCGGCAATTGTACAAAGCAGGAGAATAGTATTACTTACATTCTCTGAAAAAATAAGTAGTTCAATAAATGATCTCCGAACTATTTCTATTACCGGTTTGGAGGGTACTTTTTATCCATCCTCGGTTACGCTGGCATCTGAGTATTCATATCTGGTTACATTTGCAGACTCAATTTTACCCGGTGTAAAAACACTTAGAATTGATGGAATGATTGACAGATATAATTCACCGATATTACCAACTACAACGGCAATAGAATTTCTTAATGAAACCGTAACACAGCAATTTTATATTGAATCATTTGAAATAATTTCACCTTATGAAATTAAACTAACATTTAATTTAGATTATGACACATTATCAGTTTCAAATGTAACAAATTATAATTTCGCTCCATTAAATTCTGTTGCATCGGTTGAACTAAAAGATAGCAAAACAATTCATCTTAAAGTAAAGGACAGACCAGTGGGAGCCTTAGGAAAGGAAACAGTTTTATCGTTGTCGCAAATAAAATCCTCTTCTTCCAGCGGAGGTTTACTTATAAATACCGGTGCAGGTAGTACGGTGGTTCTGACATCCAACTCCCCAAATCTTAGTGGTGTATATACTTATCCGAATCCGGCCAGATTAAGCAATGGCTCTTTAACTTTCGCCAATTTACCACGATTTGCGGAAATAAACATACTGGATCTTTCCGGCAACCGTATTATTACACTCTCTGAATCGGATGGAAACGGGGGCTCCTCGTGGAATATGAGAGATGAAAATGGTAGGGAGGTCAGTTCTGGTGTATATTTTTATTATATTAGGCAGTTTAATGATAAAAATGAAGAACTAAACACCTCGTTAGGAAAATTCACAATAGTACGATGATGCTAAGATTTAAAGATTTCTACACTATTAGTAATCTGTTGAGTTTACTTAGGCTGTTCATGGCAATCCCTTTCTGGGTTTTACTCGATGCCTCGCATCATGGAGTATATGACATCCATGTTATCTTACTGGCTTTACTTGCCGGAGTTACTGATATTTTGGATGGATTTTTAGCCAGAAAATTGAACCAGGTAACGGAAGCCGGTAAACTCATCGACCCACTGGCGGATAAAGTGTGCGTTGCGGCAATTTTTATTCAGCTTTTTCTCTCCGGAAGATTAGACGCATTCATTTTTGGACTTGTTATTGCCAGAGACATTTTAATCTTACTAGCAGGTTTATTTATTTCACCAAAACTTAAACGAATTTTACCAAGTAACATGTTGGGTAAAGTTACTGTGCTTATCATTTGTTTTTACATACTCGCTATACTATCAGGTATAAACGAGATTAAGGTGGTCAATTATCTTTTTCGTTATTCAATTATGATTTTCACTGTCGCATCTCTTGTTGGGTATGCAATGAGAGCAGCGGAATTTTTGAAACAAACTAATAATGAAACTATTTAAGAATTTTAATTTTGATCGGTTAAAAGAAGGATTAGCAAAATCCAGCGCAAAAATCACCAACAGAATTGCTGAGGTATTCACAGGTAAAGCAAAACTTGATGAGGAGATTTTAGAAGAATTAGAAGAGATTCTCATTACCTCAGATCTTGGAGTTGATACGGTAGCAAAAGTTATTGATGAGTTAAAAATTCGACTTAAATCTTCAAAGGAACGGAGTGAGGAGCTTATAT
>CAYTLQ010000017.1:0-7092 GCA_964438715.1 uncultured Ignavibacteriaceae bacterium
TTTGAGCTTTTAAAATGTCGATGAATCGGGCATAAACAACAGAAAACATAAAATTATAAACATCGTTTACATAATTTATTCTTTTAAAAACTTGATATTATTACAATAAAAAAAATATAAATTGAATTATTCAGAAGTCTCATTCTTGTTTTCGCAGAGTCCATGTATATGTTCTACCGTTTGAAGGGAAAACGCCATTGCCGAAAGTCATATTTGCCTCAACACTTGAGCCGGAAGTGGGGCTATTCCAGTTATTGGTTGTTGTAAGGTTAAAGTATTCGCTTGTGTTATTACCACCCAGCCCAACCTGAATACCGTTTGTAGTTGTTGAAGCTCCCATTGATCCATAGATTATTTCCACTTTATATGAAGTTTCATAAAGTTTAATCTGAAAATTGATAACATCGTTTCCAAAATCAGAGCCATATCTTCTCCACCCCTTAAATTGAACTACAAATATTCTGTTCGGCGAGGTTCCTAGTGTAGCATAGCTTATTGCAGGCGTATAACTCGCACCCAGGTGCATAATATCCTGCCCGAATGCGACTATTCTGTTTCTTAGCCTTGAGGGTGAAATTGTCGTGGTAGAGCTTATTGGAGCATAGTATAACCCTGAGAGGTTTACACCGTCTGCTTCAGTACCAAGCCCAATCCAGCCGTTTGAACTGATGCCCACTCTTGTAAAGTATTCTCCGTTAAAATAGAAGCTAAATGGTATCTGATAGCCGGGACCTGTTACACTGGAACCATTGTTTGCAAGATAAAAATCATCTCCGCCATAATTAGTTAGTACTGTAGGACTGGATAGCTCAGTATATGTTCCCAAAGTTGTCGAAAATTCATAGTACGATTGCATTGTTGTCTGTGCATAACCGATTGTCACGATGAAGCTAAACAGTAGAAAAAATTGAGAAAAAAAGTATTTTGTTTTCATATTCACTCCGGAAGAATTACAACTAACAAATAATTTCAATCTTGATTTATAAATCCGTTGCGGAGGAAGTCTTACTTAACGGCTTTTTCCCGTCAACTGACGGGAAAAAGCGCGTTAAAGTGTTTCCATCAGGAGTCACCCTTAGCAAGGAGAGTAATGAGGAAACTTCACAAATTGAGAATAAATTTTTGGTTATGGCCGTGATGGGTATTTCAGGTGACAGAGTCAGTGCGGCTATCGGAGGAAGAATGTTGTAAGAGTGAATTAGTGCCATCACTCCCTCCTATTCGTAAACAAAAGTTGTTTACTCATTTTCGGATTCCTTGCTAAGGCTATTTTACCCTGCAAATAAATTGTTTCTTTAAGCAGAAGTCAATAAGGGAGCCTTCCTAAAACAGGTTTTAGGAAGCTAACAGGGTTATAAATGGAAATAAAAGCCAGTTATTGGGAGGATAAATACTCGGAAGGTGCTTTGCCGGTTACAGATTTAAATACCCGATTAAATGTAGAACGGGAATTAAAACCCACTTTTTGGTATAATTCTTCAAAATTTGCTGTGGGATTTAACTTCATAAGTCTTATTGCCTCTGAAATTCTGAAGTCGTTAATAAAGCCATGAAAGTTTTTATTATAAATATGATTAATTACAAAAGAAATCTTTCGGGATTGAATGTGCAGTTTTTTTGCCAGTAATTCTATTGAAAGGTTTGTATCGAGAAAAATTTTTGAAGATTTTAAATAATTCTCTAAAATTTCTTTAATTTCAAGCATTTCCGTTTCTGTGGGGGTATTTGCTCTGTTTTTCAATGGAACGCCCGCCTCGTCAAACTCAACACTTTCCTTATCAATTTTAGAGTGGAATTTATCAATTCGTAACTGGATCAGCATCAATGAATGGTTAATTGCAGTATAAAGTGCAAAAAGAATGAAAAGAAGAGAAACGATAAGCTCGAAAACCCTTAATTCATAATCAGCAGGACGGAAATACGAAAAAAATCCCACTATCAGCAGTTCGTATAAAGCAATTACAGGAATGAAATAATGAATAATTCGGATAATTTTAGTTTCAAAAATACTATTTCCATAAGTATGCTTTAGCTTTTCAAGTAATTTGTAAAGTATAGCAATATAAAAGACAACTTGTGCGTAATAAGTAAATATTACAAAAACTTTAACAATAAGTATAAGTGTACTATTGCCATTAAAATTGGAAAGATTTTCAAAATTCAGTGTATTTTTTATTTCTAATGGTGATAAGTAATAGACTGTTGCAAAAAAAAAGAAATACGATTAAGGGAACTATAAAAAAATAAAAAGAGCGAGGCTTTCCGATTTCTGTTCCGTAAAAAGCCATATCTCTGAGGTAAATGTATAACAAGGGATAAATAGAAAAGAGAGCAAAATATACAAATGGATATAAAATATAATTTAAGGGTGCTATTCTTAAATAAATAACCTCATCAATTAGAATTATAAACATCACGACAAGAATTAATGCCCTCATATACACCTTGGGCTTTTCAACCAGTTTTTCTACCCGAAAGAGAACCAACAAGGAAATTGCCAATACGGTAAAAATTACCAGGTTAAGAATATCGAGTAAATTAACTGATTCCGGCATCGTGGGAAAAACTCTTTATTATACTGTACAAATTGCATAAAAATTAAACAATTTCTTATACTATCCCCTTATAAATTCTCCTTATTATGTATGATTATTGAGAGAGCGAATGTGATGGAGAAAATTTTCTCTTTAAGCATTTCATCCCCTCGGAATTATTGCAAAATTCCGTTTTTTTTTAAGCGCTTGTATTAAAATCAACCCCGAAAGATGATATAGATGCTGTCGTTTACATGTACTACCAGTTAAAAATTCCTCAAAAAGCTATTTTCTTCCTCTCGTTATGCTGCAAACTTTCCTTTCTTACCATCATTTCAACAATTTGAAATACGACGAAAATCATTTTTCCCCTATCCTTCATATTATTATTAAACCGAAGGGTTGAAATTATAGTAAAAAATAACCCGAACACTTAATCAAAACCCCGAAGAGTGTGATTGACGCTATCTCTTACGGGTATTCCCAGTTACCAGCCCTCCGGATAATCCATTTTACAACTTTAAGGTTTAATTAACTGAACATTTCATTATTTCTAAGGACAATTTCCCCTAAAATCCCCCCTCCACGGCAGTTTTATTATTAATTTAAATTTTAGTGTAATTTCTTTGACTGTTTCATTTCCCCTATATTTTGTAGTTTACTACCATCATTTTTTATTATTTAGAGGTAGATTACTATGTTAAAACCTAAAATGGAAGAAGCACTTAATAAGCAAATAAATGAAGAAATGTACTCCTCATATCTTTATCTTTCTATGTCGGCATATTTTGAATCAGTCAGCCTTACAGGATTTGCCAGCTGGATGAAGATACAGTCTGCTGAGGAATATGCACATGCGATGAAGATATATACATATATCATTCAGAAAGGCGGCAGGGCAAAGCTTTCAGCAATAGCAGAACCTAAGCAATCATGGGATACACCGCTTAATGTGTTTGAAGACACCCTGAAACACGAACAGCACATTACCGCATGTATTGATGAATTGGTTAATCTGGCGCTTGAACTAAAAGACCACGCAACTAATAACTTTTTACAGTGGTTTGTTACCGAACAGGTTGAGGAAGAAGCAAATGCAACAAAAATTATTGACGACCTTAAAATGATCGGCAATAATAACCATGGCATATTTCTGCTTGACCGCGAACTTGGTCAACGCGCTACGCCTGCGGCAGAAGCTACCGCCGATTAAGTATTTTCTCCGGGCTGTTGCCTAAAGGTAACAGCCCGTTTTTATTTTAATCCTATCCCAAACTTTCATTTTTCGAAACCCTTGCAACCGCCATTTCTATTAACGCCAGAACCAGAGCAATCATAATACAATATTTCCAAAGCTCAGAGCCGGCGCGTGCCTGTGATATTTTTTCTACTGCATTTTCTGAAACATCTGCAATGTGCAGTTGTGCCAAAGAGCCGGTCTTTTCCATTAACTTTGCAAACTCATCAGTTGAGTAGCGTTCGATGCGGGATTCGAGCGGATTCCGGTTAACGGGAATCATGCCGACTATCTTTCCGTTCTCCATTATCGAATAATTCCCTGCACATAAGGTATTTTTATAAATGTGAAATGCCGACTCATTAGCCGCATTAACAGAAATTGTTTCGTCAGGTTTCCCGGGACGCTTAATTAAAAGTGATGACCCTGTAGTTTTTTCAAGCGGGATAAAAATTTCTTCACCTGCAAAATACTTTTGATGTGTATTTTCACCCGATGCAAGATACATCACCGACCGAAAAATAAAGGGTGCAAAAAATCCCTTTAATGGCAAATTACTCCAATCAGGTACCACTGCACATGATAGGACAAGTTGTTTTCCCCTGCCGGATTTCTTTTCTGCAATAAAAATTTGTCCGGTATTTAACATTATTAACGGGGTGAATTCCGGCGCTGTTATATTCAGATGGTAATAGATATCCGGACTTTCAATTTGTTTTTTTTCTTTTACTCTGAATAAGCCGGTCAGAACCGGATGATCAAAATTTACTGTTGAAAATACAGCAACTGAAGATGGTGTTCCTTTTATTCCGGAACCACCATTCACCAAACTGCCTGAAACAGATGAGAGAAGCGCCGAATATTCTGCCGGTGTGGTTTTGTTGCCGGGAATAATTAATAAACCGCCACCTGTCTCGATAAAGCGTTTTACTCTGTTTGTGTTGATTCCTTCTCCTGCACCAGCAATAATTATAACATTATATTTTTCGGGCGCTATACTGTTAAACTGCGTTAACGGCTTTTTTTCAATTGAAATTACACCACTGCGGTCGCCTGCTTTCAATGCTAGTTCAAGAAACATTCCATCACCTGAATTTTGTTCAAACAGAGCAACTTTTACTTTGTCCGGTACAAATGCCGAGGCAAAAGAGGTATTATCTTTAATTATTGCATCCTCTTCAAGAGAAACATAAATGTTCTGATATCCGGTATTTTTAATTGTTGACTCAAGTTGAATCTCTTTCTGTTCCGATGCTGAAAAATCAACTGATTTTTGTGCTGTTCTTTCACCATTAATAAATAATGATACTACTGCATTATTGTTGGGAATATCGGAGTAATTTTTAATAAAGGCGGAAACACTAATTGGTTTATCCTTCTCGAAGATTGAAGTAGTTATGTTAAGGCTATCCACACCAAGATTTATTATTTCATCTTTACCATAAGCAAACAGGTAAATTTGTACCCTCTCGTCTAAACCACCCTTAAGACTAGTAAATGAATTTTCTTTGCCAAATCGGCTCTTCTGGAGATCGGTAAATATATAAAGCTCTTTATTCAGATTTTGAGAGCCGGCAAGTAACTCAGCCGCATACACAATTGAAGGATATAATTCAGTTGATATATCGGAAATTTCTGCATCTTTCAGCTCTTTAATAATAGCGCTTATATTTCCGCTTAAAACCGGCTGGTTCGTTTCCGGAATAACTCCGGTGAGTATTACAGCAGTATTATCTCCTTCCTTCATATTATTCAGCAGGCTGATTACCTGTGCTTTTGCCTGATTAAAAAAACTGCCGTTTTCATCGCCTGCCGACATACTAATACTATTATCTAATATAAATACAGCAGTAGTCTTTGCAACAGACGGAGCTCCGCCAACTGTAATACCTTTTATTGTAGGTCGGGAAAAAGCTAATACAATAAATAAAATTATCAGGGTTCGCAGTAATAAGAGCAACCATTGTTGGATTTTAATTTTTCGAATTTTATTTTTTTGCAGTTCCTTCAAAAAGGTGAGAGTGCTAAATTCTATCTTCTGAAGTTTACGCAAATTCAAAAGGTGAATAACAATAGGAATAGCGGCAGCAAAAAGTCCAAACAGAACAAATGGATTAAGAAATGTCATTATCCGTTGAATAATATGTTAAAAGTGTTACTGCAATATTCGAAATTTACTATTTTCGAGAGGGATATGGCAGATAAAATCTTTTCACCCTGATCCGTCTTTACGGTATTACTGTGTCAATTCAATTTATGGAAAGGAAATTCTTCAGTATGGTTTTTCCAATTTCGCCCGAGAGTTCCGGTTCGAAAATTACACCATACTTTCTCTTGTTTTCCAATGCCGCACAAACTGAAGTATCAGATGAGAAAACACATGTTGTGTAATCATCATTCCGTTTAATTCGCAACCCGTATTGAATATTTACCGAAAAACTTTCCGGTACATTTTCAAACAGTACCGAAGGCTTTGTTTTTATAATTGTCTGCACCGGAGACTCTACGGAGATTACGGCCTCTTCACTATTAGCTACTGCCGGAATAAAACCCAGACAACCTTTTGATGCATCAGCTGTAAAATCAAGCATTAGTTCCATCCCCGAACCAATACCCAGAACAGGTTTTTCAAGTATCCGAAGGAGATTATATAAATTGTGTAAGTGAAGTTTTTTAATTGCAGTTTTCACATCATTAACAGGGGGAACCAGAATCCGTGATGCATTGCAAATATCACTCTCTCTAAGGCTTAATTTTGTTTCTTCGCCGTTTTCAGAAAGAGCTTTGTGTAAATCGTTTAAAAATGGTGAGTCAAACTTTAATATTACTGTCATATATCAGCTCTGCTACCTTAGTAACAAATAAAAATCAGAATTTGTTCATAATATCAATTACATACTCTATATCATCTTCGGTGTGAAAGTAAGAACACGGAAGACTCAATTCGGTTTTGTGAATTTCAGTGGATAATGGGAATCCTTCTGCCGGGAAAATACCTGCCATTGCTTTTTGCTTATGAGGAGGCACCGGATAATGAATTTCTGTTTTTATTCCATTATTCAACAGATAATTTTTTAACTCATCCCGTCTCGTGTGCCGAACTGCAAATATGTGAAATACATCAAAAAATCCCGGCGAAATAACGGGCAGAATAAATTCCTTATTTAATTTATTCAGGTAAAGTGCAGCTAATTTTCTTTTATGTGCATTTATGATATTAAGTTTCTTTAGTTTCACTCTAAGGAAACCCGCCTGAACTTCATCCAGCCTTGAGTTGTAACCGATGACCTCATTATAATATTTAACATCCGAGCCATAATT
>CAYTLQ010000018.1:0-8458 GCA_964438715.1 uncultured Ignavibacteriaceae bacterium
TAAAGCGATATTGATTTGAGAACGGTGATAATTATTCGTTTCGGAAACGGAGACTGTGCTTGTGCCATAATACGACAGAGGCTCTGAAAATTTTTCTCTTCCCGGAAGGGCCACTTCAATAAGTGAGGCTTCTGAACGGCGGAGGGAAATTTTGTAGCCCATTATTTCATATTCTACGGGGTCTTTCAAGGGTGCATTTTTAATAACGGTAACCTTCTGTCCACGCACAAATCCCATTTCAGTTATGCGTTTTCTGAAAGCGCCCTGACCGGCAACCCGTACAATAACGGCTTCATCTCCGGTGTATAACTCGCTAAGCCGCAGGGGCTGAATTCTTGTAGTAGTGGTTTGTTCTTTCATATCTAAAAAGTAAATCCAAACTGCATTGAAGCAACTATTGCATTTTGCAATTGCGCATTACAGCCGGATGGATTAATTATGTATTGAAAATCGGGTTTAATAAAAAATTTGTCTGTTAGTGGAGCTTTATAAGCAAGTTCAAGAACAGCTTCATTCCTGTTAATTGTATTTCGGAAGAGTGCATTTGCAAATGCAACCCCGAGTTCATCGGAAAATTCTGTACTCAGAATTCCGGAAACGCTAAAGCCCGCACTATAGTAAAGTTTATTAAATGAT
Organism: uncultured Ignavibacteriaceae bacterium; assembly: GCA_964438715.1. Classification (GTDB taxonomy): domain Bacteria; phylum Bacteroidota; class Ignavibacteria; order Ignavibacteriales; family Ignavibacteriaceae; genus CAYTLQ01. The sequence goes on from CAYTLQ010000018.1 coordinate 637, forward strand.
GATACAGATGGTGCCGCAGAGAACTGTGAAAAAAGAGTGACAGAAGGTACACCGGTTTCTCTTTTTGTAATGGCTTGTTCTACCACATAATAAATACCATAATCGTTCTTGCATTTATTCGAATATGTCCGTGTTTCGGAATTTATAAAGTAGCCACCTATTTTGACAGTTCCGGGCAGATTATCGAGAATATTTACCGATGCTGAATATTCCGAAACAATGAGGTAGCCATCTCTCTGACAGATTTTCCAGTTCAGATTATAAGGATTATTTTCAAGGTCATCGGCAAATCCGTCAAAAATTCCGGCTTTTATTGTAGAAGCATCTGTAAGTTTAAAAATTGCTGAGATACCGGGCGCAGTAAGTGGAAAAACGGGAGGATTGCTCTCAGATGCAATGGTAGAGTGAAGTCCGAAAGAGCTGTTTTGGAATAAGGCTCCGGTCCTACTGCCGGCAAATTCCGCATTCATATCCTGTAATCCGATTCCTGTAATCCGATGACAAATGTACCTTCTTTGTAGGAATGTCGGTACTGTAATTCAAAAATATAAGTATGAGAGCCAGCCTCTATGTTAGAAACACCCTGAAAATCACCCACAAATACCTCAGAAGGTTTTCCACCATGAGTATTAGCCACATTAAGAAAAATATTTCCTGTACCGGGAATTAATGGTACATGGAATTCCATATTAATTTTCCATTGAATCAGACCAAGATATACTGAGCCTGTCCGTAATCCACCTCTGATATTTGCGACGGTATTGCCCAGGTATGTGGTTTCGGGTGTGATTTTCATAAATTGCTGAGAAAAAGTAACATTGTAGCAAAGTGCTGTAAGAATAATTGAATTTTGAACGAATTGACAAATACGCGTTTTCATAAAGCTACCATAGTACATACCAAAACTACGGTATCTATGGGTGTGTCTCAATCCCTCTTAGTGGTGATTCTAAGACCCTTAATTAGCCAAAAATAGGGATAAAGGGGGGTGTTTTATGAGAATTCGTCCAATTTTACAAGATTTTTGACTACGGCGTAAATAGTTAAGCCGGAAACGGATTTAATTCCGGTCTTATGAGTAATGTTTTTTCGGTGTGAAATTACCGTATGAACAGAAATAAACAGCTTTTCAGCAATTTCTTTGTTGGAATAACCGGTTACCAGCAATGTAAGTACTTCCAGTTCGCGCTCAGAAAGTACCTGTCCCTGCTGTCCTTCTGCACCTGCTTTTTGGGTTACGAGTTTTTGTATTTGTTCTACGATTTCACCGGGCTGTAGGTGAATATCGAGTAAACTGTCAAATACAGAAAGCAGTTTCGGATCGAAATAGGTGTAAATAAGTCCAATGAGAATAAGATCAGGTGAGTCTTCTTTCAGGGTAACAGCAAAATCCTTTTTTTGCAGTATGATTGAAGGATTGGCAACAACAAGTTTTACCGGGTTTCTTTGGACAGCCTGTTCAAGTTCATCCGGGCTGAAGACAGTGATAATTTTACTGCAGATACCACTTCGCTCAAGAATAATTTTTACTCCCTCACTTACAATGGCAGAGCTCTCGGCAATAACACATATCATGTGGTTGTCGGTCATTTGAACTCAACCAACCTTTTTTCCATCGCCTCTACCAAAGGTATGAGAATAAAGTCTTCTACTTTTGAGTGGATTTCGAGATCATATTCAAATTCAAAGAGTGTAAACAGAAGTCTGCGGCGGATAGAGCGTCCTTTTTTCTCCGGGAGGTACCGAATAAGCAGGTTTTTCAGATCATCGAGTTTGCTGTTTACATCATCGTGGTGGTTTTTATATTCATCTACCGAAAAACTGCTTTCGAACGCAGTCGCTTCGTTTTTCAGAATACGCTTATTCAGTTTATTAACATAGGGAAATACTGTCTGCTCTTCATATTCAAGGTGATCTTTAAGTTCGGCAACATATTCGTTAAAGAATTTTTCCAGCATAGCAACGGAGCCCGATCCGTTTACTTCTCCCATTTCTTTAATATAATTATGGATAGCAGGGCATTTCTCATTCAGATAGTAACTGTGGCAGCGCTGCAGGAATGCAATAATAACGGAAATATCTTTGTCAGAGAGTTCCTTTTCCGGCTTGTAAGAATAGCCCATGTATTGATTGGCAAAGGAAAGAAAAACATCCGGATTAATTTTATTTGCCGCACATACCTCTGCGACTGTATCATCTTGTACTGCCAGATCCATACCGAGATGTTCCATCATCAAAATAAGATGATGATTCTGAAGTAATATTTCGGCCATTTTACTCTCTTTAGTAATAATGCCGCCGGTAGTTTGTCTCATAATAACCTTTCAAAGAAAATTCTGTTCAAAAATAGAGCAGAGAAGTATTAATTGCAATGAGTAATAATAATCCACAAAATTAGGTTGAAAGTGCATCTGATAAATTTCAGTCTCCCGGCATTTTTTGTGATAAAATTTCCAGATAAAAAAATCGAATCAGGAAATATCCATTTAAAGATGGATTTGAAGTGATCTGTACGAAGCTGAAAAGTGGAGAAATCTTACATTTTCTTTAAGATAAGGAATGAGTATTTTACAATGATGTAAATGAAAATTGGTAATTATGACTGAAATGCCCTCAAAAAATAACGAGGTAAATCCCATACCCGACTCACTTCTCAAGGGAGAAAAGACCGCTGGCCAAACAGCTAAATATTTGAAAATTCTTACCGGGGGAAGCGGTAAAGCCCGCATAATGAAAGCCCTGCTTTTGCTTGCCTTGCTAATTACGGTAATTGTTCTTTTAATACCATCCACGGAAAACGATTCAATACCGGTATTCTTAGTAAAAAAAGATAAGTTTCTTATTACGATTACCGAGAGTGGGGAAATTAGTGCGAAAGAAGCCGTATCAATAACCACACCGCGTGTACGAGGTAATATTAAAATAGTATATCTTATTCCCGAGGGCACTTATGTTAAACCGGGTGATGTGGTTGTACAATTCGATCCGACTGAGGCATTAAACAATCTCAAGGATGCTGAAGCAAAGTTAGAAGTGGCATTATCAGATCGTGATAAACTTCTTGCAAATCATAAGTCCACCATGACAAGGATGGAGTCGGACCTTAAAGGCGCTGAACTTACTTTTGAGCTTTCAAAACTGAATCTTGAACAGATGAAGTTTGAAGCAGAAATTAAACAGCAAGAGGCACAGTTACAGCACAAACGAAATGAGTTAAGTTTTCAAAAGGCAAAACAGGATCTGGAGTCGCAAAAGATTATCCAGAAATCGGAACTGAATAAAGTAGATATTGACATTCAACAGAGGCGTAATGATCTTGAAAAAGCACAGAGAGATCTGGAAATGCTCACACTTACCGCGCCCAAGGAAGGACTTGTGGTGTATGAACAAAATTGGAGCACGGGGAGAAAGATTGCGATAGGAGATACGCCATGGCCGGGTATGACGCTTATAACTTTGCCTGACCTCTCAACCATGCAGAGCATAACCTATGTAAACGAGGTGGATGTAAGCCGTGTTCAAAAGGGTCAGAAAGTACTTGTAACTCTTGATGCATTCCGCGACAGCACATTCACCGGAGAAATTGCAAGTGTTGCATCACTCGGCAGAGCAAAAGATGGTAACTCCAGTATTAAGGTATTTGAAATTTTTGTTACAATTCTCTCGCAGTCGGAAATATTAAAACCGGGCATGACTACAAGTAACCGGATTATTGTAAATGAGATTCCTTCTGTTTTATTTGTTCCTCATGAAAGCGTATTTGATAATGGCGGCAGTCCTTATGTATTCGTAAAAAACGGCTCCGGCTTTGAGAAGAAGAAAGTGAAACTCGGCGCGAAAGGAGAAGATTTCATCATCATAACTGAGGGTATTAAAGAAAACGACGAAGTAGCTCTTGTGGATCCAACAGTAATTCCAAAAGATGAAGAGCAGGAGAGTTCTAATCAGTCATCACCGGGATATAGCAACTAATGCATACAACTGAGTCACTGAAGGTAGGACTTCACGGATTGTTATCAAATAAGACCCGTGCACTTTTAACAATGCTCGGTATTCTCTTTGGTGTGGCTTCAGTTATTGCTATGATGTCTATAGGGGAGGGCGCCAGACAGGAGACACTACAGCAAATTGAATTACTTGGTACAAATAATATTATAATAAATAAAAAAGTCGTTTCACTTCCCGGTACCGCGGAAAAAATGCAATTCTCCCCGGGACTCACGCTTAAAGATGCAGAGTCTGTTCAGAATATTAATCCTTTTATTGAGAGTATAACACCGGTGCGTGAAAGTGAGTTTGAGGTCGCCTACCGCTCTGTTGTTGAGAATATGAAAATCATTGGTACAACGCCGAATTATCCTTTAACATTTAACTCCAGGATATTATCCGGATCATTCTTTAAAGAATATCATTATGCCGAATATGCAAATGTCTGTGTAATCGGGTTTGGTGTAAAAGAAAAATTTTTCCGGTTCACTGACCCGCTGAAAGAAAGGATAAAAATAGGAAATCAGTGGTTTCAAATTATTGGTGTGGTTGCTCCAAAAAATATTTCTTCAGCAGGTACTAAGAGTTTTGGGATACGGAATTTTAATGAAGATATCTATGTGCCATTTAGTACAATGTCCACGAAAATGGAAAAAGTAGAAGTAAATGAACAGGTGGTGCAGATGACGAGAAGAGGAATGCGTTTTAATACTGAAGATGCAATAAAAATGGTGGACAAACTTTCTGTTGATCAATTAACGGTGAAAGTAAAGAATTCAGATCAACTCCGTCAGGCTGCCGCGTTAATTGAAAAAATACTTGACCGAAGACATTTCGGTATAAAGGATTTTGATATTATTCTGCCTGAGCAACTTCTCGAACAAAAACAAAAAACGCAGAAAATTTTTAATGTGGTTATGGGCGCAATAGCGGGAATCTCGTTGCTTGTTGGCGGCATCGGTATTATGAATATAATGCTTGCAAATATAATGGAGAGAACCCGCGAAATAGGAACAAGGCGGGCGGTTGGCGCTACTAAAAACGATATTCTTGCTCAGTTTCTCTTTGAAGCGATAATAATGAGTATAACCGGAGGAATTCTGGGAATACTTACAGGCTTTATATTAACAAAACTCATCTCTTCGTATGCAAACTGGAATACTGTTATCTCAATGACTGCTGTTTTTGTTTCGTTTTTTATTTCAGTTGCAACGGGTATTATTTTCGGGATATATCCGGCGAAAAAGGCCGCCGATAAAAATCCAATAGAATCACTTCGCTATGAATAATAAATTTTCCTTCAACATTACACTTTTGTTTTTTCTGTTCCTTGCAACGGTTGGATATTCTCAGAAAGTCCTTACCCTTGATGATGCTTTGAAAATAGCTCTTAAGGAAAGCTATCAGATAAAATCAGCAACTCTCACACTTCAGAACTCACAATACACCTTAGATGCAATACAACGCGGTCTTCGTACTTCTGTTGCTATGGAATTCGACCTGCCGCGGTTCTCACGAAACTTAAAAAGTCAGTTTAACCCCGAAACAGGCGCCGAGCAATTTTATGAAGTGGGAAATACAACATTGGAGGGACGGCTTTTTTTTAATCAGCCTCTGCCGTTCTCAAATGGTACCTTTTCGTTAGTCGGCACAATTTTCGGTCGCGACCAGTTTGCCGCCTCAACCGGAACCACCAGAGACTACTTTACAAATCTTGCTTTTCGTCTTCGCCAGCCGTTATTTTCGTTCAACAGCCTTAAGGCATCTCTCACAAGGGCAGAAATAAACCTTGAGAAAGCACGCCGTAATTATTCGCGCACAGAAATGGATATCATTTATAATGTTTCAGCTTCTTTTTATGATGTGTATAAATCGAAAAAAGAATTAGAGATTGCTACTGAAAAAGTTCAGCAGACGCAGGTTTCGTATGAAACTGCTATGAATAAGTTTAAAGCCGGACTTATTGCTGAAGTAGAAGCGTTGCAGTTGGAGCTTGACCTTGCGGCAAGTAAGAATCAACAACTCGCGGCTGAAACCAACTATCTGGAGGCGAAGAATAACTTTAAAATTCTTATTGGCTTGCCGATGGAGGATACTGTAGATGTTTCCGCGCAGTTGGAGTACTCGCCTGTGAGAGTGGAACTTAATGAAGCAATTGAATTCGCATTAAAAAATCGCTATGAAATTCAAAACAGCGAAGCGGATATAATGCTTAGCAGTCTTACAGTTGAGGAAACCGATTCCAAAGGAAATATCTCCGGTATGCTTGTTGCAAATTATGGTATTAATAAGAACGATGATGTTTTCAAGGATGTGTTTAATAATTTTGCCGAGGACCGAAGCGTAACTTTTACTTTGAGTATTCCTCTGATAGATTGGGGTCAGAACAGAAACGAAGTACAAGCGGCCGAAGCCAGTTTACAACTCGCACGACTTAATGCTGAGAACCAAAAGGCATTAATCATAAAGGAAATACAGGCTGTGTATAATAAACTTAAAGCCGCCGAGGCAAGAGTGGAAGTACTCAGTAAAAGTGTTGATCTGGCTCAGAAGAGTTACGATATATCATTATCCCGTTTTCGTGCGGGCAACATAACAAGTTTCGATCTTTCACAAATGCAAATACGCCTGACTGACGCAAAAATTAACAGTCTGGGTGCTTTAATAGATTATCGTCTCGCTCTCGCTGACCTTGAGCGAAAAACTCTTCATAAGTATTCGCTTAAAGAATAAATTCCAGGATGCAACCAAAGAAGTTTGTGGAATATTTTCATGCAAATTCAGGAATTTACAAAGGGTAGGAGTTTTTTATAGTACTATATTATTTGCAGTAGTGCCAAAATGAAGGGGGGTTACTACAATACTTAAATTCATTTCGCTACTTCTGTTTTATCCTACACCACTGTCTGCACTTGTTGGTTTAATTTATCCTTATTGCATTTAATTATTATATTCTCAGGTTGTTATTCTAAGTTCTCCAAATCATTAAAGTCTTTATGTCTGCCGGATGCTTTTTTGTTTTTTTTCAGATTTTCTAAATCGATGAAGTCAATTTTTATCTCTGCAATATCAAATTAATCTTTTTTGGATAACATTCATTAAATTCTAATCAGCTTACACTTGTCAATAAATCAATTCTGTTTGGAGGATACCCTAATTGAATTACTTTATTAGGTTGCAGAAAATCATCTATTTATATGTCTAATGATTCAAAACCAAAATCCTTTAAGGCTTCAATCAATTTTTCCACATTTGATTTATCGTTCCAAAACCAAATGTCGATGTCGTTTGTGTATCATGGATATCCATGAACAGCTACAGCATTCTGCCAACTACAAGATATTTAATATTTTGAGAGTTCAGTAATTCTATAAACTCTCTGAAATCCTTGTTCAGCACCATATTTCCAAATTATAAACTGCATCCGTAGTTGTTCAAGTGTTTCCAGTCTTTTTTCAATTGGCTGATTTTGCCAAAATTTAAAGTCATTTTCCTTTGAGTTTAAATCTACAACTTTAACTTTTGGTTTATCTATTTTTTCACCAAACATACTTCTGTGGTATTTAAAATTTTTAACCAAAAAGTTAATTTATTATCAGGTATTATAAATAATGTAAATTAAAAATTTACCAGGTAACCATCAAAAAAAATGAAGATTCATAATCAGCTTTTGTAGTCATTGTATTATTAAAAACCCCCTTTGAATTTTCCATTTTATCATCCCTCTATCTGTTTGCAGGTAATTTTTCGGTCTTGGTGTTCAGGTGAAATTTCGGGAGCATCCGTCTCAGGCAGAGCAACAGGTACAAAATTTGTCAACTTTCAGGTGCGATTG
>CAYTLQ010000019.1:0-5286 GCA_964438715.1 uncultured Ignavibacteriaceae bacterium
GATTCCCCACTGTTGCGCGAAGTACATTATTATATGCTTTCAATGAATCACGACGGGTATGTTCAATTCGTAAAGGATCGGAAGTAAACTGAACATCTAATAAATCGGGTGAAAAAGCCGGTTTAATGAATTCCTCAGAAAGAGTTGAAAATATCGGTGGCTTTTGTTTTGTTGCCCTGGGAAGTTCAAATGATTCCTTACCTGTAATTACGAAATCCGGTAGTTCTACTCCTGAACTGCGCTCTCCTTCCTGAGCAATAATACTGCCAATTAATATAAACCATAAAATTCCGATGATTAGTAATCTTCTCATTTCAGCTTCCTCAACCTTGCCTGAGCTTCTTTACCGTATTCATCACCGCGGTGTGTCTCTAATACTATTTGATACATCTCTTTTGCTTTTTTATTATCCTTTAATTTCTCATAACATTCACCAAGTTTCAAATAGGCTTTTGTAACCCATTCATCATAATTTGCAAATCGGTTCAGTACCCTCACAAATTGTGTAATAGCGTCCTGAATTTTTTGCTGATTAAAATACACTATGCCAAGATAAAATTGTGCTTTAGCGGCAATATCATCATTGCGAACACTGAGTACAGCCTGTAGATTTTTTTCAGCATTCGAATATCGCATCGCATCAATTTCTATAATACCAAGCTCTATTCGTGCCTTGTCTGCAAATATCGAACCTTTGTGATAAATAATTATCTCATCAAACGCATCATACGCATCGGCTTTGTTGCCCATCATCAGATATACACTACCCTGCATAAACAAAAGCTCGGGCCTGCCTTGTGGCGATGTAATTTTTTCTAAAGCGGATTTAAGCAGGTTTACCGCCTCTGAATATTGATTCAGGTTTATCATTATCTTAGTCCACTCTATAACGGCAGTCGTAGCAATCGGAGAAGAAGGGTATGCAGAAAACACTCTGGAAAATGAACCAATAGCCAGATCGATGTTGTTCAGTTCAAGTGCACACTTTCCAACCCAAAAGATCGCATCAGGGACGAGTTTACTTTTCGGGAATAATGTAATAAACTCATTATATGCAGTCAGCGCACTTTCATAATTTCGCTCAGCATAATAGAGTTCACCTTTTTTAAAGTATAATTGGTCGGCAAAATTCAGTGTCCTGTTATCTTTAACAAAAGTATCAATAAGCTCTATTGCTTTACCAACATTACCCTGTGCAACATAGCAGTATTGTATTCCGTTAATGGCATCAAACGCATAGGAGGAGGTAGGATAATTATCAAGAATATAGGTATAATTGACAATTGCTGAATCGTAATTACCCATGTTAAAATAGGAGTCGCCTATTGAATAATATGCAAGCGGCACCAGTTTCGATTTCGGCGCAAACATTATCAGATACGAATAACTGTCAATTGCACCGGAAAAATTTCCCTGTTGAAATTTCATCCATCCGATTAAATAAATAGCATTTTCCGCATATACCGATTGAGGATATCGGGTGATTATCTTATTAAATTCTGATATTGCCCTCTGTATTTTATTATCGCGGTAAAGCACCAATCCTAACTGATAATTTACATAATCTTTATTTTCAATCTGAATATTCAATTTCAGTATATCTTCATAGATTTGTGTCGCCTGTTCATACTTCTTCAGTGCAAAATATGTATCGCCAAGCCTGATTTTAATATCGGGAATTTTTCCGTCTTTCGGGAACTTCTTTATAAAATCCTGAAGAGAAAAGGATGCAGAGGTGTAATCCCTCAGGTTATATTGACTATAGGCTATACCATACAGTGCATAAGCTCCTAAATCACCGGCGGCCTGATTAACTTTTTTGTAGTACTGCAGCGCCTCTTTATACTGACCCTTGTTGTAGTAACTTTCAGCAAGATAAAAATTGACTTTATCACTCTCAAAATTCGGGTTCCTGAGATCAAGGTCTGTCAGTTTCTCAATAGCTTCAGTGTATTTTTCAAGAGAATACAATGCCACGCCGAGTCCCAGCAGCGATCGTTGTTCGAGTTCACTTTCAATCTCCGGTATTTCCAGAACAGTAGTAAAATATTTTATTGCGAGTTGGTATTTTTTTCGGAATATTTCTAATTCACCGAGCACAGTAAATATTCGTCCCCGCAGTGAAACATTCTTTGTGGATGAAGCATTAAGCAGAAAAGTATTTGCGCGGTCATATTGTTTGTTGTTAAAATAAATCAGTCCAATCTGATACTGAACACCTTGTGCCATGGCATCATTAGGAAAGCGCCGCAGAAAATCCTCGTATGTTTTTAATGCTTCGGTATCGTTACCCGCATATCTTTGCGATTCCCCTTTCCAATAAGCGGACTTAACTGAAATGGTGTCCTTGCCTTCAGCAAGAAGAGAAAATAGTTTGTATGCATCATAATATTTTTTCTGCTGAAAATAACTCCAGGCTAAACTGTATCGTATTTCCCTTTCAAAACTGAGACCGGAAAATCTTGAAAGAATTGTTTCAAATGTCTGTTGCGCTTTAAGATAATCTCCCGTCCGGAAAAAAGAATTACCGAGCATATAAAATGCCTCAGCCTGTTTTTCCGGAGGAAGGTTAGTAACAACAGGATGAGATAGCTCTATGAGGGCGCTTTCGTAATCTTTAAGGCGAAAATAACAATAACCTATACGCGCCTGTGCTGAGGGCGCTAAAGGACTATCTTTATAATACGATAGTAAAAGATCGTAATACTTAACTGCTTTTTCAAAGTCGCCGGTCTTTTCATAAATACCCGCCAAAGTATAAATTGAATAATCGAGATGCGTATTATTCTTCTTGCTCTCTATTGCCTCCATAAAAAAGCGTATCGCGTCATTAAACTTCTCCTGACGAGTAAAGGATTCCCCTATCCAATACAATGCTGACCCATAATGAACTGTCTCAGGAAAATCTTCTATAAGTGTAGTAAATCTGTTTCGGGCATTTTCCTGTTCATTCAATTCGTAATATATCTGACCGAGTCGGTAAAGAGATTCTTCTCTATAGTTCGAAAGTTTATAATTCGTGTTTACCTTTTCAAACTCATAAGCGGCTGAACGAAGATTACCGGCTTTATATTGAGCTTCCGCGGCATAAAACTGTGCTCCGGCAAACAATAAGGCATCATCAGTTTCTCTGCTTTGTAAAAATAATTTGAATTGATTATAGGCATCGGAATAATTTCCCATGGAGTATGATTTCATCGCTTCTGCATATAGGAGCGGTTTTTCCTGACCACTAAGAACAAAGCAAAAGAGAATTACGGTGAAGATAACTTTTCTGATAATCATAAAACAGTATAAACTAACAAAAGATAAATGAATACGGCAGATGTACCGCCAACAATATTTACGAAATTATTATTTACTGATGAATAACCACGCACATAATTAGTAATTTTCCCACAATGCTCTTTTTTTTCCACTGTTTTTTCACATACTGAACATTTGTACTGCACCTGCAAAGTCGCACCTAACAAACTATCGGCTAAACTTCCAAGAAAACCACATACTGCTGTTATCGCAGTAAAAACAGGATCATTAATCAAAAACCAGCTTGAAACGCCAATAATGAACGCCCCGGAAAGAGCTCCAATTGTTCCCGGAAGCGAAACGCCACCCGACTCGCCAACATTTACTTTACGAAAATTACGAATGCTAATGGTTGTCTTCTTAAAGAGTCCACCGATTTCTGTTGCCCATGTATCTGCACATGCGGCTGCTATATATATGACGAAAACTCGATAAAATAGTTCTTCTCTAAAGTATAAATACAGAATTACCAGTATTATTCCTATTCCCCCGTTTGCATATACCTGCGTTCTATCCCGGGCTCCGGACTTTTCGAAGTACTGGTCCATCTCACAGTTTTTTGCCTCACGAATTTGAGTAATTACACTTGAGGTAATAAAAAATACCAGTAAAGGTATTGCCCATTTTATACCTCCAAGCCCAAATGTATAAAACCCTAATAATGCCGCAGAATACATTCCGCTTTTATCAAGAGAATTTTTACTTGCGGCAAATGAGGAAACACCAATAGATAAAACAAGCCCAAATAATGCTTGTTTCAAAAAGTCAGGAGAGGGTTGTATTAATGAAATCGAAAATGTCAAGGCAAGCGTTACCGGTAAAAGTATAAGCCATTCTTTTTCCCACGAATGATAACGAAGAAAAGCACTTATTAAGAATAATCCAGCTGTTACATAGTAAAGGTATTCCACTGGTCCGGTATAGAATCGTAAAATACCGGGATAAGCCGGCACACCAACCGCAACCAGAATAAATACAATAATGCCAACCAAAAGAGTCGTAACGAGTGCGTGTGCTGATGTTTTACTGCCTGATAGTATTTTTTCTGAAAAAAATGACAATTGTTCTTCAAAAAAAATTTCGACTAGTATTTGAACAGTAATAATCCCCCAGATTAAGGATTTTAAATAGTTATCTGAAACCGGAAAAAGAAAAAGCAAATAGGCTGAACCGGCAATAATAACTGCATCATAAAAGAAATTGTATTCCCCTGTTTCACGACTGATAAAAAAAGCAACCGCAATCAGTGGAATAATGAAATAGTATAATTCCGCGTGAATGAGAAGAAAATTTAGAAAAAGAACAATTCCGGCAAACGGGAGTAATAATTTACCTATGCGATAGTGTAGAGCAAAACTTTTTGTCAAAAAATCTGCCATTGGGTTTATAAAGAAATCGACACGATGCAATGAAAGATACTACTTCGAAAATACTTACGCAGGTGTATAATACGGGGCAATAAACTGACAGATAAAAAAGAGTAATTGGTGCGGAAGACGGGACTTGAACCCGTACGAGTCTCCTCACACGCCCCTCAAACGTGCGCGTCTACCAGTTCCGCCACTTCCGCTTAAATAGATAACAAAATTAGAAAAAATCGTAATAAATTAAAAGCAGATTTTTTGCAATTTTTTTTTATTTATCTCCTCTGTTCATCATTTTTCTGTTACGATTTTTAAACAGAAGATTCTGCATCTCCTGGCGAAACTCTATCTCAAAAATTAAAAGCTTGGCAATCTGCTCACTGGTAAGAATATCGCTGAGGCTGGTAATATAATTTTGCCGGATCCGTATTATTTGCTCTTGCGCCTTTTGAATATCTTCTATGAACTTTTTTGTTAACTGTTGCGATTTTTCTTTATTTCCCTTTTCCTTCTCAAGATTCTCTTTCATAGTATTAATAAGGGAGTCAACATGCTCTGTTATAGCTTTCTGCTTTTCCTTCAATTCTTTATGTCTTGCAAAAAATCGGACTGATAC
>CAYTLQ010000020.1:0-8974 GCA_964438715.1 uncultured Ignavibacteriaceae bacterium
TAGGAAGTTGGGTAGTTAAAAAGCAAAGGAGAAAAGTATTAAAATTGTCGGTACCAGTAAAGAAACGGGGGTGGATTGATGGTTTATTTCAAAATCTTCTTGATTTTGATCCCTCAATTCGGATTTCTAATGCATGATTCGGGATAAAAGTAAATATCAAACCAGACAACTAAAAAGGCACATAATCCCAAAAAAATTGAAATCAATGCCGTTTTGCGGTCTAGAAGATTATATTTCGTCAATGGATTCACATTGTTGTCCGGATTTTACTTTTTTTGGACAGCGGCTACTGATATTCTCTTATTTACGAAAAACTCAGTAACTATCTTTTACTAAAAATACATTATTCGCTTATCAGTGTCAATTTTCGGAGGGAGATTCCCGGCGAGAAAAGAAAAAAGGCTGTACGGTAGTACTGTACAGCCTGAGAAATGCAATGAAATTTAATTTTACTCCGGAATTTCTAAGCCTATAAACCGGGAGTTACCGTTTTTGTCAGCAACCTCAATCAATATAGCACTCCCTTTCTTTTTCTCAATAATTTCCTTTAATTGGGCAACTGAGGAGACATTTTTCTTGTCGGCTTTGGTAATTATTAGACCTACACCAAGCCCCTGAGTTTGAGCATAACCGTATGGTTTGACTTTTGTAACCAGTACACCATTCGTGGTTTTGTATTCAGATTTCTCTTTATCTGACATATTCTTAACTGTCATACCCAATTTATCGAAGCTTAGCGCATTTTTCTCTGATGTATCTTCAGACTCTTCCTCGATCTCATTCATTGCTGTTTCACTCTTTTTCCCTTCATCTTTTGGTTTCAGAGTTACCGTTCTTTCAATAATTTCTCCATCACGGAAAAGAGTAAGTTTTACCTTAGTGCCTGCACTCTTCGACGCAACATAGCTTTGGAGCTGATTAGGTTGATTAATTTCAATACCGTCAATCTTTAAAATTACATCACCGCGCTTTATATCTGCTGTTGAAGCTGCTCCGCCTTCAACAATACCCTCAATTATTACTCCATGAGGTTTGTCCATACCCAGAGACTTAGACAATGCCGCATCAACTTCTTTAATCTGTACGCCGATATAGCCACGACTGACTTTACCATTAGCTATCAGGTCTTTTGCAACAGACTTCGCCAGATTTATCGGGATAGCAAACCCATATCCAACATAAGTACCCGTCTTGGTGGCAATTGCCGAATTAATACCAATTACTGCCCCGTTTAAATCTACAAGGGCTCCTCCACTGTTACCCGGATTAATTGCGGCATCGGTTTGTATAAAATTCTCCACACCATAGCTATCCTGAATGAGATTCAATTGACCACGATTTAATGCGCTGATTATACCTGCTGTAACTGTGCTGGTTAGTGATAGAGGATTTCCTATAGCCATTACCCATTGACCTACCTTTAAGTTATCAGAATCTCCGAGATAAGCCTCTGGTAGTCCGCTGGCATTTATCTTTATTACTGCTAAATCCGTAAGCGGATCGGTTCCAACGATAGTAGCTTCATATTTTCTTTTGTCGTACAAAAGTACTGTAACACTTTTGCCGTTCTCAACAACATGGTTATTTGTGAGAATGTAACCATCATCGCTTATAATTATACCACTTCCGGAGCCAAGTTGCTCCTTCGGAATTTCAAAGTCCTTAAATGGAAAGAAAAAGTCTTTATGTGGATCACTTTCCGACTCTGTTACAACAGTTATTTGCACAATACTTGGGGTCACTTTTTCGGCAACCTCAATAAATGCCTGACTGAATGCTGTTGCATCAGCATTAAGAGTAACAGGCGGCGTTTTGGCGCCAAGTGAAACATCAGCAAACCCTGACTTTACCCAACTAAATCCGGAAACCAGAACGGCTCCAAAAATTATTCCCGCTATAACGAGAACTGTTGCTCCCAATAATTTTTTTGCTTTATAACTCATAGCTATTCCTTTAATTAATACTTATTCAAAATTGGAATAGTAACAACTACTATATAAACTCCTAAAGAAAAAGTGAATGTATTTTCCTGAATAACGGAACATGAAACGAAAGAAACTTCATCATTAATCTGTTTGCTTTCGTAGGAATATATGCATTGTTAACGAATGCATCTTTACCCGATTTTAGACAATGAAAATATTCAAAAAGTTCCCGCCCAATCTCTATACTGTGATGAACGGAATTTTTGCATGATGAACAAACAAATCCTTTCTCGAAATGAAAAGCACATCCGCTATCGTTTATATCGTTAAAACAATTCCCGCAAATTTTCAGTTCCGGCTCATAACCAAGTTCGGCAAGTAAAAAGAAGAAAAACCTGCCAAATGAAACTTCCGGACTTTCCCGTCTTTCGCTGATTCTTTCCAAAATTCTCTTTATACCTGAATAGAGCTTTATATTCTTTTCACCCTCAACGGTTAATTTATCGACCGCTTCAACTACAGCTAAAGAAAATTTTAATTCATCAAAAGACCTCTCAACCTTACCGAAACTATTTATTAAGTCAAGATTACTTAATAATTGAATATCTCGTTTCTCTTTCCGGTAAATGACGGCGCTTACTTCATTGAGGGGATCTAAAAGCCTACCAATCTTCGAATTTGATCCCCGTGCTCCCTTTAATATAACATGAAGTTTACCAAATTCCTTTGTGTAAAATGATGCTATTTTGCTGGTATCTCCGAATTTTGTTACGGAGAGTACAAACGCATCGGTTTTTACTATCCTGTCGGTGGTCACGAATTTATTTAAATTTATAAGGAGGATTATAAACAGATTTATCGGTAATAATTGCCGTTATCAAATCACCGGGCGTAACATCAAATGCAGGGGTATAAGTTGGGTAATTTGCATTTGTTATTTCAACACCACGAAATTTTCGCAGCTCGTCACCAGATCTCTCCTCAATGGGGATATGCTCTCCTGACTCTAAAGAACGGTCAAATGTACTTTCGGGCGCTGCAACAAAAAAAGGAATACTATGAAACCGAGCAAGAACTGCCAGAGAATATGTCCCGATTTTGTTGGCAGTATCGCCATTAGCCGCAATTCTGTCAGCACCGGTTATTACAAAATCTATTTTTCTTCTACCCATGAGTGTTCCAGCAGTTGAATCGGTAATTATAGAAAACGGAATGCCGTTTTTTTCCAGCTCATACGCGGTCAGGCGTGCACCTTGAAATAATGGTCTGGTTTCATCAACATAAACATGTTCGATGTTTCCCTCAGCAAATGAACGAACAATAACATTAAGAGCTGTTCCGTTACCTGCCGTTACGAGTTTACCTGTATTGCAATGAGTCAATGCAACTGACTTTTTTGTTATTAGTCCTGAGCCTAAGCGCCCGATTTGTTCACATCGGTAAACATCGTCTGTAAAAAGTGTAACTGCCTCCCGCCACAAATCTTCAAATCTACAACCTCCGATTGTTGTATGATAAGCCGTTTTCATTTTTTCTAATGCCCAGAAAAGATTCACTGCAGTGGGTCGGGTTGAGGCTAAACGATTATATGCTGAATAAAAATTAGTTTCATCGCCACCTCTTTTAATACTTAATGCAAGCCCAAAAGCGGCGGCAATTCCTATTGCCGGAGCCCCGCGAATTTCCAGTCGTTCTATTGCCTCAGCAATGTTCTCATAATTATCAGTGATAACAGTTACTTCGGTCTGAGGGAGTAATGTCTGACGCAGATACTCGAATTGATAATCATCGGTGTACCGTACTCCGAAGTAATCAGTACCTTTCATCAAACCTTGAAATAGTGAGAAAATCTCTATAGCGGTCCTGTATCCTTAGAAGGGAAAGGTTTTCAAGTCCTTTAGTACTGAACTGCTCCACACAAAAGGATGCCATTGTAGAGCCATAGACGACAGCGCGTTTTATATTCTCCAGAGATGTATCCTCAGTTTTATGAAGATACCCTGCAAATCCACCTGCGAAAGAGTCTCCTGCACCTGTCGGATCGTAAATCATTTCCAGTGGATATGCCGGAGCAGAGAAAATTGTATCTTCAGAAAACAGGAGAGCGCCGTGTTCCCCTTTTTTAATTATAAGTGTTTCCAAACCCAGTTCTCTGATTTTCTTTGCCGCTTTAATCAGGTTCGGCTCCTGTGCAAGCAGGCGTGCTTCGGAATCATTTATGATAAGTACATTTACACGAGGAAGAAGAGAAAGCAATTCGTTTTTCTTTCCCTCAATCCAGTAATTCATCGTATCACAAACTACATAATGAGGATTTTCCAACTGATCCAATACTCTGATTTGAAGAATTGGGTCGATATTTCCCAGACACACATAGCGTACTTTTCTTAAACTTTCAGGTATAACCGGATCAAAATTCTCAAAAACATTTAACTCAGTAAGTAATGTATCTCTTGAGTTCAGGTCATAATGATATTTGCCTGACCATCTGAAAGTCTTGCCACCTTCAATTACCTGTAACCCGTTAAGATCAATATTGTGTTGTTCCATCATTTCCATATAGGCTCGCGGAAAATCTTCACCCACAATACCAATAAGATGTATAGGACCACTAAAATAGCTTGCGGCAAGTGAAATGTATGTTGCAGAACCGCCTAAAGCGTCCTCCACTCTGTCAAACGGCGTTGCGACGGTATCCAGACCTAAAGAACCTACTACGAGAAGACCCAAGTATAACTCCTGATAAATTTGAATATGTAAAATTAAGGAAAACAGTATTAAAAATAAGCCAAAATATAGACATATAGTGGCAGTCTTTAAATTATTTTAATAAAATTTAAGGTCTCCTGATGGCGGAAATAATACTCATTTATAAGCTGAGCCGCCTTTCTTTGCCCATCCCAGGAAAGTTTATTAAGAGTTTCATCAAGTTCAAACCAACCAAATTCAGTATGCTCTTCAGAAAGAAGCACCCTCCTATCACCCTCAACCTGAAAAACAAAAACAGGTACGAAATTAATTGAATCATCGATCGGAGAGTAGAATGAATTAATTCTCGGCACTACCCACCCCGCAATTGGTTTTAGTCCCGTTTCCTCTTCTACTTCTCGTATAGCGGCAACTACTGCTGTTTCCTGTTGTTCTATTCTGCCGCTCACCATTTGCCACAATCCCGGATAAATTTCTCCGGGACTTCTCTTCAGAAGCAGAAACTCCATTTTATCATCTCTGTATCGGAATATATGCGCTTCAATAATATTTGATTTTATCTGCACTGTCTCTCCTTAAATTAAAAAAATGCTCTCATTTCGGCTCTCGCTGTGTGTATCATTTGTGACTCACCCTGTTTTCTTCCCTCATAGTTTGCGGAGGCTTGTAAATTAACCGATATCCGGTAATCGAAATTTATTCTTACTATAAAATTTTTGCCGACTACATTTCCTTCTGTCAGTTCAAAGGGCAGGTAATTGTCAGTATTGTTTACTAACAACTCCGACCTCTCCACTTCTGCTCTTAAACGGCCTGATCCTGTAAATGAATAATTAACTCTCAATCCCAAACTATTCAAATCAACAACAGATGGATTTTCAGGATAATAATCGGTGCTCCTTGTAACCCTTATCTTAAACCCGGTTTCTAAATTTCTATACGGACGATAAGAAAAATCTGTAACTCCACCTTCTGATTCAATAATTCTGTTTCGTATGGGATTTTCTACTGCGCTCAATCTGTCAGTCTTAAAAATCACTTCAGACTGATTTCCAATCTCCTCGATAAGTTTCATTCTTACCCTGATATTTCTCTCCCGAAGATAACCATTTTCAAGTCCTCCGCTAAACTGAGCCAAACTGCGTCTTTCAGAGTAAAAAAACCTTACGGATAATCCGGGGTCGTTTTCAAAAAGATAAATAGATTGCTGAAATAATTGTGAGCCGCGAATAGTTACTTTTTCATTTCTGAATGCATGTAATTGCAAAAAATATATTTTGGAAATATCTTCTTCCCGAGTATTTTCTTCAATGCGCCAATATGATTCAAATGAAAATGCGTTAATAAATGGCGCGGAAAAATACCCCTTTCCAAATATTTTTTCAGGAAGAATTTTTGTGCGAAAACTCGTCTTTAAATCAACTACCGGATATAACTCATCTGATGGTATAGTCACAAGCACATATTCTCCGTCAAAAGACGCAGGCTCATATTCTGTTTCATCTTGAATACCATTTCCGTTAAGATCACCGATAAACCGATAATTTCCTAATCCTCTCTGAACCTGTACAAAAACTTTTTCCAATAATGCTGTTTTTTGAGTTGCGGCTTCATAATACACATCGCCGGTAAATCCCCTGTCAAATAATTTTATCGTTGACTGATTTCGAACCAACACACTTTGATTATTGAGAGCTCCGGTAAGTTGATACTCTTTTGTATATTCCTTTGAATATAAAGTTACCCTGGTAGTTGACCGAACTATTTTGCCATCATCAAAACTGATGTTCGCCTGATGACCTTTTGCAGTAGATTCTTTGCGAAATTCTAAACCTGCCGGTAAATAATCGTGCCTGAGTAGAAACTCATACCCGGCTTCGAAACCTCCCGAATTAAATCCAATTTCCGGAGCAATTTCCAAAAACTTCAATGAATTAGCCCTGAGAGTATCTTCATTTGAACGCTTTTCTCTTTTTTCTTCAGCTAAAACTCTCACTCCCAGACTGTATGCGCTGAATGTAGTATTAATTATTGCTTTCTGCCGGAGCCAATTATTTCTGTATCCTGTGTTTTCGCTAATTACCAGGTCGTGATTGTATTCCGCAGATAATGAAGACAAAGTAAAACCGGCAGATGAATTTAATCGCAATGAATTAAATGTATCTCCCTGCCTCAAAGAGCCATAGGTTGAGCGTATGGTAACTCTTGAATCCGGCTTCAAAGTCAGCCCAATTTCCCTTAGCCGCTCTTCAGGATTACTTTCATTTTGCTGTATATTATAATCTCTGCTGAATTCAACCTCATCAAAGCGCTCTAATGAATTAAAACCTTTTTTCTTAAAACGCTCTCTGAATGTTAACGATAATTTATTATTAGGTAAAAGAGGAACGGGAGTGTGTATATCCCTTAGAGCAATTTTAATGTTGGTTGCTGTTCCGATATTGTCATCCTCATCTATTGCGGAAAATCTGTTCCGATCGAAACTGCTCATAGCAAACTCGGTGTTGATTTCAATACCGGGATAGGGATTGATAGCAATATTGACATCGGTAAACTGCTTCAGCTCAGGAAGAGGCAAATAGATAATTGGTTCATAGGATCCCAATCCACTTCCAACATAAACAAAATTTCCGGGACCTTGCCTTTTATAACTACCCGAAGGAACATAGGTAAAACTGACATTATACAGCGCTGAATTTGAGCCCGGAGCATAACGATAAATTGTAGTTGGTGTGCCGTTAATTGTCGTATCAATCCTGGCATATAATCCGGTAATTCTTCCCAAAGAGTCTGGTTTTGCAAGCACAGCCCCCGATTTCACTGCGCGATTCCTGTTATCGCCGGCGGCGGCTAATTGTTTTTTATCCTCTTCCGAAAATGAAATATCAATTGGCGAACTTTCATCATCGCCCTCACGAAAATACAAAACACCTATCTTCACCTTATTACCCCAAACAGTTCCTGAAGCGCCTGCACCAAATAAGTTGCGTGAATATTTCCTGTCAGTATATTCAAAATCTACAGTTATTCTCGATGCCGATGTTATTAAACGCGCAGATGTGAAAGTAATTTGAGCATTTGCATAGTCAATAATATAGTCAGCATTTTCTCCTCTCCTCACAGAGTTACCATCAATATATACCTTTTCTGAGCCCGCAATTATGATAATATCTTTTTCGTTATTCTCCCCGAAAAGTAAGTAGGGACCTTGTACTCCATCATTGCCGTTAAATTTGTTGGTCGTAAATTTTCCTTTCGATCCCGCAATTGCCGCAAAGCCAGTATAATTTTCCTTACCACCTGCGCCAGAAAAATTAACCTCGGCCATGAGCCCCTGTAATTTCCGGTTAACAACGCCAAACTCACCCCATCGTTTATTGAAATCGTAATCACCGAAAAATCCAACAGCATTTTTATGCTTCAACTGTATAAAAACCTTGTCTAGTTCATCAAGCCGCTCGGTGTTTCCCGCCGGTTGTAAAGGGGTATTTTCATCGGTAAGCGCCGCTACTACTTCAATTTCGTCCGAGAGTTTTCCTGATATTTGTAATCGAAAACCGCTTTGCAGTGAAAAATCGTTATTCGTCCCAACTGTAAATCCGCGAATGAGCGTTCCACTCTTTTCAATCTGATTTCCAAAAATTGCCTCCGGTGTTACTGTCGATTGAATATTTTTAACAACTATTACGGAATCTTTGGCTCTATTCTCAAACCATCGTACCGGCTCACGATTCTTGTAACCGGTTTTTAATGGAATTCTGATTGCCTGATAGGATATAATCAGAGTATCGAACAGAGAATAGGAAATTGAATCACTGAGAGATAAAACTGATGTTGATAAGGTTAATTGATACTCACCTGCTATTAATGCCCTATCTCTGATTACTACTCTTTCTGAGCCGGGTACTATTGCGCGCTCCGATAACACATACCTATTCTTTAAATTTACAGCAAAGGTATCAATCTGAAGTTTTACCTGCCCGGAGAGTTCGGGGAATATCCAGAAAATTAACGCGGCAATGAGTCGAAGAGTGATTTTCAAAAATGCGTTTTTTTTGTCTTCAATCTAAAACAGCATAATCATAGAAACAAGGGAGGAATGTTCTGACTCCCTGAGAGGAGACAGATTCTCCATTTCAATTTTAATAAGCATAAAACCCACCATGCCATTTTACATTATTCCTGCTGATTTCTGTCATCAACTTATCTGTCCAAATTAATATATCGAAGACGACTTACCGTTGAATCGTGTTGCTAAGTTCTTTTCCCTTCTAACGAATAATTATGATTAAAAATATTTCAGGGAATATTACTTAACACTATATTTCATAATAATAGTA
>CAYTLQ010000021.1:0-16032 GCA_964438715.1 uncultured Ignavibacteriaceae bacterium
ATTATTCGCTATTCAATGAATTATCATTATTTTTAGTATTTAAATTTTTTATTCGCGGCTGTGTTACAAATAGACAAATCTGTCATTAAAAGAATCTTATGCATTAAACTGAAAGGCATTGGCGATGTGGTGCTTTCAACAGTAGTCTTTAAAAATCTGTTGAAAGATCTGCCCGGCGTATCTATAGATTTTCTGACGGAAGCGCCATCCAAACCACTGCTGGAAACTCTCCCTTTCATCAATGAAGTGCTTGTCTGGAAAAAAGAAGATGCTCTGTCCTTCCCCAAATTAATTGCAAAGATTATGTCCCGCAGGTATGATGTTGTTCTTGATTTCTATAGCAACCCACGCACAGCAGTACTTACATTACTCAGTTTAGCAAAATACCGCATCGGCTTCCCCTATCGTGGGCGTGCATATGCTTACAATATTTATGGTCCGAAAGAGCGGGATAAATATCACGCCGGACAATTACATCTCGAAATGATAAAAAATGCCGGATTCTCAACATCCTCGAGGAGTCTTTTAATCGGAATTACTTCTGACGATGAACGGAAAGCAGAGGAATTTTTTGATGAATTTATAAAAGTCAAACCGGCATTTGGCATAAGCCCAAGCGGCGGCTGGGATTCAAAAAAATGTGAGGCGGAAAAATTTGCTGAGTTCGGTAACGCCGTCGTAAAAAAATATGGAATTCCTGCTGTTGTTGTCTGGGGACCGGGCGATAAAGAAGATGCTGAAAAAATTGTTAAACTTATGAATGGTAACGCGCATCTTGCACCTCCAACAACAATCCGCGAAATGGCGGCATTCCTGAAAAAATGTAGCTTTGTGATTGCTAACGACAGCGGTCCAATGCATATCGCAACTGCTGTGAAGACACCCGTACTCAGCCTTCACGGTCCTACTAACCCAAATATGCAGGGGCCTTTCGGAGAATTACATGAATGGGTACGCCTTGATGAACTCGAGTGTATTGAATGTAACTTGCTCGTTTGTAATCGCGGACATGAATGCTTTCTGAATCTGACAGCAGACCGTGTACTTCAAAAAGTGGACTCTCTCATAAGCCAGAATCATTTAAATTTGTAAAATGAAGAAGTTTGAATTTTTTCTCAAAAGGATTTTCCTCTCGCTTCTCTTACTGTTAATGAAACAGAAGAAGTCAGAGACTATTCCCTCATTTAATAGTACCTCTCGCGTTCTGTTTGTTCGTCTTAATCGTATTGGCGATGCACTGGTTACTACACCTCTTCTTACAAGTTTCTGCACTGCTACGGGCGCTGAGATTGATGTTCTTGCAGATGAAAAAAATCACTTCGTTTTCTCAAATGTTTCCGCTGTCCGAAGAGTAAAAATCTTCCGCAAAGGATTGAAGGACTTTCGGGAAATTATAAAGGATATTAATGCCTCAAAATATGATGCCGTTGTCGATCTGCATGATGATATATCAACTACAGTATCATATCTGCTTGCATTTATTAAAGCTCCTCATAAAATCGGATTTGCCAAGGGTAACGATAATGTTTATACTCTTACTGTAAAAAAACCTGATGCAACAAAGGTGCATATAATTGATAGAATGCTTGCATTTAGTGAAGTTCTGGGCTTCACCCCAAACAAGAATTCTCTCGGGATCAGTTTTTCTCCCTCGGAAGCTGCCTTAAAAAAAGCTAAAGATTTTGTCGCTTCACGATTTCCACAAAGAAAATTTCTTTTGGGCATTAACATCTCTGCAGGCAGTGATGCACGATATTGGGGTACAGAAAATTTCAGGAAACTGGTAAAATATATCTCCGGCTTTCCGGTCGATATTGTGCCTCTATCTTCTACCCGTGACCTTAAATTTGCTTTTGCTATTTTTGAAGACAAAAGTAAAATTTTCTATACTCCCATCTTTGAAGAATTTGCGGCAATAATGAATGAAATTGATATGCTCTTCTCCCCTGATACTGCAACTATTCACCTTGCGAGCATCTACAGGAAACCTGTATTCGGGCTTTATGTAAAATATATGACAAACGATATGATTTGGTCTCCATACGGCTGTGACTTTGACTGCGTAATTACTACTGAACCTACATTAAAAAACATTTCGTTTGCTCAGGTTGAAGAAAAGTTTGGTCCATTTTTAAATAAATATCTTAACAAATGAATCCTATACCTTCTTGTAAAAATTTTAACGGATACAAACCGTGCTTTCCGGATCATGACTGCTGGACTCAGGGATGTAAAGAAAATCGTCCTATCGGGAAAAAAATTCTTATTATTAATCTTGATGCCATGGGAGATGTTGTTATGACTACCGCACGGCTTCCCGGTATTAAAAGGGCTTATCCAGAATCAACAATCTGGTGGATCACATTAAAAATTTCTGCGCCTTTGCTTGAAAATAATCCCTACATCGATAAAGTGCTTCCGTACGATTTTGAGTCATTAAGTATCCTAAGTGTTATGCAGTTTGATATTGTACTCAGTTGCGATAAAAGTCAGCGTTCCTGCGCAATTGCTGAAATGGTGAAAGCAACCGAAAAACGCGGCTTTGGATTGAACGCCGATGGAAAGATTTATCCTTTTAATAAAGGTGCGGAATATAACTTTCTACTCGGTATGAATAATCAGCTTAAGTTCAAAGAAAATACCCGAACCGGCCAGGATTATTTGTCCGAAACTTTTGAAATTCCTTTTGAGCGTGACGAGTATGTATTCAATTTTACGGATGAAGAAAAAGCATTTACTGAGGATTACAAAAAATCTATTGGAATTGTTGCTGATGACAAGATAATTGGGTTTAATACCGGTTGCTCAAACTTATTCCCGAATAAAAAAATGACAATTGAGCAACATGTTACAGTTATCTCAGCATTATTGAAATATAACAAGTTTAAGATTCTCCTGCTCGGTGGTCCTGAAGATACTGAGAGGAACCAAATAATTGCCGGTCATTTTGGTGACAAAATAATTAGTACGCCAACAACCGACGGGGTGAGGAAAGGAGCATGCTATATGTCAATACCCCATGTTGTTATTACAGGCGACTCCTTCGGTATGCATCTCGCTATTGCTTTAAAGAAGTATGTCATTGCATGGTTTGGATTAAGCTGTTGGACGGAAATTGATCTTTATGACCGTGGCGTAAAACTTTATCCTGATGGATTGCATTGCTCCCCTTGCTGGAAAAAACAATGTCCTTATAATCTTGAATGTATTCAAATGATAGACCTCAAAAAAATGGAAAAAGAGGCTGTAGCATATTTTGACAACCGATAACTAATTATTCTCTGAATTGAATTTTCTGTGATTAAAAATTATACATACAACATTTTATTCATCATCATTATTCTTTTCTTTTGGTTTTCTCCGTTAGCATTGTCCTCAACAGGCTCACCAAAAGCAAAGTTCGATATATTCCATAGAAAAAGCGTTATTGTTGACATAGTAGATGCCGGAAACACACTCTGGTTTGCTACTTATGGACAAGGCTTATATGCGTATAACAAACAAGATGGCACCTGGGAGATTTATAATACACAAGAAAAAACTGCTGATAATGATTTTTATTATTGTGTTGCGGCATCCGATAACTTTATTTGGGCGGGAAGCAGTGACGGACTTTTTATTTACGATAGAAAAAGAAAAAGCTGGAAAAAACGAAAGTTTGCTGTTGGCGGTGAGTATGGCAACTGGATCCGATCGCTGTATTACGACAAAGTTAATGATGTTTTATGGATTGGCAGGTTTAAATTTCTTTCACGACTGGATGTAAAAAAACAAAAATGGGATGATTTTGATCTTACGATAAATAAAGATGACAAAACAAATAATATAAAAGTCATACGCCCGGACGGAGAAAACTATCTTTGGATAGGCACTGAGGGCGGTATGTTTTTTTATGACAAACGAAAAGATCCGAATCAGAAATCCTCTTTTGAATTTTTCAGTAATAATGGCAATGGCTTCAGAGGAGATGGAGAATCTGTTTCCATTGCAGAAGTCTTTACAGAAAAAAATTATGTGTGGATAGGAACTGAGGAATTTATTACCGAAGAGAGACCAAAGTTTAATGTTGGCGGTATTTACCGGTTTAACAGGAAAGCCGGATGGCAAAAGTTCGATAAGCGAACCGGTTTAACCGCAAACGGTATTTATTGTCTTACAAGAGTTGGTAATCATATCTGGGCGGGTGTTTATCAATTTGACAGAAATCTAAAAAAAGAAATTCCGAAGGGTCTGGTTATCTTCAACAGATTTAACGGCAAACCTTTAAAATTTAATCTTGACGAGATTCAACTCACAACAAATACTATTTCTGCCCTGTACTTCGATGGATCGTATTTATGGATTGGTACAGATGATGGGATATGGAGATTATCCTTTACTGCACCTTTTGCAAGTATGGCAAAAAGATCAGAACACCTGAAAAAATAAAACTGTACATTCCCTTTTGTGAGCAGATTCTTTTTTGAAATAACAAGTCTGCTTTTCAGAACTTTTAAGTTTTAATAATTTCAAAAAGTCTCGCTTTCACTTAAGTTTACTGAAAGCGGAGAAACCTTTCTTTAAGTTTTTCAAGTTGAACAACAATCTCATCAGGAAGTCGTTCGCCGAATTTTTCAAAATATTTCTTCAACCAGTCAACCTCCCTGAGTCCTTCCTCCCTGCTGACATAAAATATTTTTTCCCATGTTTTCTCGTCGATATCCAAACCATCGAGCAATATTGACCCGGGGGCAGGAATTTTGCCAAAAGGATGATCAGAATAACCCGCCTTATTATCAATTCGCTCAAATATCCATTTCAGCACCCGAATATTTTCACCATATCCGGGCCAAAGAAATTTGCCATTTTCATCTTTTCGGAACCAGTTCACATAAAAAACTTTTGGAAGTTTTGCAACATCACTATTTTCGGAAAATCTGAACCAATGCGCAAAATAGTCTCCCATATTATAACCACAGAAAGGAAGCATAGCGAAAGGATCATTGCGTAGTTGGCCTACTGCTCCGGTTGCCGCGGCAGTTGTTTCGGAGGAAACACTCGCCCCCATAAACACACCATGATTCCAGTCTTCTGCTTCACAAACCAACGGTATTACAGTACTTCTCCTGCCACCAAATAAAATTGCGCTGATTGGTACACCTTCAGGGCTCTCCCATAACGGATCGATAACAGGACATTGTGATGCAGGAGCAGTGAAGCGGGAGTTTGGATGAGCCGCAGGTCTGGTAAGTGCCGGAGTCCAATCTCTTTTCAGCCAATCCAAAAGGTGTAAAGGTTTTTCGTCTGTCATGCCTTCCCACCAGACATCCCCATCGTCAGTAAGAGCTACATTTGTAAATATAGTATTTTTTGTAGCGCTTAACATGGCGTTGGGATTTGTTTTCATCGATGTTCCGGGAGCTACGCCGAAGAATCCTGCCTCGGGATTAATAGCATACAAACGGCCATCCTTACCAAACTTCATCCATGCGATATCATCACCTACTGTTTCCACTTTCCAGCCGGGTAATGTTGGTGTAAGCATTGCAAGATTTGTCTTTCCGCATGCACTGGGAAAAGCTGCAGCAATATACTTTTTTTCACCCGATGGTGAAGTAATACCTACAATTAACATATGCTCTGCAAGCCAACCCTCATCCCGCGCCATTACCGAAGCGATGCGCAATGCAAAACATTTTTTTCCCAGCAGTGCATTACCGCCATATCCACTACCAAAGGACCAGATGCTTCTCTCTTCGGGAAAATGGACTATATACTTAATTCTGTTACAGGGCCAGGTAACATCCTGTTTACCATCTTCAAGCGGATATCCCACCGAATGCAATGCAGGTACAAAATCACCATCACCCAGCACATCAAGTACACGCTTTCCTATGCGTGTCATAATTTTCATATTACATACAACATAGGGCGAGTCGGTAAGTTCAACACCAATCTGAGAAATCTCCGATCCAATTGGTCCCATGCTGAATGGTATGACATACATGGTTCTGCCACGCATACTACCTGTAAAAAGGTCAGTCAGAACCACTTTCATATCATTTGGATCCATCCAATTGTTCGTGGGACCAGCGTCTTCTCTGTTTTTTGAGCATATAAAAGTACGGTCCTCAACCCTTGCTACATCTGTAGGGTCGGAAACAGCATAATAGGAATTAGGTCTTTTTTCTTCGTTGAGCTTGATAAAAGAGCCTTTTTTTACGAGCAATTCAGCCATTCGATTAAATTCTTCATCAGAACCATCGCACCAGTAAACGGAATCGGGCTGGCACATTTGCGCCATTTCATTCACCCAGGCAATCAATTTTTTATTGCTTGTCATTTTCTCCACGAAATTGGGTTTAAGATATAGTTTCTATCCAAGGGACAGAGTGGTAGTTTTTTTCGAACACACACCGGCATAGCAACCGGTAAATTTCGGAAGTACCAAAATAACTACTTTCTAAGTTGTACAAAAGTAAATTATTCCAGTCGGTCTGCATTCATTTCCGAAACGACCGCTACCATCAAAAACCGATAGCTCTACTCTCATATATTTTTCTTAAGTTTGTATTGTACAATAAGGAATATCTGATTGATTCAGCGCTTTTTCGAAAGCATTGGCAGAAAGACAATTAATCTGTTTACAGAAATCGGCCAGGTTGCTCAGCTTTTCTTCGGTATTATCCGATCATTTCCTAAAATACCAAAAAGCAGAAAGATTGTATTTTATCAAATGGAGCATATAGGCGTTAACTCTCTGCCTCTTGTTCTTATTATTGCAGTATTTACCGGCGCGGTTGCCGCATGGCAGGCGGCATATCAACTTAAAGGTATTGCTCCCTTGTCATTTTTAGGTGGTGCAACAACCCGTGCAATCATAACCGAACTGGGTCCTGTGCTTACCGGTATTGTTATTGCCGGCAGAGTGGGAGCGTCAATAGCCGCCGAGCTCGGCACAATGAAAGTAACCGAGCAAATTGACGCACTTGAAACTATGGCAATATCACCTGTCCGCTATCTGGCTATGCCTCGTTTTTTTGCATCTATTACTATGATGCCTCTTATACTGATTTTTGCAAACCTTATTGCAGTAGTTGGCGCCTTTGTTGTATCCAATTACTTCCTTAATGTTTCCGTTG
Organism: uncultured Ignavibacteriaceae bacterium; assembly: GCA_964438715.1. GTDB lineage: Bacteria > Bacteroidota > Ignavibacteria > Ignavibacteriales > Ignavibacteriaceae > CAYTLQ01. Next base: position 7,122 of record CAYTLQ010000021.1, read on the forward strand.
CGGTGTTCTTTACTTCCGTAAAACGATATTTTCTTCTCGATGACTTTTTCTATGGTATAATTAAAACTATATTTTTTGGCGGCGTTACTTCCCTTCTGGGCTGCCATATAGGCTTGCGCACGGAAGGTGGCGCGGAAGGCGTTGGGCTTTCCACAATTCGTTCGTTCGTTGTATCTGCTGCCACTATACTTATTCTGGATTATGTTTTATGGTCGCTTATGTTTTGAGGCGCTACAAAAAAAATCAGTGTCACAATCTAATTCTCCGTAAGTATCCGCTCCTGATAACTAACCGAAAAACAACTTCCGTTTACCTTACAAAAATTTGCTCAATAAATGCTCACTACACAAAATAAAAATGGCGAAAAAAAATGAAACTCACGAAAAAAGAAGCTCTCGACTATCATAGTACCGGGAGAAAGGGGAAAATTGAAGTTATCCCGACGAAACCTTGCCAAACGCAAAGAGACCTTTCGCTCGCTTACACACCGGGTGTTGCCGATCCTTGCCTGGAGATTGCCGCAAATGATGAATTAGTTTATGAATATACCGCAAAGGGTAACCTCGTTGCCGTAATATCCAATGGTACTGCAGTTCTCGGACTTGGTGATATCGGACCTCATGCAGGAAAACCTGTGATGGAGGGAAAAAGTGTCCTTTTCAAAAGATTTGCCGATGTTGATGTTTTTGACATTGAAATAAAGAGTAAAGATGTTAAAGATATCATCAAATGCGTACAAATGCTTGAACCCACATTCGGGGGCATAAATCTGGAAGATATTAAAGCGCCTGAATGTTTTTATATAGAGGAAGAACTGAAAAAAACAATGAATATTCCTGTGTTCCATGACGACCAGCATGGCACGGCTATAATTAGTGGGGCTGCCTTACTAAATGCCTGTGAACTCGCAGGGAAAAAACTCTCGGAGGTGAAAGTAGTATTTAATGGCGCCGGTGCTTCGGCGAATGCGTGCGCAAACCTTTATGTTCGTCTTGGTGTACGGAAGGAGAATATTATAATGTGCGACACGAAAGGCGTTATTTACAAAGGCCGTACCGAGGGTATGAATGAATTTAAAGAGGTTTACTCCGTTGAAACCGACAAACGCACGCTTGCAGATGCAATGAAAGGAGCAGATGTTTTTGTCGGTCTCTCAGTTGGCGGTGTGGTCACAAAGGAAATGGTAAAATCAATGGCGCCAAATCCGATTGTATTTGCAATGGCAAACCCCAATCCGGAAATTACTTACGAGGATGCAACTGAAGCCAGAAGCGATGTAATTATGGCAACCGGTCGCTCAGATTATCCAAATCAGATTAACAATGTTCTTGGTTTCCCCTTTATTTTCCGCGGGGCTCTTGATGTTCGTGCAACGGCTATCACCGAGGAAATGAAACTTGCGGCATCGTATGCGCTTGCGGAACTTGCAAAAGAGGAGGTTCCTGAACTTGTAAAACGCGCCTATGGCGGATACGATATCACTTTCGGTAAAGAGTATATTGTTCCCAAACCATTCGACCCGCGCGTGCTTACTTATGTAGCTCCTGCAGTTGCTAAAGCCGCTATTGAATGCGGAGTAGCAAGAAAACCCATTACCGACTGGGCCGCTTATCAGGAGGATTTACTTGCTCATCTTGGTATTTCCAAGGAAATTGTGCGTAAGACTATTGAAAAGGCAAAGAACAAACCACGCCGCATTGTATTTCCTGAAGGTGATCAGGTGAAAATTCTTAAAGCCGCTCAGATACTGGTGGAAGATAAAATTGCAGTACCTGTTCTTCTCGGCAATAAAGAAAAGATCCTAAAACTCATTGAAGACAACAATATTACCTCTGACGGCTTTGAAATTGTTGACCCGGGTAATTTTGACAGACTCGATGAATATGCAAAAGAACTTCACAATATCAGAAAGCGCCGCGGTCTTCTGCTTCAGGATGCTTATGACCTTCTGCGGAACAGAAATTACTTCGGCTCCATGATGGTTCACTTCAAAGAGGTTGATGGTCTTATTTCAGGATTAACAACTTCCTATCCAAACACAATAAAACCTGCTTTGCATGTAATCAAACTTGCTGAAGGTGTAAAAAAAGTAAGTGGTTGCTACATAGTATTAGCGAAGAAGAATGTTTTCTTTTTTGCTGATACAACAGTAAATGTCGATCCTACAGCGGAGGAACTTGCTGAAATTGCAATGTTAACGGCAAAGACAGTAGAAAGATTTAATATCGATCCAAAGATTGCCATGCTTTCATTTAGTAACTTCGGCAGTGCGCCGTATCCGCAATCCGAAAAAGTTAGGAAAGCTACAGAAATTGTACGAAAACTACGGCCGGAGCTTAAAATTGACGGTGAAATGCAGGCAGATACTGCAGTCGTAGCAGATATTATTGCACAGCAATACCCGTTTGCAAATTTCCGTGGTCCGGCGAATGTTTTGATATTCCCCAATCTGGAAGCAGGAAACATTGCATATAAACTAATGGCAAGGATTGGCGGTGCAGATGTGATAGGACCGATACTTATGGGTCTTAATCAACCTGTGCATGTACTGCAGAAGGGTGCCGAAGTTGAAGATATAGTAAACATGGCCGCTATAGCTGTTGTAGAAGCTAACGAAAAAAAATCCTGAATTAGCTAAACCAACATTTAAGCCACTCCCGTCTCCGGGGGTGGCTTTGTGATTTTCTATAAGAATTTTAACTCTCCCCCCTCCCCCAAATCAACCGTAACCATTCATAAAATACCTAAACTTTCATCACCTCTTCTCTGAAGAAATAGCGGCAGTTACAAAATCAATATCCTCTAAGCACTTAATTTTGAAACTGAGTTAAAAAATTCCGGAGATAAGCTAACGGCATTTCCTTATTTTGGTTCATAAAACTTTATCTGGTTTTTGTAAATTTGAGATGCTTTTTACAGTAAAAATGTGCGGAGTACATTGAAAAAAACTGCAATTGTATTATTTAACCTTGGCGGACCTGATTCTCTCGAAGCTGTTCAGCCATTTCTTGAAAATTTATTTAATGACCCTGATATCTTTAAACTCCCATTTCAGAAAAACCTTGCCCGATTTATCTCGAAAAAAAGGGCTCCGAAAGTAGAAGAAGAATATAAACTAATCGGTGGGAAATCGCCGCTTGGTATGTGGACAGAGCGACAGCGCTCGTTGCTTGAAGAATCATTAAAAAACTCCGGACTCAATGCGGATGTTTTTGTCGCAATGCGCTATTGGAAACCACTTACACCCGAAACTGCAGAGAAGGTCGCATCGGGTAACTACGATCAGGTTATCCTCCTTCCCCTGTACCCTCATTATTCTGTTTCCACAACCGGTTCATCATACAATGAATGGAAAAGACATTATAAGGGTGATATTGCAAAAACTATACTCGTTGAGGAATATTGTGATAATCCTCTCTACATAAATGCGCTTAATGAGCGTATTTCAGAAGGTATTGAAAAATTTCCTGCTTCGGTTCGTAATGAAGTGGAATTGGTCTTCAGTGCGCACGGCACTCCCGTAAGTTACCTGAAAAAAGGTGACCCTTACAGTTCTCACATCAGGCGTACAATTGATGCTGTTATGGCTCTTCGTAAAAATGATCTTTCTCATCATCTATGCTTTCAAAGTAAGGTAGGTCCTGCCAAATGGCTTGAACCTGCAACCGATACAATGATTGAACAACTTGCTGAACAAGGAAAAAAGCAGCTGCTTATAATTCCTGTAAGTTTTGTCTCCGATCATGTTGAAACATTATTCGAACTTGATATAGAATATCGCCATGTAGCCGAACAAAAAAGCATCGAGAACTACATTGTGATGCCGGGGCTTAACGACTCCCCCTCTTTTATTGAAGCATTGAAATCTATAAGTTTACAATATATCCGTTAATTCAGTCAGAATGGAAACACATAACAAAAAAATTATCATAATCGGAGCCGGCATTTCAGGACTCGCCACTGCTTTCTGGCTCCACAAAGATGGATACGATGTTACTATATTGGAGCGAAACAGTGAGGCTGGTGGCGCAATGGAGAGTATCCGGCAAGACGGTTTTCTCTTCGACAGAGGCCCGAATTCCGGGTTGGAGACCACTCCATTAGTTGCCCGCCTTGTGGAAGGCGTAAATCTTAAGGACGAATTTGTTTACTCTAATCCCGAAGGTAACAAGCGTTACATACTTCGTAATGGTGAATTACACGCCTTGCCAATGAGTCCGCCGGCAATGTTAAAAACAAAGCTTTTTTCTGCATCTGCTAAATTACGACTATTGGGCGAACCATTTATTGGCCGTTCGGGTGATGGGTACTATCAAAGTGTGGCACAGTTCGTTCGGCGCAGGCTTGGGCAGGAATTTCTTGACTATGCAATTAATCCGTTTGTAGCTGGTGTCTATGCGGGAAACCCGGAAGAATTGAGCGTTCATTCAGCATTTCCAAAACTTTATGAACTTGAAGAAAAGTACGGCGGGCTTATTATTGGTACAATAAAAAGTTTCAGGGAAAGGAAAAAACGCGAGGAGCAGTCGAAACAAAGTGCAAAAATGTTCTCCTTTTTACAGGGGATGCAATCTCTGCCGAAAGCAATTGCTGCAAAGCTCAGTCACAAAATTGAATTTCTTGCCGATGTTAACGATATATATATCCGTAATGACAAATATGTTGTATGCTATAATAATGCAGGGAATAAAAAAGAACTAACCGGTGATGTCGTCATATCAACAGCTCCCGCGTATATTGCATCAAAATATTTTGAAAGCCTTTACCCGGAAGCAGTAAAACACTTCGATGCAATCTACTACCCACCGGTTATGGCACTCATGGCAGGCTTTAAAAAATCGGATATCGGTCAGCCACTCGATGGTTTTGGGTTCTTAATTCCACAAAAAGAAAATAAATCTTTTCTTGGTGCAATATGGAGTTCAACACTGTTCCCTGCCAGGGCTCCTAAAGATAACGCAAATTTCACCTTGTTTATCGGCGGCGCAAGAAACCGTGAAATTTTCTCTGAAGACAAAGAAGTAATAATTAAACGCGTTATTGATGAATTTAAAGAAATAATGAAAATTAACGGAGAACCTGTCTTTTTACAACATCGTTTTTGGAGTAAGGCAATCCCGCAATATAATCTTGGTTATATTGAACATGAGAGGTTCTTTGATGAATTCGAAAATAAATTTAAGGGAATTATTATCAGCGGTAATTTCCGTGGAGGAATTTCTGTGGGAGACTGTATTAAAAATTCCGATATCGTGTATAAAAAAGCGGTAAAAATTTTAGAAACAAAACAATCATAATTCCAGGAATATTGTATGCCAGAATTACCAATTAAAAGATTCCGCCGGCTTCGCTATAATCCATTGGTTCGCGATATGGTGCGGGAGACTGTTCTCACAAAAAACGACTTTATTTATCCCCTCTTTGTTGTACCGGGAGAAAATATCAAAAACCCAATTAAATCGATGCCCGGAGTTTTTCAACTTTCCATCGATAATCTTATTGAAGAATGTAAGGAAGTAGCCGCTTTAGGCATACCCGCTGTTATTCTTTTTGGCATTCCGTCTCACAAAGATGAAGTTGGTTCTGAAGCGTATGCGCCGGATGGAATAATACAGAATGCTATCCGTGCAATTAAAGCAAATGTGAAAAATCTTTTGGTCATAACCGATGTATGTATGTGTGAATATACATCTCACGGACATTGCGGCGTTCTGCGAGGTGAAGAAATACTTAATGATGAAACCGTATCTCTACTGGCAAAGGAAGCTGTCTCACACGCCGAAGCCGGCGCGGATATGATTGCTCCCTCCGACATGATGGATGGCAGAGTGTACGCAATAAGAAAAGCTCTCGACTATAAGGGATTCGTCAACATACCCATTATGAGTTATGCTGCCAAATACGCATCAGGTTATTACGGACCTTTTCGCGATGCCGCTGAATCAACTCCTGCTTTCGGCGACAGACGCTCGCATCAGATGGATATTGGTAATGCTAACGAAGCAATGAGGGAAGTGGAAGCTGATATTGCAGAAGGAGCAGACATTATTATGGTAAAACCGGCTGGTCCGTATCTTGATATTATTCGTCGGGTCAAAGATCGCTTCGAAATGCCAACCGCTGCATATCAGGTAAGCGGAGAGTATTCTATGATTAAAGCCGCCGCCTTAAATGGTTGGATTGACGGAGAGCGGGTAATGGTTGAGTCACTCATGGCAATTAAAAGAGCCGGTGCTGATATGATTCTTACATACTTCGCTAAAGAAGCGGCCCAATATCTCGATAAGACAAGAAAATAGAGATAGATAAAAAAATGCCGGTTTAATACCGGCATTTTTTTTATTTGTGAAAATTTTTATTCAGAATTTTCTCTTTCAACATCTTCACTTCCCCAAACCAAATCCCGAGATAACTTATAAAACTCAGGAATATCTGAAATTTCGGTGGCGGTACCCATCTTCCGGAAGAGAGTGCAGATTCCAATTATCTTTTGCCACCAATTTCTCAACCGTACCATAAAGCGGTTACTAATATTCTTTTTTTTGCATTAAGGGGTACTTTCATTCAGTCCGAACCATCAATTATTATTATATTTCATATTAAGGAATTGTTTTTTCCGTAATATTCCCCGCAATTCCGTTTTACCGATTCAACTGTACGCTAACAAACGCAAGTACGAAATGAAAATAGCATTTGCCTCAGCCGAGGTTTTTCCCTATGCAAAAACCGGGGGACTCGGTGATGTTGTCGGAGCACTTCCCAAAGCTCTTCTCCCACTGGGTTGCGAAACAAAAGTATTCCTTCCTAAATATTCAATAATAGACCATAGCAAATACGAACTGGACTATGACTGGTCGATTGGTGAAATGGGAATTCGTGTTAACGGAAATGTTTTTACTGTAAATGTTTATGTCTCAACATTACAAGATTCCTCCGTACAGGTATATTTCATTGACTGCCCTCATTTTTTCCATAGACACAACATTTATACTAATGATCCGGATGAGGATGAACGATTCATTCTCTTTTCTAAGGCGGTCATTGAATCTCTTCAGCGCCTTCGCTGGAAACCTGATGTAATTCATTGTAACGACTGGCAAACCGGCCTTATTCCTCTCTACATAAAAGATAATTATAACTGGGATCGCTTTTTTGATAATACTGCCACCGTAATGACAATTCACAATATTGCCTATCAGGGTCGTTTCCCTAAACAGACAATATACAAAGCAGAAATTCGGCCGGAATTGTTCTACGAAAATAGTCCCATAGAGGTGTGGGGAGCTGTCTCATTTCTCAAAGCCGGATTAATGTATGCCGATGCAATAAATACCGTAAGTAATACTTATGCACGCGAAATTACTACTTCCGACCATGGCGCCGGACTTGAGGGTGTGTTGCGACATAGAATTAACGACTTCTATGGCATTCTTAATGGGGTTGATTATGATGTATGGAATCCTGAAACAGATAAACATATTCCCTTCCATTACAATGCCGAAAATCTTGAAGGGAAAAAACGAAATAAAAAATTCCTCATGGACGCCGTTAAATTGCCCTTCAGGGAAGATGTTCCGCTTATAGGTATTGTTTCCCGTCTTGTTTACCTGAAAGGCTTTGATCTTATTGCCTCTGCCGCTCATGAACTCATAAAATACAAAGCTCATTGGGTAATTCTTGGAAGTGGTGAAGATCGCTTCGAGGATTTATTCCGCAGTTTAAGTTATGCATATCCGGATAGAGTATATACTTATCTGGGATTTAACAATGAACTCGCTCATCTTATAGAAGCAGGTGCTGACATTTTTCTCATGCCATCACAATTCGAACCGTGCGGACTAAACCAAATATATAGTCTCAAATACGGTACAGTACCTATTGTGCGAAAGACCGGTGGGCTTGCTGACACAGTACAGGACTGGAACGAGGAACTCTATCACGGGCGTTCAACCGGTACAGGGTTTTCTTTTTATGATTACACTCCTTACGCTCTTACTTCAACAGTACAAAGAGCACTAAATACATTCAAGGATAAACAAACATGGAATATCATTATGAAAAATGGTATGATGATGGATTATTCCTGGAATGTCTCAGCAAAAAAATATATCGAGCTTTATAAAAAAGCCATATATAACAGACGCGGGTAATTATACTTTACCAAAGATTAATTTCTTCCTTTGTTAACCGCGAATAGTTTTTCCAAATGATAATAAAATTTATTCGTGGTTAACTTCAACTTTGAATACTTTTTCAAATGGAATCAGGCAAGTAGCATCATTACATGCCTGATATGTAAAAACTCCTTCAAAAAGTAATTCCTTGGGAACTTCTTTCTTCAAATAAAGTTCAATTTTTATTGTAATATCACCGGAATACACTGCAACTTCAGTTTCCGAAAAACTTAGTGTCAGCAACTCGGGTACGGGATAAGTAATTTTCACCGAGTCGAAAAAGGATGAATCCTTAAAACTGACTTCCGTCGGTGTAAGAAATTCATCAAGCGGTTTGTTGGAATTTAAATGCCAGCCCTCCAGAATTGAAATTTTCAAGTCACCAATTAACAAAGAGGTATCACCTGATTTTGAAAGAAGCAGTTCAATTTCGGTAACAGCAGCCGGACTTACCGATTGACCATTAACATATCCTGAAATAAGAACTATCAATACTGCAAAAAGGATTTTCATAAGCGTTTACAAAAATGTGGAAAGAAAAGTATAAAAAAATTGGCACTTGCCTGATAAAATTGAAATAAAAAAAGGAGACAAGAGCCATGATTGATGCGGTGATGAAAAATACAATAAAAACTCAACAAATAAAAGATACATACAAATATTTTGTTAACGAGATTCAACAATTCATAAAAGAACTACTTGAAAGGATCTTAGAGTTTGAGATAGAACAACAAAGA
>CAYTLQ010000022.1:0-13034 GCA_964438715.1 uncultured Ignavibacteriaceae bacterium
GAACTTCTCATTTGCTGCTGATGTGAATAAATCGACATTATTGATTTTGTTGCTTCGCATTTTTGTTCTCTTCTTTTTGATTTCTCTGAAGCAATTTTATTTAAATTCTTAACATTTGTCAATTAATTTTTCAGAGGTTTCCTTTAATTAATTATGATATAAGAATGATTAAATAATTATGATATAAGAATGATTAAAGTTAATAATAAAAATATCTAAAATAGGATTTAATTAAACACACACTGATTATAAGAATAACGAATGTTAATCAATTATTTAGTAAGCCCGCCAAAAGACGGGCTTATCTGAACAATAAGGATGAGATTAATCAGTTAACTTTTGTAATGGTAATAGATGTTGCTGTTACTGTTGCACGATGAGTAACACCCGAAGTTCCGTTGTCACCTTTTTCAGTTCCAACACCCTGGAATACGATAGATGTAGCGGTACCCGCTGTGCTGATTGTATATGTACCGTTAGCGTTAGAGCTCATTCCTGTAGGAATTGAAAAACCTACGAAGGAGTTTCCACCGCCGCCAAGTGAAGTTGGTTTCTTGTAATATTGCTGAGCTTGAGCCGCTAGGTTGTTAAGATCAGCGACTACAGCATCACGATTTGCCTGTACTGCAGAAGCCTGAAATAAGTTGATACCTACCACAATTGCGATACCAACAATGATAACGCCTAAAACGATAAGGAGCAGCTGTTGTTGACCCATGGTGAACCTTTCTTATTATGTTGTTATTTTAATGAATTAGCTTTTCCAGAAATAACTAAGAAATAATTGTGCCAAAAAATTAATATTAAAATTGCTTGAAATTAAGTCTTGCGGGAGTTTTTTTATGGTAATTTTTACTGCCGGTAGATTTTACATGTAAATTTTACCGAGATTTAATTTAGAGATTATTTTCAAACGAAAATTTGAATTTTTTTTACAACAAAAAATTTGTTAATTGGTATAGTTATTGAAGTTTCATCTTATAGGCAACTTATATCTATAAAGAGATGTATAGCACAAACAGAGATGAAGCTCGATGGTATATTAGGATCGGCTAATCAATAAAATTTATTCAATTTTTAAAAATACGGCAGAAGAATTTAGAGAGCATATAATGAGGAAATTTCCATGGGTACAGGACAATCACTTTTTGCAATAGCATCGATGATGCTGTTGACGATGATTACAACAAGAATTAATTCAACTATTCTTACCACGCAGGAAACAACACAAAATTCTAAGTTTGCACTTGCCGCTATTTCATTAGCAACTTCAAAAATGGAGTACGCTACCAGACTTGATTTTGACGAGAATACCATTGCCGCACCGCAAAAAAACATTAATTCTAATCCCTGTACAGCGGCAAACAGGTTAGGAAAGGAAACCGGAGAAACAACCCTAAATACATTTGACGATATTGACGATCTAAATAATTACACTGAAACTGATTCTTCATTGACCTCAGCCGTGTTTACAACAACTATGAAAGTTTACTATGTTTCTCAAACTGATCCGGACAGAATTAGTTCTTCTGTAACATGGCATAAAAAAGTTGAGGTAAGAGTTTCAAGTGTCTCGATGACTGATACAATTAAAGCAAGTATGATCTTCAGTTATTGGAACTTCAGGTAGGTTATTATGGGATATTCAACTTTACTCGACATTCTTGGTTCAATGTTTATTGGGGGAGTTCTTTTGCTGACGCTGAATCAAGTGAATCAGAATACTGTAACAAACGCCCAGTTTTATTCCGGCGATATGTTGATGCAGAGAGATTTACTGCAGATTGTAGAAATTGTAGAAAGCGACTTTAAAAGAATTGGATATACTGCTAATCCTGCGCTCATACCAACACCTACAGATGCCATTCTCGCTGCTGATAGTTCGTCATTTCGTTTCAAGGGTGATGTGAATGCAGATGGCAATCTTGATTCTTTAGAATATTATCTTGGCTCTACTTATGAACTTCGTGAAACACAAAATCCGAGGGACAGATTTCTTTATAGAAAGTGGAATACTGACAATCCAATGCGGATAGCGCGTGTTACGCAGTTTTTACTGAAATATTATAACGCACTTGGTGATTCAATAGATTTGCCTATTCTGCCTACAGAAACCGGCGAAATCTCTCTCATCCAAATCTCGGTGCAGATAGAAAGTCCTGAAGAAATAAATAGCGAGTATGCTAAGGTTTACTGGCGACAGGTACGCCTTGCAGCAAAAAACTTAAGAAATAGATAATTTTTTTAGGGTAACGATATGTTTGGAAAAGCATCGCTCTTACTTGTAATGGGTTTCAGCACTATTTTTATGGTGTATAATGCAAATATGCTTACGACGGGAAATGATTCTGTTGATGTGTTTACATCGTATTATGCAAAAACGAATGCTTCATTTATTGCGGCAAGCGGAGCTCATATTGCCTGTAATAATATTTATTTTACCCCAAACTGGAATTCTGGTATAAGTAACCTGAGCATTAATGGTGGTACGCTTAATGTAGTTGTTACCAATCTTACATCCAACAGACGGCAAATACAATCAATCTCCTCTTTTATGGGGGAGAAAGACACCGTAACAGTCGTTTTTCAACCGAGTAATTTTGCAAAGTTTGCTTATTACTGTTCAAATATGCCCGGTAACCTTTATTATATTAGCGGTGATACCGTTTGGGGACCAATGCACATTCAGGGAAAACTTAATGTTTCCGGCTCACCGGTTTTCTATGGGAAAGTTACCACAAAGACAGGGTTGAAAACTCTTAGTTCTCGTGATGATCCGAAATTTTATGGGGGTTACGAAACCGGTGTTGATTTAACTATGCCCAGCGACTATGCTGCGGCATATAGCGCTGCCTCATCCGGAGGTCGTACTTTTAGCAATAAAGATGTATGGATTGAGTTTAATGCTGACGGATCACTTCGTTATAAGGAAGGCGCTTCTGGTTCCTGGGTTACTACTACTGTTTCTGCATTTGCGCCAAATGGCGTCGTTTATGTTGATAAAGGAAATCTTTACATTAAAGGAACTTTGAATGGCAAACTAACTTTGGCGGCAGGCGTAAGCTCTGGAACAGGAAGCGGTAATGTTTATCTGGAGGATGATATTGTTTATGCGGATGATCCACGAGATGGTTCATCGGATGACATGCTGGGAATTCTGGCAAGTAATGATATCGTAATTCGTGATAATGCCGCAAACCGCTCAAATATTAATATCCACGCATCAATATTCAGTTTGCGTGGAGGACTTGAAGCAGAAAATTATAACAGACTACCATATTGCGGCTCTATTAATTTGTTTGGAGGCCTTATTGAAAATCAGGCACAGCCAACAGGTGTATTCGATCCAAGATCAGGAAGAATTACCAGCGGGTTTAATAGTAATTTCCGATATGATGAACGGTTCATGATTGAAATTCCTCCCTCTTTCCCTGTAACGGGTAGTTACGAAATTATTTCCTGGCTCGAATAATTGGTTTATCTGTGAAAAGGCTGTATTGACAAACTGCCAATACAGCCTTTAATATTTTAAAGCCAATTGTGTTTATTTATTCAGTTTCACCAGGTTTTAATTTATCCTTAAATACCTTGCGGAATTTTTCCAGTTTTGGAGTTATAACAAAAGAACAGTAAGGTTTACTACTGTTTTCGTTGTAATAATTTTGGTGATAATCCTCTGCAATATAGAACTCGGCGGCGGGACTAATTTCGGTAACAATAGGATCTGAATAAATTTTTTCCGCATCAAGCTTTGCTTTATAGTATTCTGCGCGTTCCTTTTGAGCACTATTATGATAAAAGACAACAGACCGATATTGAGTTCCGACATCGGCGCCTTGTCTGTTAAGGGTTGTCGGGTCATGTGTTTTCCAGAATACTTCCAAAAGCTCGTCATACGAAATTGTATCAGGATCGAAAGTAATTTGACAAACTTCAGCATGACCGGTTTTACCGGTACAAACTTGTTCATACGAAGGATTTTTTACTAAACCACCCATGTACCCCGATTTCACTTCAATTACACCTTTTAATCGCTCAAAAACAGCCTCCACACACCAGAAACATCCTGCGCCAAATGTTGCAGTATCCTTTTTGCCGTTGTACTCCACATCATTCTCCTTATTTATGATTTTACCGGAAGCTCCGGGATGAAATAGTGATATGGAAAAACCAACCAATATTATTCCTATAAGTCCGGTAATGAAATATCTATTCATTTTTAGCTTTTATTAAAAAAAGTAATTGTAGTATTTTGTATCTGTTCGAAATTGATAAAATACAATACAGTAAATATTTTCATATAATTCTCCCGTTCCAATGACGGCAGACACATTTATAAACATATTAATGATAAAAAAGGTTGCCTAATGAAAAAACTACTCCATTTTTCCCTGTTTTTATTTTTTGTGCTTTCATTTAGCCTTTCCGCACAGAACGAGGAAAATAAGCGGGAAAAATTTGATCCAACAAGAAACCCTGCTGAGGATCTTAAAATTGCAATCAAACAGGCTAAAAAAGAAAATAAAAGAATTTTACTCGATGTTGGAGGTGAATGGTGCAAGTGGTGCCATATTTTAGACAAATTTATCGAAGAAAATCCGGATGTGAGAAAGGCTTTTTCAGAGGCATTTATTGTCTTGAAAGTTAACTACAGCAAAGAGAATAAGAACGAGAAATTTCTGGAAGCCTATCCAAAAATCAAAGGATATCCACACTTTTTTATTCTTGATTCAAATGGTAAGTTTTTAGCATCGCAGGATACCGGAGAACTTGAAGAGGAAGACTCTTACAGCAAAGAAAAACTATTAAACTTTGCAAATAAATGGAAGAAGTAATCACTTTTTCAAAAAATGTTAAACGATACCCGATCGGAATGAGTAATTAAAAAGTTCCTTCTGTTCCGGAAAAAATTTATAGATCAGGTGATTAAAGTTATAACAACCTAAGAGTTATGTATGAAATACTCTATAAATAATTAAAAATGCTATTAACTCTCACGCCGATTGAAAAGCTATTTTATCCTTAACGAAATACAAAATTTGAATCTTCGTAGTCAATACAACATCTTATAAATAAAAAACCGGATTAGTATGAAACACACATTAATAGTTATAGGTCTTATAGTTCTCTTCATTTTTTCGGGATGCAAAAGTTCCTCCGACGGACTTGACTGGGAAATAAAAATTGAGTCGGCGCTCCAAAAAGCAAAGGCTGAAAACAAATATATTTTAGTTAACTTTACCGGCTCAGACTGGTGCGTGTGGTGTAAACGATTAAATGATGAAGTTTTTTCGAAACCCGAGTTCAAAGAATTTGCTGAAAAAAAGCTTATTCTTGTAAAAATCGACTTTCCAAAAGAGAAAGAACTGCCATTAGATGAAAAACTTTATAATCAGCAGTTAGCACAACAATTTGCTGTTGAAGGGTTCCCCACAATTTATATTCTCAAAAATGATGGTACTGCAATATATCAGACCGGATACCTTGCCGGTGGTGTACGCAATTATATTAATGATCTTGAACGGGTGATGCAGTAATGTTTCATTATATCAATAGCCGTGTTTCGATTTAAGACATTGCAAAATTTTAAAAATGAAGTCTCATATAATTGAGTAATTTTTGTTGTTCTTCGAAGCCCGGTATTAAATCGGTTGATAGTTCGGGTAGTTCGAGATTATGAAGTTTTAGTAAGTCACTTATTGCTTTGAAAGCTGGCATTGGCGGGTATCCGTTATCTCTCAGGTAATGAATGAGTTTTAGTGTTCTGAAACCGTCAAACCATATTTTTTTTTGTCGTGCAATCTGATGAGAAGGACCTCTGCAGATTTTTTCCCAGGTTTTCTCGAAATGCTGATCTCTGAGGAATGAAGAAAGGGAGGGAGATATAGCAGTTGCTTCCCTCATATAAAACTCAGTGGTTTCAGTTGTATTCTGATTAAAAAGCTGGAGCCAGTCTTTCAATACTTTAAATGAATCAGGTGAATAAAATTCATATTCATTATGTGTTCCGGCAAGAAAACGATTCACGCGCTGGCCCGTACCAAAAGGAACACGCCACGAACCCCGAGGCGATGGAAAAACAGTGGCATCGTTGATATTTTGAACTGAAAATTGTTTTGCAATTTTTTCAAGGAAATAAAAATCTTCTCCGGCCTTTCGTTTATTCATTCCCTCAACTTTCATATAAACATCGGCTGTGCATACTATAGTAGAACCTATTGTATGAAATGAGTAGGGACTTTTTGCATATTTTAATCCTGAGACATAATAACGTAGGAATAATTCATAAAGAACAATTGCATCTCTGTTCCGACCGGAAGCATCATGAATTCTGTGTTCGTATTTAATTACCGCCGCATTGAACTCCGTGGCAGTTCCCGCTTTTCTAATACGATCTAAATACGAGGCACTTACTATGCAGTCAGCATCGAGGCAGACGAGAAGTTTTAATTGCGTATTAGGGTTGAATAATTGAAGAGCTGTATCCAAACCTAATTTTCTGGCAAAACCTACACCGCTTTCCTGAAGGGGTAATTCATTGCCGGGAGTAGAGGCATCTATGAATCCATAATGCACATCTCTTGAAGGCAATGCCTTCCTCGAACGAAGATATTGAATAGTTTGAAAATTATTTTCTTTAATTTCGTTACTGTGTTTGGTGCTATTATTTATCACAAAAAGAATATACGATTTCGCAATACTCTCAGGTGAGTTAACGCGTAGTGAATCAAGAAGGGCAGGTAAATTTTCTTTTTCGCCAATTGCCGGTATCACTACAATGGTATCAATATCGTGATGAAGAGGAGGGAATATCAGTGGAAATATTCTGTCTTTATATCCGAAACGATGTAGGTAATTCTTCCTTCTGTTTTCAAATCCAGACATTATTATCTCTCAAAATTTGTAGCGCCTTTTCTATATTTGCATCCTCCACCCAGTTTATTTTCACTCCTTGTTTTTCCATCCTTCTAAACCATGTCATCTGGCGTTTTGCAAAGTTTGCGATGGCCTGCTCTAAACCCAAAAGCATTTCAGTTCGTGTAATTTGGTTCCGTAACATACGGGAAATGTACCTATACTCCAGCCCAAAAAATTCCAACTTCTCATGAGAAATACCTCCGGAGATAAGCTTTTGAACCTCTTCAATTAATCCATTATTAATACGCTCATGTAACCTACGAGAAATATTTTGTTTAACAGTTTCTCTTCCCGGAAATATTCCGATAATCAATGGAAAAATTGAGGGCATTGGTGTTGGTTGTGTTTCTGATTCTGCTATTATGAGAGCGTTAATCATCCTTTTCTTATCAGTAAGGTCGGTAGTATTATGTAGCTGCACCTTACTGCTCAATAGCCGGTTTCGTATATCCTCTTCACTTAACTCAGATAATTGTTCAATTTTTTTTGTATTATATAATGCAGGAGGAAGTTGGTAGTTTTGAATTACGGAAGAAAGGTACATTCCTGTTCCGCCGGCAAGCACAGGTAATTTGTTTTCTGATTGTAATTTCAAGAATATATCAATAAACCTTTCACGAAAGAGGAAAACATTGAACTCTTCATCGGGTGAAAGAATATCTATAAGGTGGTAGGTAATACGATTACCATTTACTACATAGTCTTCATAATCTTTTCCCGTCCCGATATCCATCCCTCTGTAAACCTGTCGGGAGTCGGCGGATATAACATCTGATTTTAACAGGTATGCAATATTAGCGGCAAGCCGGGTTTTTCCGCAAGCGGTAGGCCCGAGTATAACAATGAGGTTCACTCTCTCCAGCATTTGTGCGGGAGACTAAAATTCTGTTACAACAGGCAGGATGATATTAATTGTAGTACCCTCACCCATAGCGCTTTCAACCTCAATTTTTCCGCCATGTTCTTTTACAATCTTTTCAGCTATTGGGAGGCCAAGTCCCACACCGTGAGATTTTCCCTGAGACATAAATGGTTCAAATATTTTGTCCTTAATTGATTCGGGAATTCCCAGTCCCTTATCTTTGAAGGAAATAATTACTTTATCGCCGGTTTCAGAAAGTTTTGTAGAAACATACAGCTCGCCCCCCCCGGGCATAGCATCACATGCGTTTTTGGTTATCTGAAAAAATGCCTGGTAAAGTTCTCTTTTATCAACATTTACCAATACATCCAGACTAAGTTTCTTAAAGAGTTTAGTTTTTCTGAATTCAACATACTCAGCCAGAAGATCGATAAGCTCATCCATAACCTTGGCAATTGAGAGAATTTTCTTATTAAGAATAGATTTACCCTCAGAGTAACTTAATGTTGTTTGTGTCAGGTCGGCAACGATATTCGCTTGTTCAATCATCAGTGTGAGTACCTGATTAATTTCTGCAGATACATTCTTTTTCCTGATATGTTCTGCCAGATGACGAATGGTAAGAATAGGTTTCTTTATATCGGAGGTTAAAAACTTAGCAACTTTTCCGAGTGAAGTCAAACGATCGGTCTTGAGGAGTTGTTCAACCAATTCGGCATTTTCCAATGCGATTGCAATATGAGCAGAAAGCGCTTCTAAAAACTCCTCATCAATTTTTCTGAATTTACCATGTGCGCTGTTTAGCAACTGAATAACAGCTACAATCATACCCGCTCTGTTTTTAATCGGGTAACATAACATTGATTTTGTTGTATAGCCTGTTTTCTGATCAAAAGCATGTTCAAAGCGCTCGTCAGATGATACATCATCAATACTGATGGGCTCGCCGGATTGAGCAACCCAACCTGCAATTCCCTGACCGATTTTAAGGCGTATTTCTTCGATATTCTCGCCACGAACTACTTTCGACCATAATTCTCCCGCCTGGTGGTCTATAATATATAATGTTCCACGGTCAGCTTCGGTAAGCGATGAGGCGGCTTGAACTATCGAGTTTAATATCTCATCTATCTTAATTGTTGAATTAACCAACTGTGCTGCATGAATGATAAGCTGTAGCTGTTCTTTCGAAAAACCCTCTTCGTCATTCTTCTGGGCAGTAGAAATTGGAGGCTGAGGTTCAGCTTCAAAATCGAACTTTTGCGGAGGTTTATCAGCACGAAGTGTTGATTCGATTTCTTCAAAACTCATAACCGGTTGGTCGTCTTCAAAACCTGAAGAGAAAAATGTATCAGACTTATCATCTTCTTGGAATTGTTGTGTTGAGCTGATAAAATCGCCGGTAGAAGATTCTTCTATTTCCTCTGTCTGCAGAGGTAAATTATCGATAGCATCGTTAACAGGAATTGCAGGAACTCCTGCAATAAGGTTACCATTTTCATCAAAAGAAAATTCTTTTATCGGAATATCATCATCAGGAAGCTGAGAAGTAAACCAGTTTTCAGGTGGTTCAGGAACCTTTTCTGCTTCATCTTTCCAATCGTTTTGTGCTATAGAAGCAAAAGACTCCTGGCTATCTGGCAACTGTTCTGTTTCGGTAATGTCCGGGGACTCGCTATCTGAGAAGTCCCAATTAAAACCGGATTCTTCGGCTTCAGGCTGTTCTTCTTGTTGAATATTATCTGATACAAATTCCTGATCTTCGATCCATTGAGAGCCTTTATTAATTTGGGAAGTATCCGCCCAGAAACCGGCGGAGGGTAAATTATCGTCGTAGGCGATTTCTTCAACTTTTTCTTGCTGTTCTTCACCAAACCAGAATGAACTGCCGTCGGGTTGTTCTCTTCCCCACTTATCTATAGTGGAATCATCTTCGGAATTATCTGTTTCATCGTTATCTGTCGCCGATTCAACCACATCTTCCCAAAATGATTTACCAACCGGTGCTTCAGGTTGATTTTCTTCTTCATTAAATTCAGGACTACCATGTTCTGAAGTGCCATTAATTATGTCAAAGTTTATACCGAATCCGGAAAATGAGCCGGTAGTTTTATCCTGAGATGAAATATCGGGAGTGTTCGAAAATTTATTGGTAATTGCTTCAGCTTCATCACTAAATTGAAATCCTGAAAAGTCGTTTTGTTGAGAGGGGGTAACTTGATTATCATCATTAGTGTCTGACTGAAAAGACGGAAAGTCCCATGAAAATCCGGAAACCGAATCATCATTAGTCTTTTGCGCGGTCTCTGAGTCTTCCGGTTCAGGTTCTTCGGCAAATGTAAAAGTTTCGCCGAATCCAATTTCATCAGTAATAGTTCGACGCTTTTTATCAGAAACCGGAACAGAAGGGAGAGATTCGTTTTCTTCTTCCGGAGGAGGTACAGCCGCCTTGTATTCTTTTGTCTGAAATGATTCGACCGAATTTTTTAATGTCGTATAGCGGAATGGATCCATTGATGAGTCAGTATTGCGAAGTAAACCAGTAATCTCTTCGGAAACAAATTCACGGGATGATCTGTTGGAAGAAGAGCTACTTTCAGAATCAAGTCCCTGAAGATTGTTAAGATATAATCGGTTTTTCGATATAAGATCATTAAGTTCTTTACGGCGTAAAATATACAGAGTAACCGGTTTGTTCGCTACAGCCGAAGATGTGCGGCTGGAATGTTCGAGAAATTCCTTTTCACCGAAAAACTCAGTTTTACCCTTTTCGAAAATTCTCTGCCCATCTATAGGTTGATTATATTTAATTTTAATTTCGCCTTCAAGTATGAGGTAAATTTGCTCTGCCGAGTCGCCAGACTGAAAGATGATATCGCCCTCTTTATAAACAACAACATCCTTTGAATTAAAATTAAATTTTGTATCGGCAGCAGGAATGTGCTCGAATAACTTATTTGCCAAAATCAGATCTAAAGGCTTAGATTGTGCCATTATATTTATTACGATTTAAATTTCAAAAATGATGAAAAATTACAACGAACAAATTGAATCAGGAAAAAAGCACATATCAGCAAACGATCCGTTACTGGGCGAAATAATAAAACAGGTGCCGGAATGTTTACTAAGGCCTCGACGAAACATTTATAATGCAATAATTGATTCAATAATCAGCCAGCAACTCTCTGTACAAGCGGCAAAATCGATATCGTACAAGTTCTATACATATTTTGAAAATGCACCTACCCCGGAAAAAATTGTTACAACTGATGATTCTGTACTTCGTTCTTTAGGTCTTTCAGGTGCAAAAGTGAAATATGTTAAAGACTTCTCTTATAAAATATTAAATAAAGAAATAATATTAAAGGGTATAAACAGAAAAAGTGATGATGAAATAATTCGCCTGTTAACAACGGTAAAAGGAATTGGGGAATGGACTGTTCACATGCTGTTAATCTTTACACTTTTCCGGCTCGATGTTTTGCCGGTTGGTGACCTTGGAATTCGTAAAGCAATTCAGCGCTTATATAAGTTACGGAAATTGCCGGAGGCCGGCAAAATCCGTGACATTTCAAAAAAACGAGGCTGGAGTCCTTATTGCTCTATTGCAAGTTGGTATCTTTGGCGCAGCCTGGAAATAAAATAAACCTTATGCCTTAGAAACATGCACAGGGCAATCAATCCGGAGATCAGCGTCTTTTAGTTTTACTTTTAGCAAAGAGCATGACCCACCTGAAGAGCTGCCGCTGAAAAATTCACAGGTTGGACACATTCTTACTGAAGTGACAGCTTTAGCATCGTAAAGGTTTTTAAGGAAAGAAACAAGCAGTGTATAAAATTCTGTTTTTTGTTTCTTGCTGAAAGAAGCAAATTGATCCCTGAATCCATCAGCAAACCCTGAAAGTTCTTTCGCTGCTTTTTCACCTTTAGTTGTAAGCGTAAGGATATCCACCCGCGCATCTTCCTTGCTTTTCACACGCTTCATTAATTTTTTACGAACGAGAATACTTATTGTGTCGCTTATAGTGGCTTTTGAAACACTATATTCTGACGCCAATGTAGTCGCAGTATTTCTCGATTCATCATGGAACAAAACAAACACAAGTACCTGAGCCTGAAGAGGGGTAAGGCCATAACTGTTTTGCGTTTGCCATAAGGAATATCTGAAAATGTGTGAGATTCTTTCCAGACCGGCAATCACCTTGCTGTCAAGATTTGCCTGCTGTTGACGGAGGTTGAATACTGATGCCTTTAATGTACCATTAGTTTGTGTTTAATAAACCACCACGATTTTTCGATGGTGGAGAGTTAATATATAATCATTATCATTGAATATTGGAGAAACAGTTCAATGAATAAAAATACTACTGTTCGTTAACTGATGAGAGTGCCAGAAAACAATGGTACCAAAGGCTTATTATCAGCCACTTCGGGTTTTATGCGGAGTTATTTTTGTACCTGATGACACTCACTGTAACATACTATCACACATACAAGCATACCCCACAAATAATCCTTTATTTTTATCTCCTAAAATAATTTAATTTAATATAAAATATAAAATTATTTAATGATTCATACACAAAAAACCTGTATTTCTATAAACCCTGCTAACGGCAGAGAAATAGGCAAAACCCCTATTCATTCGGTGCAAGACCTTTCTGAAATGATAATTTCCGCCCGAAAAGCACAGAAGGAGTGGATGATGAAATCCTTCAATGAAAGGAAAAAATACCTTCTTCGTCTTCGGGATTATATAACCAGCAATGCTGAAGAAATAACACAGGTAATTTCTTCTGATAATGGAAAAGTTCGTGTGGACGCGCTCGCTACGGAGGTATTACCCGCAGCGATGGCAATAAACTATTATGCAAAAAATGCCGGTCGATTTTTGAAGTCAAGATTTATACCACCGGGAAGCATACTTACTTTCAACAAATACTCGCGAATTGAACGGGTACCTTACGGTATTATTGGGATAATAAGTCCATGGAATTATCCTTTCGGCATTCCTATGCATGAAATTGCCATGGCCTTGATGGCAGGGAATGCTGTAATACTAAAAACGGCAACACAGACATTGGAAGTAGGAAAGATAATTGAGAAGTGTATGCAGGGAGCCGAACTGCCGGATGGATTGTTCCATTTTATAAATCTGCCCGGTTCGGTTGCCGGTGATGCCTTGATTGAGTCGGACATTGATAAAGTGTTTTGTACAGGGTCAGGTTCGGTTGGACAATACCTTATGAATAAA
>CAYTLQ010000023.1:0-32581 GCA_964438715.1 uncultured Ignavibacteriaceae bacterium
AAGAATCATATATCGTGCGTGATACACTAACTTACCGGCCAGCTTTAGCAATTGATATCGTAATGTTCGTACTGTCTTGTTGTGATATTCTTCCGGGAGGCCGATGAGTTTTAGCAATTGTAGTAAGTTGTATGCGAGTAATCCTATTGTAAAATACAACATATTTGCATTGAACTGTCCGCAGGGTAAATGATTCAGATTTATCTGATGTTTTAATTCGCCAATCTTTTTTTTCATACTCCCCCTGCCCTGATGCAGGTTTATGATCTGATACTTATCATACTCCTCTTCGCTCAGGTTTGTGGCAATAATCCAGTAGCGATAATCTGAAAATAAGTCAAGTTGTTTTTTCAATAACTCCCGTTTTACTACCAACCGTACCTTCCGCTTCTTTGCCCCAAAGTAGTATTCTGTTTGTGCTATCTGGTAGCTTTCTTTTATCCCATCTTCTGCTACTGCAGTACTCCATTGCTCCTCCGGTATTGCTTTTACTGCCTCCAACACCGATGTGCTGTGGTCAGCGGTTATGGTAAAGCCTATGTCCTTTCCGCTACAATAATCTACTACTTCCTTTTGCCAGCCGGCTGAATCACTCCTGAGTATTTGTATCTGCTGTGGATAGTTCTTACGGCATTTTTCTATAAACTCTACCAATCCACTCTGCGGCGAACTGTTACCTGTCCGGAAATCACTGCCTACGACCATTGAATTTTCTGCTATTATTCCGAGCAATGGCTGGTAGCCATAGTTCTTCTTGTAGGTTCTCTGTGCATCTGCTTTTTCTGCTTCAATGATGGTCGTATCGATATCTAATATCCTACCCGGTTTGTCGACTACTTCCAGTATTTTCCGCATAGCCCGCCATAGTTGTTCTTCTGTTTCTTTACTCCCCACTCTCCTCAGCCAATCTCCTATCGCATCACTCGTCGGTAGTTTAATGTCTTTGAGCATCTCTTGAAATGCTTAATCACTATGCAGATGATTGCCATCTTCTAAGTGTACTGCTCCATCCATAAACATATACATCAGTGTCGTTATATAATCGCTTGCCTTGATTGCTCTGTTGCTCCCTCCTTTCGGGAATACTTCATCGAGGAATTCCCGCAACTGAAGCTTTATGATTATTTCTTCTATTAATGGCAAGCCGATACGGTTACTCAGTCGTTCTTTACTGCGAGTCACTTTGAAGCGTTTTAGTGGTCTCATTCTTCACTATTTTTTGCTTTGAAGTTGCATTTCACCTATTGGGTGAAATTTATTTTCTCTAAATTACTTTGTTTTTTGCCCTTTAAACAGTCCTTATTTTGTCTCTATCTCGGAATTAAGGTTTAATACATTTCAGATTGCGGGTGTATTTCATCAGATAAATATTTCGATTATTTTACATTTGCAAATAAATCGGAGCTTGTGATGATAAACAGGAGAAAATTTTTATACACAATTGGGGCAGCATCTTCACTTTTAATTGCTGAAAAAATTTATGCCAATCCATATTCAAAATTTAGATCCTATGTATTACCTGCACAACCGGTAAAAATCCAGGGAAAAGTACAGTCGGGCGGTAAGGGTATTGGTGGAGTTGTTGTTACTGACGGGCTTGATGCAGTAGTTACTTCAGGTGACGGGACTTATACTCTCATATCAAGCGGATAGCAGCGGTTAGTTGTTATTTCCCTGCTTTCAGGATATTCGGTAGCGGTGAGCAAACAAGGAAGTGCAGAATCTTATAAAGCAATTTCACCCGACGAAAATGGTGTGATGAAGGCAGTATTTGAATTACATAAAGATAATTTCTCCGACAATGAACACACATTTTTTGTTCTGGCAGATCCACAGACATTAGATAATGAGGATATGAACTATCTGCATACCCAAACTATTCCAGATTTACTGGCATTCATAAAATCAAATTCCGGCAGGAAAATGTTTGGGTTATCATGTGGTGATATAATGTTTGACAATCTCTCTCTGTATCCCGCGTACATAGATGCAGTTTCAAAAACAGGTATTCCGTTTTTTCAGGTTTTCGGCAACCACGATGCAACCAATAATGTAAAGTCCGATGATGCATCTGTAACAACATACGAGGACTATTTCGGTCCGGAATATTATTCGTTTACTATGGGAGAAATTCACTATGTTGTTCTTGATGATATATTCTGGTATGGCGGCGGATATTTGGGCTATCTTACCGATAAACAGTTGCACTGGTTAAAAAAAGACCTGAGTTTTGTAGAAAAAGGTAAAACAGTAGTGGTATTTTTACATATACCTCCCTATCATGAACAACATCTTCGCGACAAACAAAAATCAACGAGCAATGCTGAAGTGATTACTAACAGGCAACTCTTATATGCGGAGTTGGAAGGGTATAAAGCTTACATAATTGCCGGTCACATGCATGTAAGTGAATATCTGCGTGATGGAAATGTTGATATACATATCTGTGGTGCCGCCTGTGGTGCATGGTGGACCGGCCCGATCTGTAATGATGGTACCCCTAACGGATACTCAGTATATACCGTAAAAGGGTCAGATCTCTCTTGGCTATACAAGTCAACCGGAATGGGGAGTGAAAAGCAAATGCGTATATATCGCCCCGGTTCGGAGCTGAACAATTCTAATGAACTAATCGCAAATATATGGGCGTATAGTCAGGGTTGGCAAGTTTCGCTGTATGAAAATGGGATGAAGAATGGTAGTTTTGAGAGGAGAAATGGGTTTGACCCGCTCTCGGTAAAACTTCATAGTGGACCCGACCTGCCTCAAAAGCATAAATGGGTTGACCCTGTAGCAACAGATCATCTCTTCTACTGGAAACCGCAATCGAAAAATGCAAAATTACTCCTTGAAGCAATAGATCCCTGGGGGAGAATATACAAAGAAGAAGTGTGATTAAGACACTACCATACTACTCAAGATCGGTGTATATCAACATCGTAACAGGCAAACTTTGACTGATACTCTTGGTAAAGTTTGTGCTTTTCCCTGCCGAATATTCGGTTTCCTGATATAATGTGATTGGGGTTTATTTCATCCTTTTAAATTGTTGTTTGTTTACCCCTCCTCAAAAACCAGCCTTATTATTTATCGCAATCAATAATTACTAATAGTAAATATTTAAGTCTTTGTACCAACCCCAGTATTGAAGTCTTGAGGTAAAAGTGTTTCAATCTGGCACAAAAAAATTTATAGAAATAAAAAAAGCGGTGAGAAAATCGCTTAAAGTTGTGACGGGAAGACGAACAGAAATCACACGAAGAAAAACCGTAAAACGAGAAAAGTAAACTTTTTGAATAATTAAAAAATATAAAAAAATATTTCAGAAAATACTTGCATTTAAATAATATTCGGAATATATTATATTAGTTAGTATAATACTTATTGGAATAATTAGTAAGAGATAAAAAATTGCAAATTTATTTTCGAGAAGAACATCTGGTCCGGCTTGAAGAGATCTTCAACTCTTCTGCAAAAGGCTCCAATATTACCCTGATTACGGGCAAGAGACGGGTCGGTAAAACTACGTTGGTTAAAGAGCACTTAAAGCGTTGTCGGGGTGTATATATTTCTGTAAGTATTAAATCATCTGCATTGCAGTTGGGGGATATCTCAGATTATTTAAAGACTTTTGACTTTACGGATGAGTTTATACCGGGTTTCAGAAACTGGGATGAGTTTTTTCAGTTTATGTTTCATATTTCCCGTCACAGGCCGGTTAATCTTGTTCTTGATGAGTTTCATAACTTTGAAAAAATAGAACCGGAATTTCTCCCCTCATTTAAGAAGCTTTGGGATATACAATCTCCTTCTTCAAAACTTAATCTTATTTTAATTTCTAACAGCGAGTCTCTGTTGCAGTCGCTGTTTTTTGAAGTTAATAGCCCTCTCTATGGTATGGCGAAAAATATCTTGCATGTTGAGCCATTTAATTTCAGGGAGGTGCTTAAGATTTCCCGACTTCATGGTTCAACATTAAAATATGACGAAATTAAAAAGCTCTACTTAATATTCGGTGGATTGCCGAAATATTATTATCTCATCAATCAGCTCGATTTATGGAAAAGTAACCTCGAAAATATCCTAAGGGAACTGATATTTAAAAAATTTGCTCCCCTTTCCAATGAAATTAATAATCTTATTTTAACTGAGTTTGGAAGAGATAACAAGGTATCGCTTTCAATAATGCAGATGCTCGCGTTTGATAGAAATTCTGTTACTGACATTGCTGAAGCGGTGGGAATTCCCGTAACAAGTACAGGTAAGTATTTGGGTGAGTTGGAAAAAAAACGAGGGGTAATTAAAAGAAAGGTGCCTCTTGGAACAACAGACCCTTCCAGGTCGAAAAACGGTAAATATTTCTTTCGTAGTTACTTCCATAATTTCTGGTTCAGATTTGTCCAGTCTGATATAATCAGTTATGAACTTGAGATGTTTGAAAAAATGCTCAAGAGGGTAATGTCTGAATTAGATGGATATATTCATAACCGATACCCTTTGCTCTTAAAAGAAATCTTCAAGCAAAACAGAAGCCATCCGGAAATTGTTCGATTAATAGGAACTGGAGACATTATGATGGGCCCTCTCTGGACAAGAAAATCATATTTCCCTTTAGCTTTTTTAAATGGTCAACAAAACGAACTGCTTTTATGCAAAGTAGTTGAGAGAAATGTCGCTTCTTTTGATGAAGATGTACGGCAACTGGTCTCTGATTTTGAAGAAGTAAGTAAACATTATTTAAACCTGAGAATAGGACTTTTGTTAGTTACCAATGCTGTCGTAAATACAGAAAAGTTGAAGCATTTGCCGCAGGATACAAAACTCATAAAGCCAGAGATGCTGGAATTACTTGTAAAAGCTGACAAAATAAATGTTCCGAGAGGTCTATTTAGTGTTGATAGCAGAAGAACGAAACCGGTATCGTATAAACGGACGGTAGCGAAAAAAGTTATTGAATTTGATTGATGGTCTGTGAAGCGAGATTTTACAAGAATTAGATCAAAAACGGCTTTACTAGAAATCGAAATTAAAATTAATGAGCATTTCCTAAATAAATAACAACTATCTAAAACAAGCAAAGAGGTGAGCAGATGCTTTATAGGTACATGATAACGCTTTCCCGAGTATTGTTGATATTGACGGGAATCCTGCTGTGGACGGGTGAGGATATCCGTTCGCAAAGCATAACAAATTATAACTTTTCAAGTTCAAGCGGATCGTTTTCTGCTTTATCAGGCGGCACAACAATGGCGCTCTCAGGCGGAACGGTTGATGACGGGTATTTTAATAATATACCTATTGGTTTTACATTCTACTATATGGGTAATTCATATACAACCTTATCAGCATCAACAAATGGATTTGTGGTTTTGGGACAAGCCTTGTCGGGCGCAATTACAACAAATGACTTAAATAATAGTGGCGGTGGAAATGCTCCTCGTCCAATTCTTGCACCGTTATGGGATGACCTTGATCTTCAGGCGAACACAAATTTTTCATACTCTACTTCAGGTTCTGCTCCTAACAGAGTTTTCACCGCAGAGTGGTTAAATCTTCAGTGGAACTTCTCTGCTACTGGTAATACAATTTCCATTCAAATAATACTCGAAGAAGCAACCAGTTCTGTGAAGTTTGTTTATAGAGATGAAGGGGGAACGGTGAATTCCGGTAGTGCTTCAGTTGGAATAACCGGTGGCTCTGGTTCAGCCGTTTCAGGTACTGTAGAAATGTTATCTCTTAATAGCTTGGGTGTAAGCCCTACTGCAAGTTCGGTTACTGAAACAGAAACCATAAACACTAAACCGGCAACCGGTCAGACATATACATTTACCCCGGCATATTCAGTTACGCCTGCCGCTCCAATAACAATAACATTCTCCGGTGTTACCGGTACCGGTATGACAGTTAACTGGGTAGATAACTCTTCAAATGAAACATTTTTTCAGGTGTATAGATCAACTTCTTCCGGTGGACCATATTCGATTGTTGATACAGTAAATTCAACAAGCACCGGAACCACAGGAACCTCCTATAACAGTGTTCAAACTGGTTTAGTGTGGAACACCACATATTATTACAGGATAGTCGCTTGCAACGAAGGAAGTGCTTATTCTGCAAACCTTGAAGGGAGTCAATCTACAAGTTCAGGTAGTATTTCGGGTGTAAAAACTATAGGTGCTAGCGGAGATTATACATCGCTCACCGACGCATTTGCTGATATAACAGCAAATGGTCTTGGTGGGGCGGTTCAACTTGAACTTCTTTCTGATTATAACAGCGGTTCTGAAACATTTCCAATAACTATTTCTTTTATCACCAACAGCGCTAACGAAATAACAGTAAGGCCAGAAGCAGGCGCAACCGGTTTGGTAATAACATCATCTAATACTACAGCAACCATTGATCTGAACGGTTGCCAGTATATTACTTTTGACGGCCGTCCCGGTGGATCTGGTACGAACAAGGAGCTAACAATCATAAATACCTCGACGGGCGCAGCCATAAGATTCATCAATGATGCAATTTCAAACACCATTACTTATGTAAATGTTTCCGGTACGGCAAACACAAGTTCTTCCTCCGGGGTTATTTTCTTCAGTACGACAACAGGCGCTTATGGTAATGACAATAACACCATATCATATTGTGATATTAATGCCCAAGGTTCAGCAGTAGGTATTCAGTCTCTTGGAACTGCCTCGAAACTTAATAGCGGTAATCAAATCCTCAATAATACTATTAGGGATTTTTACATCAGCAATACAAGCACAACTTCAACTTATGGCATAAGAATACAAAGTAACAGCACAGACTGGACAATTAGTAATAACAGTTTTTACCAGTCTTCGGCAAGGGCATATTCCACGACCAGTGCAATTCATTACATGTTGAGTATTGGAACAGGTACCTCAAGCGGTGGGTATGTGATTTCAGGAAACTACTTTGGGGGAAGTGCTGCTAATGCATCAGGTACATATACAATTTCATCCGGACAAGCACGGTTATTTGTAATTGATGCAAGTGTTGGTACCTCTTCTGCAACAAGTATTCAGGGCAATACAATTACAAATATTGCATGTAGTACTGCATATACTTCTACTTCTAGCTCAGGATTTATAGGGATGAATTTAAGTGCCGGTAGTTTTAATGTTGGCACGGTTACAGGAAATACAATAGGTTCAACCTCTGCGACTGATAAAATCCGACTCCATATTACCGGATCGACGGGTCCTTTATTCGTGGGAATAAACTGTGCAACAACATCCGGTACTACGGTTATTCAAAATAATAGTATTGGCGGAATGACTGCCACAACCACTACAGCAACCGCCTATTTGAGTTTATATCCAATTTCCCTTTCGGGTTCGGGTCACTCAGTTACAATTACCGGTAATACAATTGGTAGTACCACAGTAGCTAACAGTATATATAACAATACCGGTAGTACTTCAACTGCGACATATCAAACAAGAGGAATGAATATTACCTCTACGGGTATAATAACAGTAACAAACAACACAGTAGCAAATATAACAGCTTCCGGAACCGGTACGGGAACAACTCTTGCGGGAATTTACATGGTCGCAGCTCCGGCAAGTACAGGTTGGACTGTAACCGGAAATACAATAAGTAACCTAACTAATTCATCTTCTTCAACAACCTTTGGTTCGGCAACCCAGGCCCTTTCCGGATTAGTATTTAGTGGCTCTGCATTACACACTATCAGTGGTAACACAGTTCACACACTTATCAATAATGCTGCATCTGCAAATGTAAGTGTGGTAGGTATCTATTTTTCCGGTAGTGCCAGCTTACAATCAATATTGGAAAAGAACTTTGTCCACTCATTGAGAACGAGCAGTTCATATAACTACGCCAGAATAACAGGTATTATGATTGCCGGCGGATTACACTTACTGAGAAACAATATGATTCGCCTTGGTATTGATGAGTCGGGAAA
Source organism: uncultured Ignavibacteriaceae bacterium (assembly GCA_964438715.1). Taxonomy (GTDB): domain Bacteria; phylum Bacteroidota; class Ignavibacteria; order Ignavibacteriales; family Ignavibacteriaceae; genus CAYTLQ01. Next base: position 7,961 of record CAYTLQ010000023.1, read on the forward strand.
TTCTCTCACGACAGCACATAATTATAACGGAATTTGGAAAACAGTTGCTACGGTTGGTAATTTCTTCCATAATAGTATTTATATTGGCGGGACAGGAGTAGGAGCTCATCCGGTTAAAACATTTGCATTCCGGAAACATGGCACGAGTGGTGCAGATAGTTTAATGAACAATATATTCTGGAACGCTCGTTCAAATGCAACTTCGGGGAATGGCAAACACTACGCTATTGGTGTTAATCAATCTTCAGGACTAATCTCCAATTACAATATATTTTATGCAAATGGAACAGATGGAACTCTGGGAACGCGGGATACAGGAAGTACAACAAATTATACTTCTTTGGCAAATCTTCAATCGGGCTTTGGTGGTACTGATGCAAATTCGATGGTTGCCCCGCCAAATTTCACTACTCCTAATGGCTCAAGTAGTACTGTTAATCTTCACATTTCAGATCCAACCGTAGTAGAGGGAACAGGAATAGCATTAAGCAATGTTACTGATGACTTCGATGGACAATCCAGATCCGGATTAACACCTACAGATATCGGGGCGGATGCTGGTGATTTTGTTGCCGCAGATCTTTCAGCGCCGACAATTAGTTATACTACCTTAACGAATACTTCCTCAACAGGAGATCGTACGCTTACTGCTACAATAACCGATGCAAGTGGAGTACCCACTTCCGGATCTTTAGTTCCTCGGGTTTATTTCAAAAAGAATTCGGGAAGTTACAGCTCAGCGGCGGGTACACTTACCTCGGGTACGAGCACAAACGGAACCTGGAGTTTCACGATTAGTGCAGTAACGATGGGCTCTGTAACAGCAGGTGATGTTATTTCATATTTTATTGTAGCCCAGGATGTTGCTTCGACAGCTAATCTTGGATCAAGTCCATCAGGAGCAGCAGGCACCGATGTTACAAATATTTCTACATATCCATCAAGTCCATCACAATATTTAGTTGTAGGTTCAATTTCCGGTAACTTTTTTATAGGTGGCACTGGTAATGTTCCTTCACCCGGTTGCACATATGTTGACTTAACAGCTGCTTTTGCAGATATAAATAATGTTGTAACAAACATCACGGTAACGGCCGGTGGTTCAGGATACACAACTGCTCCAACCGTTGTTATTACCGGTTCAGGCACCGGAGCAACTGCAACAGCCAATTTAACCGGAGATGCGGTTTCGTCTGTTACAATTACAAATCCGGGAACAGGCTATTTAACACCTCCCACAATAAGCTTTACCGGTGGTGGAGGAACGGGAGCGGCAGCTACTGCAACAGTTTCTGCAGGCAAGGAAGTAACAGGTCCTGTAGAATTTATTCTAACAAATACATATAACGCTTCAGAAGAAAACTATTTTCCAGTTACATTAAATCGTGTTGCCGGTGTATCGGCAACTAATACAATTACCATTAAGCCGGATGCTGGTGTTAATGCAACTATTACCGGTAATTCAAGCACATCGGTAATTAAATTATCAGATGTCAGTTATGTAACTATAGATGGTTCAAACAATGGATCAACATCAAGAAACCTTTCTATAACTAACAGCTCAACATCGGCAAATACCGGAGTAATATGGTTATCTTCTTTGGGTGCAGGACAAGGTTCAAACAACAACATAATCAAAAACTGTAATATTAGCGCTGGAATTAATCAATCGACATCGACTAATTTTACATGGGGAATATATTCCGGTGGTACTATTTTATCTACCGCTACGGGAGGAGCGGATAATGACAACAATACCTATCAAAACAATTATATAACCAAAACCAGGGTAGCTATAAATCTTGTTGGAACATCCACAACTAATCCCAATAATGGTAATATAGTTAAAGAAAATGTCATTGGTCCGGATGAAGGATTTGGCAGTAATCAGATCGGAGCTTGCGGAATTCTCATAATGAATCAGGAGGATATTCAAATTACTCAAAATAAGATTCGTTATGTTGGCGGACCATATTCATTAACACCAAGTGGTAGTGGTACTGACAGAACAGGAATTGCCATAGGAAGCACCACCTCAGTCGCCGGAGCAACGGTAAATTCCACTCAGTATGTTAAAAATGCGGTTATTACCCGAAATTATATTCACGACATTATTGATGAGAGAACATATTCTGCCTCGGGGATAGTTTTAGCAGGAGCTGATGGTAGTAATAGTACAAACAATACTGTTGCCAATAATGTAATATTCCGTGTCAGGTCGAATGGTACAAGTACCGATCAGACCCATGGTATTACAATTGTTGGAGGAAAAGACGATAAAGTATTTTATAATTCCATTTATCTTACAGGCGATGTTGATTCATCCTCAATAACGACATCGACAAGTTCTACCTTTGGTATTGCAGTTACGAACACTAGTCCGGTTAATTTGGTAATAAAAAATAATGCAATCCATAACAATTTATATTCAAGTAAGTCTGCAGTTACATTAAAGAATGCCGCAATAAGTATTCCAACATCATTTTCCTGGGGTACAGGTGGTAGTAACTATAATGGTTTATACCGTTTGGTTGATAGCTCGAGACAGAACACCGGAAACATAGGTGCGGCTCTTGCCGGAGGTACATTCTATGCAGGGCTGAGTGATTGGCAAACAGCTAGTTCGCAAGATGCGAACAGCGTAAGTGGTAACCCACTTTTTAATTCAACAATTAATTTACAACCGGGTGTGGGAAGTGCACTTATCGCGGCAGGTACCCCGATTTCCGGTATAACAATTGATTATTTGGGAGTAACCCGTAGTGCTTCAACACCAACCATTGGTGCGTATGAGGAAAGTGGTGATTTTGTTCCGCCAACAATTTCTTATACAACCCTTGGGAACACTGCATTTACAACTAACAGAACCCTCAGCGGCGTCTCCATAACAGACGCTTCAGGGGTAAATACTACATCTGCAAAACCTCGTTTATATTTCAAAAAGTCTACCGATGCAAATGCATTTGTAGGAAATACAAGTACTGATAATGGTTGGAAATGGGTTGAAGGAACTGTTTCTGAATCGACTTTCAGTTTTACCACTGATTATTCGATAATAAATGGTGGTTCGGTTTCTCAGGGTGATACAATTCAATATTTTGTGGTTGCACAAGATAATGCAAGTACACCAAATGTCGGATCATCTCCATCAACAGGATTTTCCGGAACTTCAGTAAGTTCAATAACCTCGGCACCAACTTCCCCAAACAGTTATAGAATATTACAATCTCTAAGTGGAACAAAAACAGTTGGCAGTGGCGGTGATTATGCTTCGCTAACTAATACCGGCGGATTATTTGAGGATATAAACAGTAAAATATTAACCGGTAACCTGACCGTAAATATTCTCAACGATCTTTCCGGCGAAACAGGTACGGTGGCACTTAATCCAATTGCGGTTGAACCTGCCAACTCATTATTTACTGTAACAATTAGTCCGGCAGACGCAACTGGGAAAATAATCGTTGGTAGTTCGTCAAACGAACTAATTAAAATAAACGGCGCCGATAGAGTTATAATTGATGGAAGTTTTGCCGGAGCAGGACAATATCTTACATTTAGGAATACCAGTACAGGTGGTTCGGTAATAACTTTTATCAATGATGCAGTAGCATGCAGTGTAAAAAACACAATACTCGAAGGTGCAGTAACATCCGGATTAAAAGGAGTTATATTATTTTCAACAGGATTAAGCACCGGAAATGACTCAATTGTTATTTATAATAATGTTATAAGAGACAGAAGCGACTCGACAGGAGTGCCGTCAAACCTTCTGTATTCGGCCGGAAGTTCTGCATCAATATCAAACTCAGAGAATAAAATACTAAATAATTCATTTCTCAATTTCACTTCTAATGGTATAAGCCTCGTATCTACTAATAGTAGTAATTATAACTGGACAATAGAGGGTAATACCATTTCGCAAGACACAGCTGTTGCAAGAAGTTCCGAATTGAGGGGAATGAATATTAATGTCCTTGGTAATAATAACACTATTTCCAATAATATCATCTGGGGACTAAAAACCAGCGGAGCCACAACAGGTATTTTGCTTGACGATGTTGGAACAATAGTTGTTTCCAAGAATAAGATTTATGGATTGAAATCAACACCGGCAAGCACATCGGTAATTTATGGAATTAACGCTTATGGTGGTTCGAATTCGGATTACTACATTGTAAATAACATGATATCCATTATACCAGATTATGCAAATAATCAGAGTATCTGGGGAATATATGATTGGGCTAACTCTGGTGATAGTGTTTATTCTTATTACAATACGGTATATGTAGGTGGACAAGCAGGTGGAACAACAACAACTTCCGCATATAATAAAAACAGTACATCGTATTATTCGAAAGTATTAAATAATCTGCTTGTAAATGTTAGAACGGGCTCAGCCGCTCACTATGCAGCTCGTGTATCAGGTAGTTCCACAACGAACAATGTTTTTGACCATAATGTTTATGTATCAGTAGGTGCAAATGACACGAGTTTGCTGCTTAATAGTTCTACGGCCGTTTCCTTTGCAACATGGAGAACACTTCTCTCAACAAATGTTCGTGACAGGCATAGTTTTGCTCATCATTATGAGGATGTTGCATTTGCAAGCCTGTTTATGGATTCGGTAAGCAATCTACTTGTAAACAATGCTCACGCTGTATGTTGGATTGCTAACGGTAAAGGAAGGGCTTTAAATGGTTATGTTGACGATTTTGCAGCGTCGAATGTACGAAGCCAGACTTTTGGTTTTGCTACAGATGCCGGTTGTGATGAGTTTACTACAACCACTACACCACCGGTCTCGACACCCAGTGCACTACCTGCACCCGGAACAACAACAACTTATTCAAACGGTGGTACAACTCTTGGCTCAATTGCTTGGGGCGGCTCAGGAACACCCCCCAGTCAGTTACATTTTACCTATGTACCAGGTGTGACGCCAAATTATGGAACCGGATCATTTTCAAACTGTCACTGGAAACTCATTCCTGAGTTGGCATCATTGCAACCCGAAGCATTCTCGTATGATGTAACATTTAATTACAATGAAGATTTATTGGGTCAGATTGATTTTGAATCAGATATTCGCCTGGCCAAGAGTGATGATCAAGTAAGCTGGGATGTATATTTTGTAAGTGGTACAGGCGCCGGACAATATCAGCTTGACACAGTGAACAATACAATTACGGTTTACGGATTAAGTTCGTTCTCTGAATTTACACTAACTGATCTGGATAACCCACTTCCGGTAGAGCTTACCGCATTCACTGCTAAGGTGAAAGGTCGTGATATTACTCTTAGCTGGAATACTGCCAGTGAAGTGAATTCACTTTCGTTTGAAATTGAACGAAAACTAAAGGATTCCCAGGCAGATTGGAAGACGGTTTCTACAATTCAGGCTTCCGGAAATAGTAATTCACCAAAGGACTACAGCTATACCGATAAAAAACTGAATTCAGGCAAGTATCTGTACAGATTAAAGATGATAGATAATGACGGCACATATACTTATAGTAATGAAACAGAAGCAGAGATAGAGCTTCCAAAAGAATTTATGTTGAGCCAGAATTATCCGAATCCATTTAATCCGACAACGAAAATAGATTATCAGTTGCCTCACGATGCCCGTGTTACTCTCGAACTGTATAACATTTCCGGTGAAAGAGTAGCTTTGCTTGTCAATGAGGAACAGCCGGGCGGGTATTATACCTATCAGCTTAATACCGGTTCGTTAGGGGTAAATCTCGCATCGGGTGTTTACATCTATCGCCTTATTGCTCAGGGACAGCAAGGTGATACCAGATTCATGAATATAAAGAAATTAATGATCCTGAAATAGATAGTGTGAAAAAATAATTGTAACTGCAAATGCTAAGTTCCGGTACGCATTAAGCGTACCGGACGGTGACAGGAAATTTACCCCCTTTGCAGTAAAAAGCTTTAACAAACAATAAATAAAGTATAAGGAGTATAACAGATGGAAAACAAATTATCAGTAACAAACGGTTGGAATTTAAGTCAGGGCGATTATAAATCGGACGGAGCTAGTTATGTAAGTCAACACGAGCTTGCTAAAAAGGATCAACAAAGAGAAAGAGCCGGTGTATTTATTGCATTTGGGTTAGTAGCGACTGTGTTAATGATCATTGTTATGACATTAGTTTCAACAATAAAATTATAATAATAAAACAATAAAATTAGAATAATAAATTAATGAAAGGATATTCCGTGGCACCACAAAAGATATTTTCAAACTGGACTATAGAAAAAGGAGATTACGAGCGAAATGCAGATTATGATATCATGTTTCTGGAGAGAAGAACATTCGGCGGTAAACTGAAAAAGTTCCTTCTCGCCACAGCTGGTTTCGCAATTTCGATCATTGGAAGTATCTTCTTCTTTAATGTAAAATGAAAATATAAAGTCTTTACAATTCGCCCCGGGCAATCTGGTATTGTAAAGAGAAGGTAGTGCAAAGGACAGGTAACTCCTGTCCTTTTTCTTTTAAGTGATTTCAAATAGATAACCTAACTGCTCAAAACAATAGTTACTTTATTCCTGCTTTCAGTCGCGCCTCAATCCGAGGAGCATGACTAGCTCCGACGCTAACAAAAACATTTTCACCACCTCGTACTAATTCAAAAATAATATTGCAAAGATGTTCATCTCGTACATTGTTCGAAGCATTGAATAATTCGGAAAAGTATCCCTCAGGCCATCCATATTCATCAGAATAATCCCGCCAGTCTTTTTCGTTTGGGTAGTCGGCTTTCCAAAGACTGTCAAGCTGATTCCAGTTTGTTAATACATTTCTCAACCCTTCATAATCAGTTCTGCTATTTATGTAATCTTGCAGAGTTTCTTCGGGATTTGCCGGTTTTCCAAAACGCATATTACCAAAGTATGGCCTGAACGAATAGAATGCAGCAAGTTGCAGTGGAGTAAAAGAATTAAGGAGGATTTTTATTTCTGTCTCCCGACGCGGTTCCCATGTATAAAAAGGAATTCCTTTTTCCTTTGCCAGCTGAACTGTAAGTCCCCCTTCACCATGCACCTCAACCGGATCCTGAGACCACGAGAAGAGAAAACCCAATCTCCCTTCGACAAGCGCAACAGTAGGCTCAGTATTTTGAAATGCTCTCTTCAATGAGTCGAGTTGCGGATTATTTTTATCCTTCGTATGCTCAATGCCCGCAATTGTTACTTTGCCGCCATTTGATGAGGTGATTGTGTAAATATATGGACGAGCATGAGTTTCTGCAATGGTATTGTACTCAGTCATTGACATTACAGGAGGAAGTTTATCCGAACTAACCGGGGCATCAAAAAAGGATGGGGAAGTCCGGATGACCCCGCAACCCGGAAAATATATTGAAGCATGTAAAATAACTGCAATTATAGTTATCCGATGAACCATGTATATTCCTTCATTAATATTTAATGTTCAATTTATGCTGCTTACAGAGGAGCAAAAACTTAAATATGGTAGATCGGTGAAAATTTCGTTTGAAAGGTATAACCGGCGGAGTAATGTACTTACATCCGCCGGAATGAGAATTAAAAGTCAACTTTGTATAAGCGTTCGAGTCGTGACTCGTTTATTTTTTGTGGCATTAGTGAAAGTAGGTTATTCCGCAATTTTATTGCAATACTGTTTTGAATCTGTGCTACTCTTCCAATTGTTCGTGACTGTTGCACAATCCAATGCGTTCTGTTAAGACGACGGGATTCATATTCTTTAAAAGCAACAGAAGGAGAATCACATCGGTGAATTTCATCAGCCAATACTATTGAGTCTTCAATTGCCTGACACGCTCCCTGCCCCATGTTTGGTGTTGTTGCATGTGCCGCATCGCCGATAAGTACAATATTGCCGAAGGCATAGTTTTTAATTGGTGCAAGATCAGAAATGTCATTATGAATCATAGCACTATTTGGCGTCATGGAAATTATATATTCTATAGGATGATGATAGCCTTGAAAATGCTCTGATAGTTTTTCTGCATCCAGATTCCGGATTGTTTCGTCTTTCTCTTTTGCATTAATGCATGCGTACCAATAAATTTTTCCATCAGCAAGAGGCACTATTCCAAATCGCCCTTTTCTTCCCCAGGTCTCCGATGCTATATCCCCATGAAACCAGTCTGCCTGTATTACAGCTCTCCTGCAAGTGTAGCCGGCATAGCGTGGTTTTGAAAAGGGCAATAATTGTTTTCTGACTGCTGAATGAATACCTCCGGCATCAATCAGATAATCGAAAGTATAACAGCTTCCATCTTTGAAATTAATTGTAACACCATTAATATTTTGAGTAACGGAGGTACAGTTTTTCCCGGTTATAATGGCAGCAGTTTTTGAAGCATGTTTCAGCAGAATATTGTGAAGATTATGGCGATGTATTGAAAAATTACTAATTCCGAAACGGGCACGAAGTTTTGTAGCATCAGTTGTAGTTAATAGTTTACCGGACTCATCCAGAATATCGAGTCGTGCAATTTCCTTTCCGTTATCAAGTATTTCATTATAAATACCCAAAGAATTAAATGCTTTCATTGCATTTGCGGCAACAGCAAGTCCCGCACCGGCTGTTCTAATAGAACTATCTGCCTCAAATATTGTAGAAGGATACCCATATTTACCTAAGGCTATTGCCATACTCAAGCCTGCAATACCTCCTCCAAGAATAGCAAAACTGGATTTTTTCATAGCTTCTCTCCTGAAGTAAGGGTAAGTGACTCAAAACGAATTGCTACAGTACCAAGTGCAATAAACCAAAGAAAACATGCAAGCGGATATGTAAACATTAGCGCCCACTCAATTTCCAAAGCCTGTGCAAGGGGAAAGCCAATTCCGGCAAGTATAAGACATACAGATACAAAGTTGGGCAATTGCTTTGTGCGAAGAAAACCTACACCAAGTATTATGGAAGTAAGCGGGAAAAGTGGCCCAAACATAGCGACACCGATGTATTCCATACCCATATTAGCGTACCAATTATTCCAAATCTCATTGCCGGCTCCGTGCAGTCTCAGTGAGTATTCTGTTACGCGAAGGAACTCCATTCCATATCCGGTTACGGAACCAAATAAACCAGCTATCATTGCAACTGCCCCAACCACTTTTTTCTTTTCCATGAGCAGTGATGACAAGTGCAGATAAACCGGAACAAAAAACATCAGGGCGAATGAACCGAGCACCCCTTCAACATATCCGGTTTTCCCCGGCGGAATGATGGTTATTCCCATTACAAATGACAGAGCGGATAAAGTAAGTAACGATGGTGCGATGATGTAAGCGGCTTTCAGCATTTTCTGCTGAAGAGAAATATTTGAACTCATTATTCTTCCTTTTTTTTGTGATAATTAACGGTTCAAATATGCACAGTTACTCTCCCGAAACTTTTTACATATGTTAAATTATGCGGAATTATTCGTTGATGTGTTATTGCTGACCAGCCCTGATACGGCTTAAGCTTACCTGAGAGGTGCCAATATATGAAGCTATATATTTTAGTGGGATACGGTTTGAAATTCCCGGATACCGTGCTTCAAGCTGATGATATCTTTCCGATGCACTCATAAACCTGATGCTTTCCATTCTAATTTGACCTTCTATAAAGCCAAATGTTGCTAGTTTTCGCCCTAATCGCTCCAATTCGTGATGTTTAGAGCATAACTGTTCGAAGTCCGAATAAGCCAGGGCATAGAGCAAGGAGTCCTCCAACACTTCAATTGCTTTATTAGATGGTTCACCGGTAAATAAACTTACAACACCACCAATAAATTGATTTTCCAGAGCAAAATAATCGGTCACATCCTCAGCATCTTTAATATAATAGATTCGTGCCGCCCCTTTTTGAACAAAATAAAAATATCGTGCAACTTTGCCAATTTCAAGAAGTACTTCCCCTTTTAAGGCTGTTACACTGAAAATAATATCAGCAAGTTCATTTGCAACATTATCACTTATAGGGCTGAATCGCCTGTAAGCTTCAATCATCGGATTAGTTTGAGGCTTCATTTATTTTTTATGTTTTGTTGATAATTTAATTTCGTAAAAGAAAAGGGAAGATTCAATCGTGAATTTGCGAGATAATTATTCCGTAAAAATATTCTCATTTTGCTTTGCGTACTGACTAACATAAACCGAAATTTTCTCCGGAAATACTTACTCATCGAATTTTTCTCAGAGGTTCAGTTATTTATTGTAAAAAAGGAAATTTATTCGTGGAGGATTTAACTCCAATAAACTTTTGTTGAAACAGGTTCTAAAAGATTTTCATTTCAAATCCGTTATTATTGTAGTGAGATAAATGAGAAACATACAAAGTGTTATAGGTTAGGATAATGGGTTTGTTTGAAAGATTTATACGGTAATTGTATAGTATTTGAAATTGATCTAATGGGGAAGAAACAGTTGGGGTAGTTTTTGGCTGACAATCAACTCGTTAACCTATAAACTTCAAATTTGAATTGATTACCTTTGAACTATTTCAATTAAAGATAAAGATATAGAATATTTATTATTGCATGATGTTTATTCACAGTATTAACCAGCCCTTACCTCACTAAATCGTGATAAAGATAATTTTTAATACTAACGACCACAGCGGCATTATCGCTGTAATTCCTGCTTAAGTATAATTACCGTATCTTTCATAAATGAAATAAACTTTTTCGGAGAGATATGAACTTTAATCCATGGCATCAGGTTCCGATTGGTGCAGAAACCCCTGATGTAGTTCAGGCAATAATTGAAATACCTCGTGGCTCAAAGGCAAAGTACGAGCTTGATAAAGAAACAGGACTTCTGCGTTTGGACAGAGTTCTGTACTCTTCAACCTACTATCCGCATAATTATGGATTCATCCCACAAACCCTGGGAGAGGACCATGACCCGCTGGATGTTTTGGTACTTTCGCAAATTGAAATACAGCCATTGTGTATAGTTCGTGCAAAGGTCATAGGCGTAATGCGAATGCTGGATAATAATGAAGCTGATGATAAGATTATTGCAGTTGCGGCTGACGATGTGAGTGTTAATCATCTTACTGATATAAATTCCCTACCGTCATATTTCCATAGCGAAATAAAACACTTTTTTGAGGAATATAAGCGTCTGGAAAATAAAACGGTACTTGTCGAAGATTTTCTCGGAGCGGAATTGGCAAAAAATATTATTATCACAGCTATTGAGGATTACGGAAAAATTTATAAACAAAGCATTACAGGGTATTGAGTAAGTCCCCCAAAAACCGGATTAAATCAAAAAGAGAATCCTGATAACTTCAAAAGCTATTTGCGTGATTTAGGTCACATTGATAAAATACTTCGGAATGCACTTGCTTTTTTGCTATCATAATGATATCATTGTGATAGCATTTAAAACAGGAGTCAAAAATGTCCACGATAAGTGAAAAAAAAGCCGTGAAAACCAATGGCTTCGTAATGTTAATAGTTTTAATCTTACTAATAGTAGTAAACATCGCACTATTAAGGCACGGAATTCTAACCGAAGATACTACGGTGTTATGGTTCTTTTTTCCGCTATTGTTTCTCACTTTTGTATTAATGAGTGGTTTCACCGTTGTACAACCTAACGATTCACGAGTGATAGTTTTCTTTGGAGTTTATAAGGGTACGGTTCGTGAGCCCGGGTTCTGGTATGTTCTTCCTGTTACTTCAAAAATAAAAATTTCGTTAAGGATACATAATTTCAATAGTGATAAAATAAAAGTAAACGATTTGCATGGTAACCCAATAGAAATTGCGGCAGTTATTGTTTGGAAAGTAGTCGATTCTGCACGGGCGGCTTTTGATGTACAAAACTACGAGCAGTTTGTTGCAATTCAAAGCGAAACTGCTGTAAGAGGGTTGGCAACCGCATATCCGTACGATGCAACAGAGGAAGATAAAGCCTCATTGCGCGGAAATACACAAGAGGTAAGTGAAGAGTTAAAAAATCAGGTGCAGATGCGACTTGAGATTGCAGGTGTAGAAGTTCTGGAGTCCCGAATCAGCCACCTGGCTTATGCTCCGGAAATTGCTCAGGCAATGTTGCGTCGTCAACAGGCGCAGGCAGTTATTGCGGCGAGACAGAAGATTGTCGAGGGAGCAGTTGGTATGGTTAATATGGCATTAAAAGCTCTCAGCGAACAGCACATTGTTGAACTTGATGAAGATAAAAAGGCAACTATGGTCAATAATCTTTTGGTAACTCTCGTTTCGGAGGCACAGGCTCAGCCGGTAATTAACACAGGTACATTATATCAATAAAAAATTCGTATGAATAACATCGTAAACCAGACACCGCTACTGGTAATGACTTCAGCATCAGCAATAAAACGCTTTTACCGGATTACTCATGGTGAAGAACAATATGCAGAGTTGGAATACCAGAAATGGTACAGCAATAAATGTATTTTACGAATGCATTCGGGGGAGATATGGGAATTTATTCCTTTAGGAATTTTCGAAAATAAAATTGAAATACGCAATAACAAAGATAATTTTCCTCTGGCCATATTAAACAAAAATTACTTCAGTAAATACAGTGTTCTGAACCTGCCGAAAGGAGAAAAACTTAATTTTCATTATAATGTTATGCGTAGTAAGCTGAGTATTGAATCCGAAAGTGGATCAGAGTTGGCGTTGGTGGAACATAAGGGGATATTCAAAAGCCGGTTTCTGGTGTACTGTGAAAAGGTAATAAAGGTATTCGGGAATTACCCGTGGATATTGCCATTTGGGTGCTATTTTGTTTCACTACATCAACGGCATTCTTAAGCTGTATTAGTTTAATGTTCAATGGCTGAGAAAAAAAAGTTCTTACTGCGTATTGATGAATCGTTATATGCCGCCCTTGAAAAATGGGCGGCTCACGATTTGAGAAGTATAAATGCACAAATAGAATTCTTACTTAAAGATGCTCTGCGTCGTTCCGGAAGACTTCCTGTAACAATAAAGAAAACGAATGCCGACATTAACGCAGAAAATTATAAGGGAAACGAAAACAGTGATTCAGGAAAACCGGAGTAATTAATCAGAAATATTTTGAAGACTTACTTCCCTTTATTCTTTCAGGTTCTTTGTAAAAAATGGAGGCTGTTTAATTTTCATAAGTACCTTACAATATTATCACTTTTGTTTTTCCGGTAATTTCTTATTTTTTAGCAACTAAAAATAAGGTTAATTGTGATAAACAAATTCGGGAAAAAACTTTCTCTTTTTCTTCCTTTTTTCTTTTTGCTATTTGGGATTCAGTGTACAGAGGAGAGGAGAAATCTTCAGTCAGAAACAACAATAGATAAAAATAAACTCTCAGGGGAACTAAAAACACTTCTGGAATTAAATGAAAAGGGTTTCCTTGATTCAGTAACCATAATTTATTACGATAGTCTGAAATCACTTTATAATTCCACCAATTACAATCCATTTTGGATCGGAGCATACGAAAAAACTGACTCGGTGAGGAAGCTGAAGGATTATTTTGGTAATGCTTACAGGCATGGAATTAATCCTGAACGATATAATTACCGATACATCGATAGCTTATTTTCAAACTACTTAATAACCGGAGAAAGCTCAGTACAAAACAATTATACAGCTCTTGCAATGCTTGAAATTAAGCTTTCGTTAACCTTTCTGGCGTATCAGCATGATATTATTTATGGAGTAGTAGATCCATACAGTCTTGATCCGGAGAATTACAGCATTCATCGGAAAAATAAGAACATCAATGTATTTGAAAACCTGTTATCGGAAAACAGACTAGCAACAATGGAGGCTGTTCAACCGGTAAGTAAACGCTATCGGCAATTACAGGAAGCGCTTTTACGATACTGGGATTTTGCCGAAACTGCAAAATGGGAAAAGGTGCCACATATATCCGGTAAGATAAAGAAGGGTGATAAAACCAGTGTTCTTATTCCAATTATACAAAACCTTAAGACACTTCAACTTCTTCCTGAAAATTATACATACACTGATATTCCCGAATACGATTCGGTATTACAAGAGTCTATAAAAATATTTCAATCGTCACTTGGTATTACCGCTGATGGTGAAATTGGCAGTGGAACAATTGAACAACTAAATATATCTCCAAAACAACGCGTACAGCAAATTCAGATTAATCTTGAAAGATTCCGTTGGACGAGTTATACTGATAGCAGTAGATACATTTTAGTTAATATACCAGACTTTCATTTATACGCAATTGAAAATGATAGTGTGGTAAGTAAAATAAAAGTCTGCGTTGGAATGAAGCGGGAGAGGGATTACAACAGGAAATGGGAACGGTATAAAAAAACATTAAAATGGTCACATAAGCCAAAAAATTTTGAAACGCCTCAGGTTTCAAGTTATATCTATGCAATTATTACAAATCCCAAATGGTCAGTTCCGCCAAGTATTGCAAAAGATGAAACCTTGGCTGAAATATTAAAAGATTCAACATATCTTAAACGACTGGGATTTAAAGTTTATAAAGATGGTGAAGTTGTTGATTACACTACTGTCAACTGGAAGGATTACACTCCATCGAATTTGCCATACAACTTTGTTCAGGACCCGGGAGGAGCAAATGCGCTCGGTAAGATAAAATTTATGTTTCAAAATAAATATGCAATTTACCTTCACGATACTCCAACCCGACCTCCTTTTAATACAGAAGTAAGAGCAGTCAGCCATGGATGTGTGCGGGTCGAAAAGCCGTTGCAATTAGCTGAATTTATACTTCGTAAGGACTCTCGGCTAACAGCAGATGACATTCGGATGGAAATAGGAATTAAGCCTTTAGACAGCACCCGAACAGAAGAATTTCATAAAAAGTATAGACGCAAACCCGTAACCAAAGAAAATTATCTTCAGAATCCCTTGCCCGTGTATGTGGATTATTTTACTGCCTGGGTTAATGAAAAAGGAGAACTGCAATTGCGGGCAGATGTTTATGAGAAGGATAAAATATTGGCAGAAGCATTTTACAAGGAAAACTATCCAAAATCGGAGTAGATACTCCTGAAAATATTTTACTGCTCATTCAACATATCTTCCCGGTAACATATTTATACAAAGTCTAAATATAGATTGCTAAATTTTAATTAGCATTCTTATCAATTCTTTTTTATTTTCCGTTTATTATCTTGCAATGTTGCCAATCAAAGGATAAGTAGTATGAAAACTACAAAGAAGCATAATTCACCAAGGAAGGTTGATGATCTTTTTGTAATTGGCATAGGAGCCTCTGCAGGCGGATTAGAAGCAATTCAGGAATTTCTTGCCCACTTCCCGAAAAATTTATATAACACTACAATAATTATTGCCCAGCATTTAAGCCCATCATATAAAAGTATGTTGGTTCAGCTTCTAGGCCGTTCAACCGACCGTAAGGTTACGGAGATAAAGGATGGCATGCCGTTAGAACCAAATTTTGTTTATATAACTCCCCCTGATAACGAAGTAACGCTGGCAAAAAATAAAATCTTACTTATTAAATCTCCTGTTGCCGCAGGGCCTAAACCTAGTATCGACTCCTTTTTTAATTCACTTGCCAAAGAGAAGAAAAATAAAGCGATCGGAATAATATTATCGGGCACAGGTAGTGATGGAGCAAATGGAATCCGCGCATTAAAAAAAGCAGGTTCACTTACAATAGCTCAGGAACCTCAAACAGCGAAATATGACGGGATGCCGTTAGCCGCTATACGAACTGAACATGTTGATCTTGTGCTTTCACCCGATAAGATGGGTGAAGAAATTATGGAATATGTAAAAAATCCTGCCGGATTATTAGGGGAAAGAGATGTAGCAAACGGCTATACAGACGAAGTATCGGAAATTCTAAATCTTCTTTCAAAAAGAACACAAACCGATTTCACCCGGTATAAACAATCCACTATCATGCGCAGACTTGAGAAGCGTCTTACAGCAGTAAAAACTATTTCATTAAAAGAATATATTAATTATATTAAGTCTCATCCGCAGGAGTTGGATAATTTATTTCAAACGGTTCTTATTGGTGTGACAGAGTTCTTCCGTGACAAAGAGGCATTTAATGAAATAGAAAAATTACTTGATAATATTCTTAAAGCTAAAGCGGCACGCGAACCAATTCGTATGTGGATTGCCGGATGTGCAACCGGTGAAGAAGCCTACTCATTTGGTATTCTCGTATCAAAAATACTAGGTTCTGAGATTTCAGAACATCCGGTACAAATTTTTGCAACGGATATTGATGAAAAAGCGCTTGAACATGCTCGTAAAGGAATTTATCCAAAAGAAGCTGTTGCTAACCTACCTCAACAAATTATTAACCGATATTTCATAAGAACAAAACATGGAGGATATGAAATATCGAAGACAATTCGCAGTATGATCTTTTTTTCGAGACACGATGCAACCAGTAATCCTCCCTTCCTCAAATTAGATCTTATTAGTTGTAGAAATGTTCTGATTTATTTTAATCTCGAATTACAAAGACATCTGATATCACTCTTTCATTACGCTCTAAACCCCGATGGTATTCTGTTCCTGGGTAAATCAGAAACAGTGGGACATTATTCCGATTTATTTTCCACTGAGAACGGAACATATAAAATATTCAAGAGAAACGCCGGAGTAAATTTCAGAAATCTGAACCTTGCGTATCTGCAACCTTCTCGTTCTTTAATATCCGAGACTTCTACCATAAGGGAGAAAAATAAATTCACGATAAACGAGATGATAAAAGAAACGCTCTTTAAAACATACGATCATCCGTTTGTTGTAGTGAATAATACCATGGATGTACAGGAAATATACGGAGATGTTCGACTATTCATGAGTCTTCAGGAAGGGGTGATGAATGCGAATATTATGAAAATGATAAACAAAGATTTAAACATTGAATTGCATTCGTTATTAAGTAAAGCAATAAAGGAAAGGATGCTGGTTCGTGGAAGAATAAAAAAGTTTGAGTTTTTTGAAAAAACGCACTTTGTGCGAATTATCGTTAAACCGCTGATCTACTCTCAACTGAGCAGTGATCTTTATATTGTGATTTTTGAGATGCTCAACGAAGAGGATAATGCTGTTCTTTTGTCGGGTATTAATACAGAAACACCAGATCCGCGGATTTCAGAATTAGAGAAAGAGCTTTCTGCTACAAGGGAACATTTGCAAACTTATGTGGAGGAACTGGAAACCAGCAATGAGGAACTGCAATCATTAAACGAAGAACTTCAGGCAACGAATGAAGAATTACAGTCATCGAATGAGGAACTTGAAACCAGTAATGAAGAACTGCAATCGACAAATGAAGAATTACATTCTGCTTATTCGGAACTGAAGCAATTAAATTCTATGATTTTGCAGAAAGATGAGGCCTTAAAAACTACCGATGCATATTTGCAAACTCTCGTAAATAATGTTCCGGATGGATTAATTCTTATAAGTGCAGAATCAAAAATTCAAATATATAATTTAACTGCTTACCGGCTGTTGAAAAATCTTTTTAATACCGGAGTTCGGGAAGGTGAACCAATTTATAATTATATATCAGGTAATTTAGCAGAAGAGATTCGAAACAAAATTCACCTTGCATTAAAAGGCAAATCTATTGAGGGGCAACATGTTAGTGTTAGAAACCGCAAAAAAGAAGAATATCATTTACTGCTAAGTTTTATACCGGTAAAACAATCCAAAGGAGAAGTAAAAAGCATATTATTAATTTTAAAGGATATTACTCAATCTGAATTACAGTCGGTAAAAATGAAGATACAGGAAAAGTTATTTTCAAGTGTCTTTAAATTAGTACCTTTTGGTATTTGTATAACGGACAGTAAGGGATACTTCGTTGATTTTAATGATAAGTATTGTAAAATATATGGATATAAACGCAATGAACTGTTAGGAAAACATTTTACAATTGTAGTTAAACCAAACCAAAGGAAGGAAGCTCGTAAACTACATGATGATTTTATTTCATCAGGAAAAGAACCTCCCGCGGTATGGGAAGTAGTCAGAAAAGATAAGAAGAAAATAAAAATCAGTGTTGAAGCAGTGCTTATGCAGGAGGAGGGAAATAAATTTAAAGTTACATTAATTAAACTACTAGATAAGATAAATTAATTATGGCGGAAACAAAAAAGTCTCAATTAAAGAATAAAAAAGAAAAGGTTGATAAACGAGCGCTAACCCAAAAAAGAAAAATCACAAAAAATAAATTTTTGAAGTTGCGTAAAGCGGCAGAAGAGATAGTCTCCCGCGGTAATGTTACTCCAAAGATCAACTTGCGGGATATTAATATAATTAATCAACTCCTTCACGAATTGGAAGTCTATCAAGTTGAGCTTGAAATCCAAAACGACCAGTTAAATGAAGTTCAAAAGGAGTTAGATAACAGTCTCCGGGAGTATCAAAAACTTTACGATAATGCTCCTGTAGGGTATATTGAATGTGATAAAAGGGGAATGATTATAAAAGTGAATCAAATGGCCGTTCAACTGCTCTCAAAACCAAGGGAAAAACTTGTTAACTCATATTTACTGCTTCACATACCAAAACATTACCACCAGCAGTTTACGGGTTATCTTAAGAAAGTTCATTTAAGCGCAAGACCTTTACAGATAGATATTGAATTTGAAAAAAAGAATGACTTGCCCGTTTGGCTGAGATTCACCACATCAGTCGAAAAAGATAAAGTTCAGACAGTAATAAAATTCAATATTGTACTTGAGGATATTAGTGAATTAAAAGAGGCAGAAGCACTGCGAAATGACTATGAGCATACTCTTGAAGCTGAAATACAAAAAAGAGTTAAAGAGTTAAAAGAAAAAAATAGTGCCCTTATGAAAGAGATGAAACAAAGAGCAAAAGTTGAAAATGAGCTCAAAGTTTCTGAATTGCGGTATAAAAGTATTTTTGAAAATTCTCATGACGGAATTGTTGTTGTAGATGACAGTGGTATTATACGGGATATAAACAAAGCGGGTCTTGAAATATTTGAATATACTTTGTCGGAAATGATGAATCAACCATATTCAATACTCGAAATACAAGATACGATTAAGGGAATAGACAAGAAGATAAAAAAGCTCAGAAAAAGTGGAAGTGATGAGGGGGAAGTTGTCTTCTTATCAAAAAATGGTGCTACCAAAACATTACAATACAGAACCATTGCAGGTTTTCTGCCGGGTTTGCACATGTCTATTTTCACCGATATAACCGAGAGGAAAAAAGCAGAACAAGCATTAAAGCAAAGCGAAGCTCAGCTTAGAGCAACACTTTATTCTATCGGCGATGCGCTGATTTCTACCGATATTAACGGGAAAATTCTTTATATGAATCGTGTTGCGGAAAAACTCCTTGGCTGGAGAGAAAAACAAGCTATTGGAAAAACACTTAATGAAATTTTTATATTGTATCATGAATCCGATGGTACACAAAAAGACCACCCCTTGTTGAATGCTTTCGCGGGAGAAAGTACGATTATCTCCGATGGATACATGCTGTATAGTAAAAAATTTCTTACGCGTATCCCCGTTAGTGGCGTTTCTGCTCCGGTAAAAGATGATTCGGGCAAAATTTCCGGTGCAGTTCTTGTGCTTAGGGATATGACTGAAATTCGTCAAAGAGAATTAGAACTGAAACAGTCCGAAGAAAAGTTCTTCAAGGCTTTTCATACTTCTCCGGATGCGGTATTGATTAATCGCTTCTTTGATGGCCTATATATAGATGTTAACAGTGGTTTTAATGCTGTTTTCGGATTCGCAGCTGAAGAAGTCTTTGGAATGACATGGGAAGAAATTAACATTTGGGGTGATGAGGTTGCCTATCAGAATTTTATTAATAAAATAAAAGAGAATCGAAGTATTGCAAACTTTGAGACTGAATTCCTGCGAAAAAATGGTCAAATATTAACAGGACTAATCTCTGCGACACTTATCGAGATAAACAATGAAGAATGTATCCTATCTATTATCAGGGATATATCTCAGAGAAAACAATACGAAAGAGAAATTCTTGAGAGCAGGTTTATTCTCACAGAAGCCCAAAAACTGGCGCAATCGGGTACCTGGGTTATGGAGGCTGAACATGCAGGAATGTCATGGTCGGTAGAGCTTTGCAGACTTTTTAATGCCGAGAATATTTCTGACAATGTCTCAATTAATTATTTTCTTAGCTTTGTCCACGAACAAGACAAGTTTATGATGGAAGAGTGGTTCAGCAAATTACGACAAGGCTTAAATCCCGGTGAACATCTATTCAGAATTTCCGATAATAGTGGTGGCTTGCGTTATATCAGGGGAACAGCAGGAAATCTTTCTCTGCCCGGTAGTACTGAATTCAGGTATGTTGGTATTGAGCAGGATGTTACCGAAAGAGAGCAGGCAAAAAAACATATCGAACTGGCGCTAAAAGAAAAAGAACTGTTATTAAAAGAAATATATCATAGGGTCAAAAACAATTTTCAGTTAATAATATCACTCCTAAGTCTTCAGGAAGCGAAACTTGAAGGGAGTAGTACCAGGGAAGTACTCATCCAAAGTCAGAATCGTATCCGTTCAATGTCTATAATACACGAGCTGATGTATAAGACCGGAAATCTCAAAGAGATGAGCATCAAACATTACTTCGAAGAATTGATGGGATTTCTTGTTAATTCGTATTCCGACTCACATACACATATTCATTTAAATCTTGAGTTTGTTGATGAAATACTTCCTGTTGAGATTTTAATACCATGCGGTTTAATGCTTAATGAGCTATTTACAAATACAATGAAGTATGCATTCGATCAGGAAGAGAACAATAATATTGCAATTTCTTTACGGTATCACTCTGAGAATGAACTTTGCCTGCGGTATTCTGATAATGGTAAAGGATTACCTGAAGGATTTGATTTATCAAAATTAAACTCTATCGGCATGAACCTGATTCGTCTGATGGCAAAACAATTATCCGGCACATTAGAGATTTTAAAGCCCGAAAGAGGTGTGGAGTTTGTTATTACATTAAAATTCAAAGAATAATGTATAACTACAGGTAATCAATAAATAATCTGTCTATTCTGCCTAATGCACACTATACCTGTCTCTCCTATAGACTTTTTATTTTCAAATGGTTCATACCCAATTGAGTTCCTTTTCTTTTTTCGCAATCGTTGTAGTTATTCAGCTCTTCTTACCTCTCTCTCTGCATTGCGTTCAAACTTTTTTCCATTCTTTAGTAGTTATCAGGCGGGTATAATATCAGAAAATGATTTTCCGTTAACGAATTATATTGGTGAGTTTCAAATCAACGAAGATTTTGATGTAACCTGTTCGCCGGATGAAATTTTTGATCGCTTTAAGGGAATTGCAGAACCGGAGAAAAATTCTCTATTCTATTTAAGAGTGCTTCAGTTGAGAAATGGTACAGTACTTATTCCACATCTGAAACATATTGCAGGAGATGGATATAGTTATTTTTACTTCTTAATGGAGCTCGCCGCAAGGACAAGAGGCGATTCCGTTCATACTGATATTCGGAACACATATAACCGTCGTCTAACCGAGGTTACCTTAAATCCCTCCGCATTACAGCCTTCGGAGATTCCGGAAAAAAGCACAAATATCAAAATTATTAGACATTCTAAACAGTCGGTAAAAGATAATATTCGGAAAATAGCGCTTGATACAGGAGTGACGGTTTCCTCTAATGATTACTTATCAGCGACACTGATAAAAAGAATGGTAAGTGACAATGATTACGCAGGTGAGAAATTCAGTGTTACAATGCCGGTTGATGTGCGAAATATAGTAAAAGAATATGGTCGCTATTTTATTGGAAATGGGTTATTTTTTCACAAGGCAACATTTAATGCTGAATATCTGAGGAACTCAGGTGAGGCTGAAATAGCGATAGAGATCAGGAAAAGTATGCCGGATATTTCCACGGAAAGTTACAGAAAGTATCAAACAGAGTTGCTACATAAAATAAATGAAAGAAAAGTACATGAATTACCTGTATATAATCCGGCTGAGGGGTGTCTCATTACAAATCTTTCTCAGCTTCCGTCGGCAAAACTCGACTTCGGAACGGGAACACCCGATCTGATATTCCCAATGACCGTAGCAGTAAATTCAGCAATAATACTTTCTGATAATACAGATTATCTTCTGAGAATATCAGTGTAGAAAAATGTTTTATGCCGTTTCTTGTCAAAAATTTCTTATAAATTCAGCCACAGCCGTACATCCGTTCTCCGGTTTTCCCTTGATAATATTTTCAATAAATGATTGATAATATTCCTTATCTTCAAACAAGCGGTTAACAAGAGCCGGTAATTTTCGGATTGACGGTTCATAGATCCCCATTCCATTATCCGTGAGAAATTCTACATTTCCTTTTTCCTGTTCCCAGAGGTAATCGATAATAACAGGTATTTTCCCCATTTGAATTATCTCCATAAATGTAGATGCCCCGCACTTAGTAATAACAACCTTTGCAATATTAAGCAATTCATATACAAAATCGATGTAACCGAAAACATAGATATTATGTTTACCGGATGAATCAGCAAGTTCAATACAGCGTTTGCGCAATGTGGTATTTCTTCCACAAACAATAGCTATATTGCCTTCAAATCCACTACGGATAAGTTCATTCAAAATTTCGTAACCTTTTGGTATTCCATCACCCCCTCCAAGAATAAGGAGGGTTTCGAAAGAACTATCTATTTTCAATTTTCTCTTTGCAAAGTCACATGCTTGCGGGGTCATTGGCTGAGAAAATTTTTCATCAAGAATAAATGGAAAAACATGAAGGTTTTCGTTGGGGATACCGATACCTGCTACATGGTTTTTTAATCGTTCGCTGAAGAGAATAAAGTTTTGATCTTTCTTCAGAAACCAGAGCGGGTGAGCGGTAAACGGATCGGTCACTACGGTTATTACAGGGATGGATAGATTATGTTTTGCCAGAATTCGATATACAGGATCGTAACAAAAAAAGTGAAATATGACTATTTTGTCGGGCTTTTCAGAGAGAATCCGTTTTTCAAGGTACTTCATCATAAAATTGCTTAGAAGCCACCTGTTCCAATAAGCAATTGGCGAGAATTTATTCGTTAGATAAAGAAATTCATAATACCATTTGCTCTGAGCCTGAAGAATACGATATCCATCTTCAATCGAATACTGAACAATTTTCCCTGCTTCCTCAAGCCCGTTTACGAGAATACTCTCATACTCATCAGGATAATGCTTTTTCAGATAATTAGCAATTGCTCTGGCCGGGGCAAGATGTCCTCCACCGGTTTTAAGGTACACGAGAAAAATTTTCTTTTTATTCATCGCATTAAAGGGGAATCGGAAGTACTCATCATACCGGTTTCCAGAATCTCGCGGATTTTGTAATTACCTAATTTCCTTGCTTTAAGAAATCCATCCCAGGCGGCATCAGCCATTCTACCTTTGTTAATAAAATCGAATAGCCAATGATCGGTATATTCGGGGGTAAGTTGCTTTATACCGGAAGTTATATCAAATAGCCAGTATTTGTTGAATTGTTCCTGAGAGCCTAAGGCAGGCGACATGATAATTGGCAATCCAAGCCCGGTATAGAACGAAAGTTCACTGGGTTTTGTCCAAAGAATATCGGTAGTTCGGATTGCGTTGTTAAACTCTTCAAAATATTCGTGCATTGAATCTGAGTAAATAATTTTCACTAACTCAGAATTGCCAAGAATCTTTTTTGCTTCATCATGAAAATAGCGAAATACATCCTCTCTGATTCCCGCAACAAGATTTAGGTGCACCTGCCCACTGTGTATTTTTTCTTTAAGGCTTTTCATTAAAATTGAACCGATTTCTTTCTGAGCCCCGGCGCCCCCAACTGCATAAGTAATTGTGAGATATGATAGTGGCTTTACTGAGAGAGCTTCACTTCCCAGAAAATGTTCAATACTTTTTTCATTTCGTACCCGAAACCTGCCACGGGGATCGAGGTTGGCTAATCTCTGAGCGAGATCTTTTTTCAGGACAGGCATATCCGCGCCTCCTATCAGAGAATGTGGAAGGGGAAAACCGGTAATAAAAATCCTGTTTTCCGGAACACCGTAAGAGCGTAACCTTTGAGCTGCCTTTCCACAAGGAGCAAAATATTTAATTCTGCTTTCCCACGGTTGTTCCGCCACCCAAACCCTGTTCAGGTCAGCATCACAAATAATACAATAAATTTCATCGTGTCCTGCCATATCTGCGGCTATTGCGGGGGCAAAGAACGATGTAATGATGGGCAGATGCTTTTGTTTAATTTTTTCCAGAAAGCCGGCGCAAAGACCCTTTTTGATACTCGATGTAAGTAATTTTACCTGAAGTGTAGCTCCTGAGAGGTTTCGTATTGGGTAGTAGCTGGGAATGTAAAGCAGACTATCGAGAAGACCAAAAATCGTTTTACCGAAAAATGGTATTGATGTCGCTCTTGAAAATCCTTCATACATTCTGAGCATTCTGTTCCATAACTTTTGTTCGGCGGCAGAATTACTGCTCAATGAACCAATGGTAATTATTTCACCCTCTTCTGCAATGTCTGCCAATGGATAAATGGCCCGTTGATGACCATATCCCATGTCTGCTGAAGCCAACCAATATCG